>NZ_JBVHCY010000011.1:0-159159 GCF_057922445.1 Flavobacterium sp. UM26 | reverse complement strand
AATAACTTATGAAAGGCACAACAAACCTTCGTGTAATTCTTATTCGAAGGCTTGTTATGTCTTTTTTTAAACTAAAAAATAAATAAATTTTTAGTTTGTATATATCATAGTAATCGGGGCTAGTAGTTGTCAATTGGTTTTTTTTGCAATCATTTTGTATCCTCTTCTAAATACTGAAGATAAAAATGTAATTTTGTCTCACTATTTCATTAATTCAATTGCAAAGTAATGTCAGCAATTATCAAACTTAAATTTTTCTTTGAAAAACACGGCTTTCATGTGTCTTCACGTTTAGCCGATAAATTAGGAATGCGTGTTACAAATGTTCGTTTGTTCTTTATTTACTTGTCATTTGTTACAGCAGGTTTATGGTTTGCAGTGTATTTAACTTTAGCTTTTTGGATTCGTTTGAAAGATTTAGTCCGCGCAAAAAGATCTTCCGTATTCGATTTATAAAAAAGAAGCCGTTTCAGTTTTGAAACGGCTTCTTTTTTAAATATAAAATTGACTATTGTTCAGTCTCTTCGTTGTTTAATTTTGATCTTGTTTTACTATATCCAAAATATACTATGATTCCAATAGCAAGCCATCCCAAGGATAGTAACTGTGCATCTAAACTCAAGTTAATCATTAAATAAGTATTGATTAAAATTCCACAAATAGCAATTATAGGTAAAGCAGGTACTTTAAAAGTTCTGGTTAAATTGGGTTGCTTTACTCTTAGAATCCAAACCGCAATACAAACCATTGTAAAGGCAAATAAAGTTCCAAAACTAGTCATATCTGCAAGTTTGTTAATAGGGGTAAAAGCGGCAACAGTCGCTATGATTCCACCTAAAATCATCAAGTTGGTTCTTGGAGTTCCAGAAATTGGATTAACTCTTGAAAATACTTGAGGAATCAAACCATCTTTAGACATACCCAAGAAAATTCTAGATTGTCCCATAATCATAACCATCAATACTGAAATTAATCCAACAGTAGCCGCAATTGTTATAATGAATCCAGCCCAACCTTGACCTGCATTGTCGAAAGCATAAGCAACAGGAGCTTTGATAGCATCAGGATATTTTCCTAGCGGATTAAAATCTTGGTAATTCATCATTCCAGTCAAAACTAATGACACAAGAATGTAGAGAAAAGTACAAATCAATAACGAAGCAATAATAGCAAACGGTACATCTTTTTTAGGATTAATTGCTTCACCAGCTTGTGTTGAAACAGCGTCAAAACCAACATAAGCAAAGAAAATAGCTGCAGCACCAGAAACGATTCCTGTTAACCCGTATGCATTATGAGTGGATTCTTTCTCAATAATTTGAGTAGCCTCAGGAATAAAAGGATGCCAGTTGTCAGTATTAATGAAAAAAGCTCCTGCAATAATCACAAACAAAACAGCAGATACTTTAAGAAGTACAATCAGATTATTCGCTGTTGCGGCACTTTTTGTACCTTTTATCAAAATAGAAATTACAAATAATACAATTAAAAATGCTGGTAAATTCATTGAAAAACCTTCTCCTGTATAACTAGCAGGATCAGTTGTTAGGTATTCTGGCAAAACAATGTGAAACATTTTAAGTAGTTTATTGAAGTAGCCTGACCAAGAAACGGCGACCGTCATAGATCCCATAGCATACTCTAGAATAAGACCCCAGCCTATAATCCAAGCGAAAATTTCTCCAATTGTTCCGTAAGCATAAGCGTATGCAGATCCTTCAACAGGTAAAATAGAAGCAAACTCTGAGTAACATAGAGCAGCAAAAACACAGGCAATACCTGCAATTATAAATGAAATTGCTAAAGCAGGGCCAGCATGATAATACGCTCCTGTTCCTGTAAGAACGAAAATACCACCACCAATAATGGCTCCAACGCCAATAGCAGTAAGGCTCCATTTTCCAAGAACCCTTTTCAAATTACTTTTTTTCATATCGGCTTCAAAAGCTGATATTGGTTTAACTCTCCAAATTGACATGGTTATTTGTTGTTTTAGTTATTAAGTTCCAAATGTATTGTTTTTTATAAAAAATAAAAAAAATTATCTCTTGTAAGCCTATTTTTTTTCAAATTTCTATCTGTAAAATAATAATACTATAGATTATGAATTAGTTATGTTTGTTGTTATTGTTTAAATACTGTGTATTTTTCTTGTTAAGATATTGTGTTTTTTTTATTTTTAGCTGGAATATTAATTGCTTTATGATGTTGAATAGGTTTTTGTTTTACTTAAAGTTTACCAATAGTCAGCGAAAAGGGCTTTTGGTTTTATTTGGAATTATAATCATTTTACAATTGGTTTATTGGTTTGTTGGAGAAAATGTTAATAATAGTATTCCTTTAGCCGCAAAAGATTGGCTTTCGTTACAAGTAAAGATTGATGAGCTAAAGAACAACAAACAGACAAAGAGTACTCTTTACCCGTTCAATCCTAATTTTATATCAGACTATAAAGGGTATAAATTAGGAATGTCTGTAGAAGAAATTGATCGACTGCATGCTTTTAGAAAAACAAATCGTTATGTAAATTCTGTAGAAGAATTTCAAAAGGTAACTGGTGTTTCGGATGTTCTCTTGAGCAAAATTGCTCCTTTTTTTAAATTTCCTGATTGGGTGAATGGAAAAAAAGAGAATAATAGGGAAGCAATTATTTTTTATGGTACAAAAGACAGAAAGAAGCTAGTTAAGATGGATATTAATTTTGCCACAAAAGAAGATTTAATTAAGGTTTACGGTATTGGTGAGGTCATAGCGAATCGAATAATCGCTCAAAGAAGTAGTTTGAAAGGTTTTGTGGCTATGGAACAATTAAATGAGGTCTGGGGGTTGTCTCCAGAAGTAATCGAAAATGTAAACAGTCAGTTTTATGTGTCTAAATTACCGGAACTCGAACTAATCGATGTGAATAACGCTTCTTTAAAAGAACTGTCTCAGTTTATTTACTTCAAATATGCATTGGCTAAACAAATCTTAATTTATAGAAGCATGAATGGTGATTTTAAAAATATTGAGGATTTGTCAAAAATTAAGGGTTTTCCTGTTGATAAAGCAAAAATAATTGCGTTATATTTGAAGTTCTAAAAATAAAACAAAAAACGCATTTTATGAATTCAGTATATTTTTCAGAAGAACATGATTTGTTTAGGGCAAGTTTAAAGGATTTTTTGCAGAAGGAAGTGGTACCTTATATTGAGCAATGGGAAAAATCTGGAACTATCGACCGTTTTATTTGGAAGAAGTTCGGAGAGATGGGTTTTTTAGGTATTTCTTATCCTGAAGTATACGGTGGTCTAAATCTAGATTTATTTTATATGGTGATTTTGTTAGAAGAACTTCAAAAAATAAAATCATCTGGTTTTGCAGCGGCTATTTGGGCACATGTTTATTTAGCAATGACACATCTAAATGCGGAAGGTGATGAAAGAATAAAGAAAGAATATTTGGTTCCAAGTATAACTGGTGAAAAAATTGGAGCGTTGTGTATATCAGAGCCTTTTGGTGGGAGTGATGTTGCAGGAATGCGAACAAATGCAATAAAAAAAGGAGATAAGTACATTATAAACGGATCCAAAACATTTATTACTAATGGGGTCTATGCAGATTATTATGTTGTTGCTGCTAAAACAGATCCTGCACTTGGGAATAAAGGAATTAGTATTTTTTTAATGGATACTTCATCTAAAGGAATTTCGGCGACCAAATTAGATAAATTAGGTTGGAGAGCTTCTGATACGGCGGAAATTGCATTTGATAATGTAGAAGTGCCATTAGAAAATCTGATGGGGGAGGAAAACAAAGGTTTTGCTTATATTATGCAGCATTTTGCTTTGGAACGTTTGATTATGGCAATTAATGCACATGCTAGAGCAGAATTCGCTTTGGATTATACCATTGATTATATGTCTAGCCGTGAGGCATTTGGAACAACAATAAATAAGTTTCAAGCTTTACGTCACGCTCTTGTGGAGCATGCAACTGAGGTAGAGCATTGTAAAATCTTCAATTATGCTGCTGTTGCACGCTTAGATAAAGGAGAATATGTAGTCAAAGAAGCAACGATGGCTAAATTAAAATCAACAAAAGTGGCTGATGAAACTATTTATAGCTGTCTTCAAATGTTAGGGGGGTATGGTTATATGGAAGAATATCCACTTGCAAGATTATTTAGAGATAGTCGTTTAGGTCCGATAGGAGGAGGTACTTCAGAAATATTAAAGGAAATATTGTCAAAAATGATTATTGATAAACAAAATTATAAACCTGCGGTAAAATAATTATCTGTAAATAATTGTAAATTAATAAAACTTTACTACTTTTGCGCACTTAACGAAAGGAGGTGATAAAATTATGTTAATTATACCAATTAAAGACGGAGAAAATATCGATAGAGCATTAAAGCGCTATAAAAGAAAATTTGATAAAACTGGAACTGTTCGTCAATTAAGAGCGCGTACTGCTTTTATTAAGCCATCAGTAATCAATAGAATGAAGTTTCAAAAAGCAGCTTACATTCAAAATATGAAAGATAGTTTAGAGAATATCTAAAATTCTATTTTCAAAATTTAGTACCGTTAGTGATTAAAGTTTTATAACTTTGATGCTAACGGTTTTTTTTATTTTATTATTTTATGACTTCTACTAAAGCAGCTTTTAGTGATTATCTTGTTTTGGAGAAAAATTATTCATTACTCACGCAAAAAGCGTATTGTGATGATTTGGATGCTTTTGAGTTGTTTTTACAAGAAGCTTCTTTTGAGGTTGTTCTAGAGCAGGTTGCTTATGTTCATATTCGGGCTTGGGTGGTTTTTTTAGTAGATTCGGGATTGAATAATGTGTCTGTGAATAGGAAAATTGCTTCCTTGAAGGCTTTTTATAAATTTTTATTAAAAACAAAACAAATTTCTGTTAGTCCGTTGCTGAAGCATAGGGCGTTAAAAACTTCAAGAAGTGTACAGATTCCATTTTCTGAAAAAGAGATGAATAGTCTTGATGATGTTTTGAGTGATGATTCTGATTTTGACTCTTTAAGGGATAGGTTGATGATTGAAATGTTTTATGCTACAGGAATGCGTAGGGCTGAAATTATTAATTTGAGGTATAAGGATGTAAATGTTGGTGCTGCTTTTATAAAAGTGCTTGGTAAGAGAAATAAAGAAAGGATAGTCCCAATGTTGTCGATGTTGGTAGGTCGTATTGAGTTGTATATAAAGGAGCGATTAAAATTGGAAGAGTTGGTCGACTTTGAATATTTTTTTGTAACTTCAAAAGGGTTAAAATTAAGTCAATCTTTTGTCTATCGAACAATTAATTCGTACTTTAGTGATGTCTCTGAAAAGGTAAAAAAAAGTCCTCATGTCTTAAGGCATACTTTTGCGACTCATATGCTAAATAACGGGGCGGATTTAAATTCAATAAAGGAATTATTAGGGCATTCAAGTTTGGCGTCTACTCAAGTATATACTAATAGTAGCTTATCGGAGTTGAAAAAAGTATACAAGCAAGCGCATCCAAGAAGCCAGAAATAGTTTTCTTTCATGTTTAACCACAAAAAAATAATGATTATGAAGGTAAATGTTCATGCAGTTAACTTTACTGTTGACAGAAAGCTAGTTGATTTTGTTCAAGTTCGATTGGATAAGTTGGAAAAATATTATGATAAGGTAGTTTCTTCGGATGTTTTTATGAAGGTTGAAAAGACAAGTGATAAGGAAAATAAGGTAGTTGAGGTCAAGATTAATGTTCCGGGGGATGATTTTTTGGTAAAAAAACAATGTAAAACTTTTGAAGAAGCAGTTGATTTGTCGGCTGAATCATTGGAGCGTTTGTTGGTTAAAAGAAAAGAAAAAATAAGATCTCATATTTAATTCAATTTTTTTTCAAAAAATGTTTTGATTAAGAGATAAAATCTATACATTTGCAGTCCGTTAGAAATAGCGGACTTTTTTATTGATAATTGCCAGTGTAGCTCAGTCGGCTAGAGCAGCTGATTTGTAATCAGCAGGTCGTGGGTTCGAGTCCCTCCACCGGCTCAATGTAGGTTCAAATATTGTTTGAGCGCGTTCTTTAAAGGTTATGGTTAAAAGGGGAGATACTCAAGCGGCCAACGAGGGCAGACTGTAAATCTGCTGTGAAAACTTCGCAGGTTCGAATCCTGCTCTCCCCACAAATTTAGAATAAAAGATTAGAGATAGTAGGTCGTATGTTCTGCGCTTCCTAATCAAGGATTCTGCCGACTTAGCTCAGGGGTAGAGTGCTTCCTTGGTAAGGAAGAGGTCACGGGTTCAATTCCCGTAGTTGGCTCAAGTAAGTAGGAAATTGAAATAAATATATAACTAAGATTAAAAATTAAGTAAAATGGCAAAGGAAAATTTTACCCGTACGAAACCCCATTTGAACATTGGTACAATTGGGCACGTAGATCACGGAAAAACTACATTAACTGCAGCAATTACTAAAGTATTGTCTGATGCAGGTTACTGTCAAGCAAAATCATTTGATCAAATTGATAATGCTCCAGAAGAAAAAGAAAGAGGTATTACTATTAATACTTCTCACGTTGAGTATGAAACTTCTAACCGTCACTACGCTCACGTAGACTGTCCAGGTCACGCGGATTACGTTAAGAACATGGTTACTGGTGCTGCTCAAATGGACGGTGCTATTCTTGTTGTTGCTGCTACTGATGGACCAATGCCACAAACTCGTGAGCACATCTTGTTAGGTCGTCAAGTTGGTATTCCAAGAATCGTTGTATTCATGAACAAAGTGGATATGGTTGACGATGCTGAGTTGTTAGAGTTAGTTGAAATGGAAATCAGAGACTTGTTATCTTTCTATGAGTATGATGGAGATAATGGTCCAGTTATTCAAGGTTCTGCTCTAGGAGGATTGAATAATGATCCAGTATGGGTTCCTAAGATTATTGAATTGATGGAAGCTGTTGATGCTTGGATCGAAGAGCCAGAAAGAGATGTAAACAAACCATTCTTGATGCCAGTTGAGGACGTATTCTCAATCACAGGACGTGGAACTGTTGCTACTGGTCGTATTGAAACAGGTGTTGCTAATACTGGAGATCCAGTTGAAATCATTGGAATGGGAGCTGAAAAATTAACTTCTACAATTACTGGAGTTGAGATGTTCCGTAAAATCCTTGACAGAGGTGAAGCTGGTGATAACGTAGGTATCTTGTTAAGAGGTATTCAAAAAGAAGATATTAAGAGAGGAATGGTAATCTGTAAACCAGGTTCTGTTAAGCCTCACGATCACTTCAAAGCTGAGGTGTATATCTTGAAAAAAGAAGAAGGTGGACGTCACACTCCATTCCACAATAACTACCGTCCACAATTCTACGTACGTACAACTGACGTAACTGGTATTATTTCTTTACCAGCAGGTGTAGAGATGGTAATGCCTGGTGACAACTTAACTATCGAAGTTAAATTGTTAAGCGAGATTGCATTAAACGTAGGTTTACGTTTTGCTATCCGTGAAGGTGGTAGAACTGTTGGTGCAGGTCAGGTGACTGAAATCCTATAGTTTTAAACTATAATAAATTCTCAAGCCAGTAACTATTACTGTTACTGGCTTTAATACGGGCGTAGTTCAAGGGTAGAATAGCGGTCTCCAAAACCGTTGATGGGGGTTCGAATCCCTCCGCCCGTGCAATATAAAACACAGAGTATAAATATGGCAAAAGTTGTTAATTACATTTCAGAAGCATTTGAAGAATTAAAATCAAATGTTACTTGGCCAGCTTGGGCTGAGGTTCAACGTCTAACAATTGTTGTTGCTGTTTTTTCAGTACTATTCGCTTTGGCAACTTGGGGGGTAGATGAAATGTTTGCAAAAGCATTAGAGAGATTTTTTAACTGGTTGAAAGCGTAAATTTCTGGGGATGACTGAAAATAATTTGAAAAAGTGGTATGTCGTTCGTGCTGTAAGCGGGCAAGAAAATAAAGTAAAAGCATATATCGAGACTGAAATCGCTAGATTAGGGATGGAGGATTACGTATCTCAAGTATTGGTGCCTACTGAAAAAGTAGTTACTGTTAAGGAAGGAAAAAAAATTGCAAAAGATAAAGTTTATTTTCCGGGATATGTAATGATAGAAGCTAACTTGGTTGGTGAGATACCTCATATTATTAAGTCAATTACTAGTGTTATTGGTTTTTTAGGGGAAACAAAAGGTGGTGAACCTGTTCCTTTAAGAATGGCAGAAGTGAATCGGATGTTAGGAAAAGTAGATGAGTTGACGGTTAGTACAGATACTCGTTCTATTCCGTTCAATGTTGGTGAAACGGTTAAGGTTATTGATGGACCGTTTAATGGTTTTAATGGAACTGTTGAAAAAATCAATGAAGAAAAGCGTAAACTTGAGGTAATGGTTAAAATTTTCGGAAGAAAAACGCCATTAGAATTGAGTTTTATGCAAGTTGAAAAAGTATAATTTTGTTACACTATAATAATCACACAATCGCTTCCAATGATTGTCGTGTTAAATTTTTTAAAAAATGGCTAAAGAAATTAGTAAGGTAGTTAAACTACAAGTTAAGGGAGGTGCTGCGAATCCGTCGCCACCGGTTGGACCTGCTTTAGGAGCTGCTGGGGTTAACATCATGGAGTTTTGTAAGCAATTTAATGCTAGAACTCAAGATAAACCTGGCAAAGTGTGCCCAGTACAAATTACTGTGTACAAAGACAAATCATTCGATTTTGTTGTTAAGACTCCTCCTGCAGCCGTTCAGTTAATGGAAGCTGCAAAGCTAAAATCTGGTTCAGGTGAGCCTAATCGTAGAAAAGTAGCTAGTGTTACTTGGGAACAAATTAGAGCGATTGCTGAAGACAAAATGCCAGACTTAAATGCATTCACTATTGAGTCTGCTATGAGTATGGTTGCTGGAACAGCTAGATCTATGGGTATAACTGTATCAGGAGATTCTCCTTTTTAATTAAGAGAAAAACATGGCAAAATTGACAAAAAAGCAAAAAGAGGCTGCTTCAAAAATTGAAAAGAACAAATTGTACTCTTTGAAAGATGCTGCTGCATTAATTAAAGAGGTTGCTTCTGCAAAATTTGATGAGTCTGTTGATATCGCAGTTAGATTGGGTGTTGATCCAAGAAAAGCGAATCAAATGGTGAGAGGTGTTGTAACTCTACCTCATGGAACTGGTAAAGATGTAAAAGTTTTAGCATTAGTTACTCCAGATAAAGAAGCAGAAGCAACTGCTGCTGGTGCTGATTATGTAGGTCTAGATGATTATTTACAAAAAATAAAAGATGGTTGGACAGATGTTGATGTTATCATTACTGTACCTGCTGTTATGGGTAAATTAGGTCCATTAGGTCGTATTTTAGGACCTAGAGGTTTAATGCCAAACCCAAAAACAGGTACTGTAACTATGGATGTTGCAAAAGCTGTTCAAGAAGTTAAAGCTGGTAAAATCGATTTTAAAGTTGATAAAACTGGTATTGTACATGCTGGAATTGGTAAAGTTTCTTTTGGAGCGGAGCAAATTTTTGACAATGCACACGAACTTATTCAAACATTAATCAAACTTAAGCCAACTGCTGCTAAAGGAACCTATATTAAAGGAATTCACCTTACAAGCACTATGAGTCCAGCTATTGCTTTGGACCCAAAAGCAGTATAATTGGTAGTTAAAAATTTTTAGTATGACTAGAGAAGAAAAATCAATCGCGATTGAAGATTTAACTGCACAGTTAGCTGGTACAAACATTGTATATGTATCTGATATTTCTGGCTTAGACGCAGAAACAACTTCAAACTTGAGAAGAGCTTGTTTTAAAGCAGGTATTAAATTAGAGGTAGTTAAAAACACTTTGCTTGCAAAAGCAATGGAAGCTTCTGATAATGATTATGGAGATTTGCCATCAGTTTTGACTGGTAATAGTGCTATTTTTATTGCAGACATAGCTAATGCACCTGGAAAAATCATCAAAGATTTTAGAAAAAAAGCTGCTAAACCAATTTTAAAAGGAGCTTATATCAATTCTGAGATATACATTGGAGATGATCAATTAGATACTTTAGCTACAATTAAATCGAAAGAAGAGCTTATTGGAGAAATCATTGGATTATTACAATCTCCAGCTCAAAGAGTTATTTCTGCTTTACAAAATCAATTCGCTAATAGCGAAGAGACAGAAGCATAAAATATCTCAGCAAGGACATTCCTTGTTGCTTAAATTAGCGCACAATAAATAAATTATATTTTTACAAATCATTTTAAAACGATAGAAAAAATGGCAGATTTGAAACAATTCGCAGAACAATTAGTTAATTTAACTGTAAAAGAAGTTAACGAGTTAGCAACAATATTGAAAGATGAGTATGGAATCGAACCAGCTGCTGCAGCTGTTGTAGTTGCTGCTGGTGGTGGTGAAGGTGCTGCTGAAGAAGCTCAAACAGAATTTACAGTTGTATTGAAAGATGCTGGTGCATCTAAATTAGCTGTTGTGAAATTAGTAAAAGAACTTACAGGTTTAGGTTTGAAAGAAGCTAAAGATGTAGTTGATAGTGCTCCTAGCAACGTAAAAGAAGGTGTTTCTAAAGAAGAGGCTGAAGGTCTTAAAAAATCTTTAGAAGAAGCTGGAGCTGTAGTTGAGCTTAAATAGTTAAACTCAGTTTTGAGAACTAGGTTTAGGTCTTGGATTAAGTTCCAAAGACCTAAACCCTTTTTCGTATAATAAATTTATACGATACTATTACTTTTTTTTTAATCAAAATTTTGTCCATTGATGCTAACAAATCAGACTGAAAGATTGAATTTTGCCTCTACAAAAAACATCCCAGACTATCCAGACTTCCTGGATGTTCAGGTGAAGTCATTTAAAGATTTTTTTCAATTAGAAACTAAATCTGACGAAAGAGGTAACGAAGGTTTATACAACACCTTCATGGAAAACTTTCCAATTACAGATACAAGAAATAACTTTGTATTGGAATTCCTCGATTATTTCGTAGATCCACCACGTTATACCATTCAAGAATGTATAGAAAGAGGACTTACCTATAGCGTGCCGTTAAAAGCTAGACTTAAACTTTACTGTACAGACCCAGAACACGAAGATTTTGAAACTATTGTACAAGATGTTTATCTTGGAACAATTCCTTACATGACGCCAAGTGGTACATTTGTTATCAACGGAGCAGAGCGTGTTGTAGTTTCTCAGTTACACCGTTCGCCTGGTGTGTTCTTTGGACAATCCTTCCATGCAAATGGAACTAAATTATACTCTGCCAGAGTAATCCCTTTTAAAGGTTCTTGGATAGAGTTTTCTACTGATATTAATAGTGTAATGTACGCTTATATTGATAGAAAGAAAAAATTACCTGTAACTACTTTATTCCGTGCTATTGGTTTTGAAAGAGATAAAGATATTCTTGAAATCTTTGACTTAGCTGAAGAAATTAAAGTTTCTAAAACTGGGCTTAAAAAATACATTGGAAGAAAATTAGCAGCTCGTGTATTGAATACATGGCATGAAGATTTCGTTGACGAAGATACTGGTGAAGTAGTGTCAATTGAACGTAACGAAATTATTTTAGATAGAGATACAATTATCGACAAGGATAATGTAGAGGAAATCATTGACTCGAATGTTAAATCTATTTTGTTACACAAAGAAGATAACAACCAAGTTGATTACTCTATCATTCATAATACTTTACAAAAAGATCCAACAAACTCTGAAAAAGAAGCTGTTGAGCATATCTACAGACAATTGCGTAACGCAGAACCGCCTGATGAAGAAACTGCTCGTGGCATTATAGATAAATTATTCTTCTCTGACCAACGTTACAACTTAGGTGAAGTAGGTCGTTATAGAATTAATAAAAAATTAGGTTTAGATACTCCAATGGAAAAGCAAGTGCTTACCAAGGAAGATATCATAACTATCGTTAAATATTTGATCGAATTGATCAACTCAAAAGCTGAGATTGATGATATTGATCACTTATCAAACCGTCGTGTTAGAACAGTTGGAGAACAATTGTCACAACAATTCGGTGTTGGTTTAGCGCGTATGGCTAGAACCATTAGAGAGCGTATGAACGTTAGAGATAACGAGGTGTTTACACCAATAGATTTGATTAATGCTAAAACATTGTCTTCTGTTATCAACTCTTTCTTTGGAACGAATCAGTTGTCTCAATTTATGGATCAAACGAATCCATTGGCTGAGATTACGCACAAAAGAAGATTATCTGCACTTGGGCCAGGTGGACTTTCTCGTGAAAGAGCTGGTTTTGAGGTTCGTGACGTTCACTATACGCATTATGGACGTTTATGTCCTATTGAAACTCCTGAGGGACCAAACATTGGTTTGATTTCTTCTCTTGGTGTTTATGCTAAAGTAAATGGAATGGGATTCATTGAAACTCCTTACCGTAAGGTTTCTAATGGAGTTGTTGATTTAGAATCTGCTCCTATTTATCTTAGTGCAGAAGAGGAAGAAGGCATGATGATTTCTCAAGCAAACATTGAAATGGATGCTACAGGTAAAATTACTGCTGACAACGTAATTGCTAGACAAGAAGGTGATTTCCCAGTAATTGAACCTAGTCAAGTTGATTATGCTGACGTAGCACCAAATCAAATTGCTTCTATATCTGCATCTTTAATTCCTTTCTTGGAGCATGATGATGCGAACCGTGCGTTGATGGGATCAAACATGATGCGTCAAGCAGTACCTTTAATTCGTCCAGAAGCTCCTATTGTAGGAACTGGTTTAGAGCGTCAAGTAGCATCAGATTCTAGAGTATTGATAAATGCTGAAGGTGATGGAGTAGTAGAATATGTTGACGCTAATATCATTACTATTAAATACGACCGTTCTGAAGAAGAAAGAATGGTTAGTTTTGAGCCTGATGAAAAGACATACAATCTAATTAAATTTAGAAAAACCAACCAAGGAACAAGTATCAACTTGAAACCTATCGTTAGAAAAGGGGATAGAGTTACTCTTGGTCAAGTTTTATCTGAAGGTTATGCTACTCAAAATGGAGAGTTAGCATTGGGTCGTAACCTTAAAGTGGCGTTTATGCCATGGAAAGGATACAACTTTGAGGATGCAATTGTAATTTCTGAAAAAGTTGTACGTGATGATATCTTTACGTCTATTCATATCGATGATTATTCATTAGAAGTTAGAGATACTAAATTAGGTAATGAAGAATTAACTAATGATATTCCTAATGTTTCTGAAGAAGCGACTAAAGATCTAGACGAAAATGGTATGATCAGAATTGGAGCCGAGGTAAAACCTGGTGATATTTTGATTGGAAAAATTACTCCAAAAGGAGAGTCAGACCCAACTCCAGAAGAAAAATTACTTCGTGCTATCTTTGGTGATAAAGCGGGTGATGTTAAAGATGCTTCATTAAAAGCTTCTCCTTCATTACATGGTGTAGTTTTAGATAAAAAATTATTTGCAAGAGCAGTAAAAGATAAACGCAAGCGTACTCAGGATAAAGATGCTTTAAGCGCTTTAGAAATGGAGTTTGAAGTTAAATTTGTTGAATTGAAAGACAGATTGATTGAAAAACTTTTCCTAATCGTTAATGGAAAAACTTCTCAAGGTGTAATGAATGATTTGGGTGAAGAAGTATTACCAAAAGGTAAAAAATATACCCAAAAAATGCTTTATGCTGTTGAAGATTTCGCTCACTTAAGTAAAGGTCAATGGGTTGCTGATGATGTAACTAATAAAATGGTTAATGATTTAATTCATAACTATAAAATTAAATTGAACGATTTACAAGGTGCATTACGCAGAGAGAAATTCACTATTACTGTTGGTGATGAATTACCATCAGGAATTTTGAAATTAGCTAAAGTTTATATTGCTAAAAAACGTAAATTAAAAGTTGGGGATAAAATGGCGGGACGTCACGGAAACAAAGGTATTGTTGCTCGTATTGTTCGTCATGAAGATATGCCTTTCTTAGAAGATGGAACTCCTGTTGATATCGTATTGAACCCACTTGGGGTACCTTCACGTATGAACATTGGACAAATCTATGAAACAGTTTTAGGATGGGCTGGAATGAATTTGGGTAGAAAATTTGCTACTCCAATTTTTGATGGTGCTTCTCTCGAACAAATCAATGCTTTAACAGATGAGGCTGGTGTGCCACGTTTTGGACATACACACCTTTATGATGGTGGTACTGGAGAACGTTTCCATCAAGCAGCTACAGTTGGTGTGATTTATATGTTGAAATTAGGTCACATGGTTGATGATAAGATGCACGCTCGTTCTATTGGTCCATACTCGTTGATTACTCAACAACCACTTGGAGGTAAGGCTCAATTTGGAGGTCAGCGTTTCGGAGAGATGGAGGTTTGGGCACTTGAGGCATATGGAGCATCAAGTACACTTAGAGAAATCTTGACTGTTAAATCTGATGATGTTATTGGTAGAGCCAAAACTTACGAAGCAATCGTTAAGGGAGAGTCTATGCCAGAGCCAGGATTACCAGAATCATTCAATGTGTTAATGCATGAATTGAAAGGTCTTGGACTTGACATTCGTTTAGAAGAATAATTAATTCACAGCAATCAGTTCCATGTCTATTGGGACTGATTGCTATTTATAAAAGTTTTTAGGATTTATACCCGTAACCCGTTCCGATTTTTTATGTTGATTCTCAGGAAACACATAACTAGCACTTCAGAGAGAAGTTTTGAGAAGTAATTCGTGGTAATAGAGCTTAATGAATTTTGGAAATTTAGTAACTACTATTTTATCAATAATTCATAAATCTAAAATCAATTTTTAATTGCAAATAAATCAATAGTAAAAACTATGATGAATAATAGAAACAACAATAAAGATAAGAATCCTGTAAAAAGATTCAATAAAATTTCGATAGGATTAGCTTCTCCTGAGTCTATTTTGAAAGAGTCAAGAGGCGAGGTGTTAAAACCTGAAACTATCAACTACAGAACGCACAAACCAGAACGTGATGGTTTATTCTGTGAAAGAATTTTCGGTCCTGTAAAAGATTTTGAATGTGCATGTGGTAAATATAAAAGAATCCGTTACAAAGGAATTATCTGCGACCGTTGTGGTGTTGAAGTTACCGAAAAGAAAGTAAGAAGAGATAGAGTGGGGCATATCAACTTGGTAGTGCCTATTGCACATATCTGGTATTTCCGTTCTTTACCAAATAAAATTGGTTATATTTTAGGCTTGCCATCTAAGAAATTGGATATGATTATTTACTACGAAAGATACGTAGTAATCCAAGCAGGTATTGCTAAAAATGCTGATGGAGAATCTTTACAACGATTAGATTTCTTAACTGAAGAAGAGTATTTAAATATTTTGGACACTCTTCCTGCTGATAATCAATATTTAGATGATTTTGATCCAAATAAATTTGTTGCCAAAATGGGAGCAGAGTGTATTATGGATTTATTAGCTCGAATTGATTTAGATGAATTATCATACGAATTAAGACATAGTGCAAATAATGAGACTTCAAAACAACGTAAGACTGAGGCGTTAAAACGTCTTCAAGTTGTTGAGTCTTTCCGTGAATCTAATTTGAATCGTGAGAATCGTCCAGAATGGATGATCATGAAAGTGATTCCTGTTATTCCACCAGAGTTGCGTCCATTAGTACCGCTTGATGGAGGTCGTTTTGCAACATCAGATTTAAATGATTTATACCGTCGTGTAATTATACGTAATAACCGTTTGAAAAGATTGATGGAGATTAAAGCTCCTGAAGTTATCTTAAGAAACGAGAAACGTATGTTGCAAGAATCTGTTGACTCTTTATTTGACAACACTCGTAAAGCTTCTGCTGTTAAAACAGAATCTAACCGTCCGTTGAAATCTTTATCGGATTCCTTAAAAGGTAAACAAGGTCGTTTCCGTCAAAACTTACTTGGAAAACGTGTGGATTATTCAGCTCGTTCGGTAATTGTTGTTGGACCAGAAATGAAATTGTTTGAATGTGGTCTTCCAAAGGACATGGCAGCCGAATTATACAAACCTTTTGTAATCCGTAAGTTGATTGAAAGAGGTATTGTTAAAACAGTTAAATCTGCTAAAAAAATAATTGACAAAAAAGAGCCAGTTGTATGGGATATTCTTGAAAATGTAATCAAAGGACATCCAGTATTGCTTAACCGTGCTCCTACTTTGCACCGTTTAGGTATTCAGGCTTTTCAACCAAAATTAATTGAAGGTAAAGCAATTCAATTGCACCCATTAGTTTGTACGGCATTCAACGCGGATTTTGATGGGGATCAGATGGCGGTTCACTTGCCATTAGGGCCTGAGGCAATTTTGGAAGCGCAATTATTGATGTTAGCTTCTCACAATATCTTGAACCCTGCCAATGGTGCTCCTATTACAGTACCTTCTCAGGACATGGTCTTGGGTCTATATTATATGACCAAAGAACGTTTAACTACACCTGAATTGACTATTCTTGGTGAAGGATTGACATTCTACTCTGCTGAAGAGGTCAATATTGCCTTGAATGAAGGAAGATTAGAGTTGAATGCTCGTGTGAAAATTAGAGCAAAAGATTTTGATGAGAATGGAGAGTTAGTATATAAGATTATTCAAACTACTGCTGGACGTGTATTATTTAATGAAGTAGTACCGGAAGCAGCTGGATATATCAATGATGTATTGACTAAGAAAAACTTGAGAGATATTATTGGTCACGTATTAAGTTCGACTGATGTACCTACGACAGCAGCTTTCTTAGACGATATGAAAAATATGGGTTATAAATTCGCTTTCAAAGGAGGTTTATCTTTCTCTTTAGGTGATATTAGAATTCCAGAACAAAAAACAAAATTAATTGCTGATGCAAGAGAGCAAGTAGAAGGAATTTCTGCTAACTATAACATGGGTCTTATCACTAATAACGAACGTTACAACCAAGTTATTGACGTATGGACTTCTGCAAATGCTCAATTGACTGAGTTGGCAATGAAAAATATTAGAGAAGATCAACAAGGATTCAACTCAGTTTACATGATGCTTGATTCTGGAGCGAGGGGATCTAAAGAGCAAATTCGTCAGTTAACGGGTATGCGTGGTTTGATGGCTAAACCTAAAAAATCAACTGCTGGTGGTGGTGAAATTATCGAAAACCCGATCCTTTCGAACTTTAAAGAAGGTTTATCAATCCTTGAGTATTTTATCTCTACGCACGGTGCACGTAAAGGTCTTGCGGATACGGCGTTGAAAACAGCAGATGCTGGATATTTAACTCGTAGATTGCATGACGTTTCTCAAGACGTTATTGTTAACATGGAAGATTGTGGTACGCTACGAGGTGTAGAAGTATCGGCTTTGAAGAAAAACGAAGAGATTGTAGAATCTTTAGGAGAAAGAATCTTAGGGCGTGTTGCCTTACAAGATGTAATTAATCCTTTAACCACCGATATTTTAGTTCATGCAGGAGAACAAATTACTGAATCTATTGTGAAAGCAATTGAAGCTTCTCCAGTAGAAAAAGTTGAAGTACGTTCTGCATTAACATGTGAGGCAACCAAAGGTATTTGTGCAAAATGTTACGGTAGAAACTTAGCTACTGGTAAGATGACACAAAAAGGAGAAGCTGTTGGAGTTATTGCTGCACAGTCTATTGGTGAGCCAGGGACACAGTTAACATTGCGTACTTTCCACGTTGGAGGGGTTGCTGGAGGTATCTCTGAAGATTCTAGTATTATTGCTCGTTTTGCTGGTAAATTAGAAATCGAGGATTTAAAAACAGTTAAAGGAGAAGACAACGAAGGAAACGCTGTTGATATTGTTGTGTCTCGTTCTACTGAATTGAAATTAATTGATGAAAAAACAGGTATTTTATTAAGTACAAACAATATTCCTTACGGTTCTAGTATTTTTGTTGCTGATGGACAATCTGTTGCAAAAGGAGAAGTTATCTGTAAATGGGATCCATATAACGGTGTAATTGTTTCTGAATTTACTGGTAAAATTGAATACGAAGATTTAGAGCAAGGACAATCGTTCATGGTTGAAATCGATGAGCAAACTGGTTTCCAAGAAAAAGTAATCTCTGAGTCAAGAAACAAAAAATTAATCCCAACATTATTGGTTTATGGTAAAGACGGAGAATTGATTCGTTCTTACAACTTACCAGTTGGTGCTCACTTGATGGTAGAGAATGGAGAGAAAATTAAAGCAGGTAAGGTACTGGTAAAAATCCCACGTCGTTCTTCAAAATCAGGCGATATCACGGGAGGTTTACCAAGAATTACAGAGTTGTTAGAAGCTCGTAATCCATCTAATCCAGCTGTAGTTTCTGAAATTGACGGGGTAGTTTCTTTTGGAAAAATTAAAAGAGGTAACCGAGAAATTATCATCGAGTCTAAATTTGGTGATGTTAGAAAATACTTGGTGAAATTATCAAGTCAAATTCTTGTTCAAGAGAATGATTTCGTAAGAGCAGGGATGCCATTGTCAGACGGTGCCATTACTCCAGACGATATTTTAAGAATCCAGGGGCCAGCAGCGGTACAACAATACTTAGTGAATGAAATTCAAGAGGTTTACCGTTTACAAGGGGTAAAAATCAATGACAAGCACTTTGAAGTTGTAATTCGTCAAATGATGCGTAAAGTAAGAGTTCAAGATCCAGGAGATACTTTATTCTTAGAAGATCAATTGATTCATACTAAAGATTTCATCGTTCAAAATGATAATCTTTACGGAATGAAAGTGGTGGAAGATGCAGGGGATTCTACAGTATTGAAGCCAGGTCAAATTGTTACTCCACGTGAGTTGCGTGACGAAAACTCTTTATTGAAACGTACGGATAAAAACTTGGTTGTAGCTCGTGATGTTATTACAGCAACTGCTACTCCAATTTTACAAGGTATTACAAGAGCATCGTTACAAACGAAATCATTTATCTCTGCTGCTTCTTTCCAAGAAACAACTAAAGTGTTAAACGAAGCTGCTGTGGCAGGTAAGGTTGATTTATTAGAAGGCTTGAAAGAAAACGTAATTGTAGGACATAGAATTCCTGCAGGTACTGGTATGAGAGAGTATGATAATACTATTGTAGGTTCGAAAGAAGACTACAATGATATGATGGCTAACAAAGAAGAGTACATTTACTAATGTATTTAGAGATGTAAGATTATATATTCAAAGACGATTTCGATCGTCTTTGAATTTTTTAAATCACTACCTCTTTGAATCTTTAATTTTTTACTATGAAAGAGCAACAAGAACAAATTAATATTGAATTAGACGAGAGTATTGCTGAAGGAGTTTATTCTAACTTGGCGATTATCAATCATTCCTCTTCGGAGTTTGTTTTGGATTTTGTGAGTATTATGCCTGGTTTGCCAAAAGCAAAAGTAAAGTCCAGAATAGTATTGACGCCACAACATGCGAAACGATTAATCAAGGCCTTGTCGGATAACGTTCATCGTTTTGAGTTAGCTCACGGTGAAATTAAAGATACAGAGCAAGCGCCAATTCCTTTAAATTTTGGTCCAACAGGACAAGCTTAAATACAAAAAAAGACTTCTTAACGAAGCCTTTTTTTTTAAAAGTAAAGTAAAAACAAAGCCAACTTTTTAGAGTTGGCTTTCTTGTATTAATCAAATTCTGAAGTGAAAAATAATTTAACGCTCGGGAATTTGCTTTGTGTCATTTGAATAGTAAAATCAGAATCAGCAAGAAATACGAGTTGGTTGTATTTGTCTTTGGCCAAAAATTTCTGTTTGATACGTTTGAATTCTTTGAATTCCTCATTTTTAGCATCGTCTGGTTTTACCCAACACGCTTTATGAACAGGGAAGTTTTCGTAAGTACACTTTGCTCCGTATTCATGTTCTAAACGATACTGAATTACCTCATATTGTAGTGCACCAACCGTCCCAATTACTTTACGATTATTCATTTCGAGTGTAAACAACTGCGCAACACCTTCATCCATTAATTGGTCGACACCTTTATCCAACTGCTTTGCTTTTAATGGATCGGCATTATTGATGTATCTAAAGTGTTCTGGCGAGAAACTTGGAATTCCTTTGAAACTCATAATTTCGCCTTCGGTCAGCGTGTCTCCAATTTTAAAGTTTCCTGTATCGTGTAATCCTACAATATCCCCAGGATATGAAATGTCTACAATTTCTTTTTTCTCAGCAAAAAAAGCATTGGGGCTAGAAAACTTTAGATTTTTCTTTTGGCGAACATGATAATAAGGCTTATTTCTTTCAAAAGTTCCCGATACAATTTTTATAAACGCCAAACGATCTCTGTGTTTTGGATCCATATTCGCATGAATTTTAAACACAAAACCAGACATTTTCTCTTCTTTAGGATCGACCAATCTTGTTTCAGATTCTTTGGCTCTTGGAGAAGGTGCTATGCTTATAAAACAATCCAACAATTCTCTTACTCCAAAATTATTCAAAGCTGAACCAAAAAATACGGGTTGAATTTTTCCATCCAAATACTCTTGTCTGTCAAATTTTGGATATACTTCGTCGATTAATTCCAACTCGTCACGAAGTTTTTCAGCAGGTTTTGCACCGATAATTTTTTCGAGTTCTGGACTTTTTACATCAGAGAAAGCAATTGTTTCTTCTATGTTTTTTCGGCTATCACCGCTAAAAAGATTGATGTTTTCTTCCCATAAGTTGTAGATTCCTTGAAAATCATAACCCATACCAATCGGGAAACTAAGAGGTGTAACCGTAAGACCCAGTTTTTGTTCCACTTCATCCATCAAATCAAAAGCGTCCTTACCTTCACGATCAAGTTTGTTAATAAAAACAATCATCGGAATGTTTCTCATTCTACAAACTGCAACTAACTTTTCAGTTTGCTCCTCAACACCCTTCGCAACGTCAATCACCACAATAACACTATCTACCGCCGTTAAGGTTCGGAACGTGTCCTCGGCAAAATCCTTGTGTCCAGGAGTATCTAGAATATTGATTTTTTTATCCTTGTAATTAAAAGCCAAAACAGAGGTTGATACAGAGATTCCTCTTTGGCGCTCAATCTCCATGAAATCACTAGTTGCCCCTTTTTTTATCTTGTTGTTTTTAACGGCCCCAGCCTCTTGAATAGCACCACCAAAAAGTAATAATTTTTCGGTAAGTGTAGTTTTTCCGGCATCAGGATGCGATATGATGCCAAACGTTCTTCTGCGTTGTATTTCTTGTAAAAAACTCATATTTGCTTTAAATAGTTTGCAAAAGTACTATTTATAAACACGAATTAAAAAAAAGCAAGTACAAATCTCTTTTTTATCTCTTCTAAATGAAACAAATCCAAAGTATAGAAGTAATTAGGAGCAGTTGGGAATTCGCTTTTTTGTGATCATCGTCCCGCTATCCGTTACAATCCCCGCGAAAAAAAGCGGGGGATTTTCACTGCTATCGGGGCTAGGGAGCAACATTTTGCGCTTTTGGTTTTACTTTAAATCATTTCGAATACGGCTTGTTAATAATTTTTTGTTAATAGTAGTGCCTATAGTTGTATTATGTCTTTGAATTGCTATTTTTGTTAGCAATTTATATGCTTTTTCTCAAGTAGAAATTTTTGTAGTGCAAAAAAAAATACAATTGTTACGAATGACATAAAAAGAGTAATAGCAAGAAATTAGCATGTCAAATAATAATTTAAACATACAATTTAACCTTTTTTCGATGAAGTTTTTAAAATACAATTTTGTACTTCCTATTTGTTTCGTTTTAATGGCAACTTTTGCAATGCATGCACAAGAAGTGATAAAAGAAAAAGCAATAGAGGCAGTAAAAGAAAATCCAACTAAACGCCAAAAAGTAGATGGAGTAATAGCAACCGTTGGAGATTATATTGTATTAGATTCAGATATCGACAAATCATTTTTAGAGATTACTGCTGCTGGAGGCTCTGTTAGTGGAGTTTCAAGATGTCAAATGCTTGGAAAATTATTAGAGGACAAACTCTATGCTCACCAAGCCATTCAAGACAGTATTGTAGTTTCAGATTTTGATATCAAAGGAATGATGGAAGAACGTTTGAACTATATGGTTGAGAATTTAGGCTCAATGGATAAAGTCGTAGAGATGTACAAAAAAAGTTCCGAAGAAGAACTTAGATCAACATTTTTCGATGTTTTGAAAGAGCAAAAACTAAGCTCAGAAATGGGTAAAAAAATTGTTGATGGGGTAGAAATCACTCCAGAAGAAGTTCGTAATTACTTTAAAGCTATCCCAAAAGCAGATTTGCCTACGTTTGGCGCTGAAATGGAAGTGGCGCAAATTGTTATCGCTCCAAAAGTAACCCAAGAAGACAAACAAAAAGTAATTGACCGTTTGAAAGGCTTCAAAAAAGAAGTTGAAGCAGGAGCTAGTTTTTCTACTAAAGCCGTTTTGTATACTCAAGATCCAGGATCAAGAGCTACTGGTGGTTTCTATAAAATGAATAGAAAAACACCTTTTGTAAAAGAATTTAAAGAAGTTGCTTTCAAATTAGCCGAAGGAGAAATCTCAGAGCCTTTCGAAACAGATTTTGGTTTTCATATCATTTTGGTTGAAAAAATAAAAGGACAAGAATTAGAATTACGTCATATTCTACTTACTCCAACCGTTTCTGAAGCATCCATTAAAGAAGCCAAAGAGAAAATAGATTTGATTAGAAAAAGAATCATCGATAAAGATATTACTTTCGCAGAAGCAGCAAGAACACTTTCAGATGAAAAAGAAACAAGAGCCAATGGCGGAGCTTTGATTAATCCAAAAACACAAGACACTCGTTTTGAGTTGACCAAAATGGATCCAAGTTTATACAGCAGAGTTTCTAATCTTAAAGATCAAGAGATTTCTCAGCCTTTTCTGGAAGAAGATCAAGGGAAAAAGACTTTTAAAATTATAACCGTGACCAATAGAATCGATGAGCACACCGCTGATTATTCTAAAGATTATATCAAAATTAAAGATTTGGCTTTGAAAGAAAAACAAATCAAAGCAGTAGGTAAATGGTTTGAAGAAAAAATCAAAGAAACCTACATCAAAATTAATGGAGAGTATAGAGACTGTGCTTTTACGAATAACTGGTTAAAAAAATAATTTTTATATAATAAATAAAAAGAGTTAGTTTTATGATTTCATAGACTAACTCTTTTTTAATTAAAACAAACTTATATGTCAGATGTTGATGCTATTCATGCTTTAGTTCAAAAGCGAAACCAACTCAAAACAGAGATTGCAAAAATTATTGTAGGTCAAGATGATGTGATTGATCAAATTGTCCTTTCTATCTTCTCTGGTGGTCATGCATTGCTCGTTGGTGTGCCAGGTTTAGCAAAAACGTTAATGGTAAATACTTTAGCGCAAGCACTTGGTTTGGATTTTAAAAGAATTCAATTTACCCCAGATTTGATGCCTTCCGATATTTTGGGGAGTGAAATTTTAGATGAAAATCGACATTTTAAGTTTATAAAAGGGCCAATTTTCTCGAATATTATTTTGGCTGATGAGATCAATAGAACTCCTCCAAAAACACAAGCCGCTTTGTTGGAAGCCATGCAAGAACGTGCAGTTACGATTGCAGGTCATAATTATAAATTAGATTTGCCTTATTTTGTTTTGGCAACTCAAAACCCCATCGAGCAAGAAGGAACTTATCCGTTGCCGGAGGCACAGTTGGATCGTTTTATGTTTGCAATCAAGTTGGATTATCCTAGTTTTTTGGAAGAAGTACAAGTAGTGAAAAATACAACTTCAGATGTTAAGTTAGCTATTAATCCATTATTTACAGCCGAGGAGATTATAGAGTATCAGCATTTAATTCGTCGCATACCTGTGGCAGATAATGTAATCGAGTATGCGGTAACTTTGGTTAGTAAAACTCGTCCTAACAACCCTTTGTCTAATGATTATGTAAAAAATTATTTGGATTGGGGTGCTGGTCCAAGGGCTTCGCAAAACTTGATTATAGCTGCAAAAGCGAATGCTGCTTTTAATGGAAAATTCTCCCCAGACATAGAAGATGTGAAGGCTGTGGCAACAGGAATTTTGCGTCACAGAATCATCAAAAACTATAAAGCCGATGCAGAGGGAATTTCTGAAGAAACGATCATAGAAAAGCTATTATAACGTTATAGTTGTCTTATTTAGAAAGGTTCTTTGTTTGAAATACAACAAAGAGTCTTTTTTTATTTTGTCGTATATTTTCATATTGATAAAAAAATCTTTTTAAAATATTGAATAATCAAAAATCTTTGCAAAAATTGAATTTTTATCAATAAATAATGATGATCTGCTGTTTTTGTCGATAATAATTTTCAAAAAGGGGAGTTCTATTAAATTTTTTTAATTCTCGGCTTTAATTCCTAAATTTGCGTACAAAAAAAATAAAACACTTAATTATTATGGCTTTTTGGTATTGAAATCATCAATAAGGAGGGTCATTAACATACTACATTATGAGCATTTATCACGATTACATCAAAGAGATCGAAGAACGAAAAATTCAAGGATTACATCCAAAGCCCATTGATACTGCTGAGTTGTTGAGCGAAATCATTGCGCAAATTAAAGATATTGAAAATCAATATCGAGCAGATTCTCTTCACTTTTTTATTTACAATACTTTGCCAGGTACAACTAGTGCAGCTGGTGTAAAAGCAAAGTTTTTAAAAGAGATTATTTTAGGGGAGTCTGTAGTAAATGAAATCACTCCAGCATTTGCTTTTGAGTTATTATCACACATGAAAGGTGGACCTTCAATTGAAGTTTTGTTGGACTTAGCTTTAGGTAATGACGTAGCTATCGCTAAAGAAGCTGCAGATGTACTTAAAACTCAAGTTTACCTTTATGACGCAGATACTAATCGTCTAAAAGTAGCTTACGAAAACGGCAATACAATTGCCAAAGAAATTCTTGAAAGTTACGCAAAAGCAGAGTTCTTTACAAAGCTTCCAGAAATACCTGAAGAGATTCAGGTGGTAACATTTATTGCAGGAGAAGGAGATATCTCTACAGATTTATTGTCTCCAGGAAATCAAGCGCACTCAAGATCAGACCGAGAGTTGCATGGTAAATGCATGATTTCTCCACAAGCTCAAGCTGATATTCAAGCTTTGCAAGCACAACATCCAGACAAAAGCGTGATGTTAATTGCAGAGAAAGGTACTATGGGAGTAGGGTCTTCAAGAATGTCTGGTGTAAATAATGTGGCGCTTTGGACTGGAAAAAAAGCTAGCCCTTATATTCCCTTTGTAAATATTGCGCCAATTGTTGGAGGAACAAACGGTATTTCTCCCATTTTCTTGACAACTGTAGATGTAACGGGTGGAATTGGTATTGATCTTAAAAACTGGGTTAAAAAAATAGATGCTGATGGAAAACCAATGCTTAACGAAAACGGAGACCCAATTTTAGAAGAGGTTTATTCTGTAGCTACAGGTACGGTACTTACAATCAATACTAAGGAAAAGAAATTATATAATGGCGAGCAAGAATTAATCGATATCTCAAAAGCTTTCACGCCACAAAAAATGGAATTCATCAAAGCTGGTGGTTCATATGCAATTGTTTTTGGTAAAAAAATCCAAACGTTTGCTGCTAAAACATTAGGAATTGATATTCCAACGGTGTTTGCTCCTTCAAAAGAGGTTTCTGTAGAAGGGCAAGGGCTTACAGCTGTAGAAAAAATATTTAACAAAAATGCTGTTGGTACAACACCAGGTAAAGTATTACATGCAGGCTCTGATGTTCGTGTAGCAGTAAATATTGTAGGGTCTCAGGATACTACAGGGCTTATGACTGCGCAAGAATTAGAGTCTATGGCGGCTACTGTAATTTCGCCAACAGTTGACGGAGCTTATCAATCAGGCTGTCATACCGCTTCGGTTTGGGATAAAAAAGCACAAGCAAATATTCCAAAGTTGATGAAATTTATGAACGATTTTGGATTGATTACGGCACGTGATCCAAAAGGGGTTTATCATTCTATGACAGACGTAATTCATAAAGTATTAAATGATATCACTATTGATGACTGGGCTATTATTATTGGAGGGGACTCTCATACCAGAATGTCGAAAGGGGTTGCATTTGGAGCCGACTCAGGAACTGTGGCTTTAGCTTTAGCTACAGGTGAAGCATCAATGCCTATTCCAGAATCAGTTAAGGTGACTTTTAAAGGAAGCATGAAAGAATATATGGACTTTAGAGATGTTGTTCATGCTACACAAGCTCAGATGCTTAAGAAATTTGGTGGAGAAAATGTTTTCCAAGGAAGAGTTATCGAGGTACACATTGGTACACTTACGGCAGACCAAGCTTTTACATTTACAGACTGGTCGGCTGAGATGAAAGCCAAAGCTGCTATTTGTATTTCTGAAGACAATACTTTAATTGAATCATTGGAAATTGCTAAAAGCAGAATCCAAATTATGATTGATAAAGGAATGGATAACAAAAATCAAGTACTACAAGGCTTAATCAATAAAGCAAATAAGAGAATTGCCGAAATTAAATCAGGTGAAAAACCTGCTTTAACTCCAGATGCAAATGCTAAATATTATGCCGAAGTAGAAATAGATTTGGATCAAATTGCTGAACCAATGATTGCAGATCCAGATGTAAATAATGCCGATGTATCTAAGCGATACACTCACGATACCATCAGACCATTGTCATTTTATGGAGGAGATAAAAAAGTTGACCTTGGCTTTGTAGGTTCATGTATGGTACACAAGGGCGATATGAAAATTTTAGCCCAAATGCTTAAAAATATAGAAGCGCAAAACGGTAAAGTAGAGTTCAAAGCACCTTTAGTAGTGGCGCCACCAACCTATAATATTGTTGATGAGTTAAAAGCTGAAGGCGACTGGGAAGTGTTACAAAAATACTCTGGTTTTGAGTTTGATGATAATGCGCCTAAAGCTGCTGCACGTACTGAATATGAAAATATGTTGTACTTAGAGCGTCCTGGTTGTAATCTTTGTATGGGTAACCAAGAAAAAGCTTCGAAAGGAGACACTGTAATGGCTACCTCTACACGTCTTTTCCAAGGAAGAGTAGTAGAAGATGCAGAAAACAAAAAAGGAGAGTCTTTACTTTCTTCAACGCCTGTGGTTGTCTTGTCTACCGTACTTGGAAGAACTCCAACTATAGAGGAGTACATTGCTGCTGTTGATGGAATTAACTTAACTAAGTTTTCGCCATCAAATAAACAATTAGTGATGTAATTCTTCATAAATTATTTATAAAATGTAAAGCCCGAGTGTATTAACTCGGGCTTTTTTTTAAATAGCTACTCTAATTGTCGTAAATTGTGATGTTCAAAAAGAATAACTAAAACAAATTATCTTATGGCTTTTGATATTGAAATGATTAAAAAAGTGTACGCTAGCATGGCTGAACGTGTTGATGCTGCACGAGAAATTGTTGGTCGACCTCTTACTTTAACGGAGAAGATTCTATACAGTCATCTCTGGGACGGAAAAGCTACAAAGGCATATCATAGAGGGACTGATTATGTAGATTTTGCACCAGACAGAGTCGCTTGTCAAGATGCAACGGCACAAATGGCATTGTTGCAATTTATGCATGCAGGTAAGAAAACGGTAGCTGTTCCAACAACGGTTCATTGTGATCACTTGATTTTGGCAAAAAATGGCGCTAAATCAGATTTGGCTGTAGCCAATACGCAATCGAAAGAAGTATTTGATTTTTTATCATCGGTTTCTAACAAATATGGTATTGGATTTTGGAAACCAGGGTCTGGAATTATTCATCAAATTGTTTTGGAAAATTATGCTTTCCCTGGGGGAATGATGATTGGTACTGACTCACATACTGTAAATGCGGGAGGGCTAGGAATGTTGGCAATAGGTGTTGGTGGAGCTGATGCAGTTGATGTGATGTCAGGGATGTCTTGGGAGTTGAAGTTTCCTAAACTCATTGGTGTAAAACTTACAGGGAAGTTATCAGGATGGACTGCGCCGAAAGATGTTATTTTGAAAGTAGCTGATATTCTAACCGTAAAAGGGGGAACTGGAGCTGTCGTAGAATATTTTGGAGAAGGTGCTGTTGCTATGTCGTGTACCGGTAAAGGAACGATTTGTAATATGGGTGCTGAAATTGGTGCTACAACCTCTACTTTTGGATATGATGATGCGATGCGTAGGTATTTAATGGCCACGGGACGTCAAGAGGTGGTAGAGGCTGCTGATGCAGTTGCTTCATATTTGACGGCCGATCCTGAAGTATATGCCAATCCAGAGCAGTATTTTGACCAATTGATTGAGATTAACTTGTCAGAATTAGAGCCTCACATTAATGGACCATTTACTCCAGACAGGGGTACTCCGGTATCTAAAATGAAGGCAGAAGCAGCAGCTAATGGTTGGCCTATAAAAGTCGAATGGGGATTAATTGGTTCTTGTACCAATTCATCTTATGAAGATATGGCACGCGCAGCTTCTATTGTTGAGCAAGCAGTGAATCATGGTATTACTCCAAAAGCCGAATTTGGAATTAACCCTGGTTCTGAGCAAATTCGATACACTATAGAAAGAGATGGTATTATCGCAACTTTTGAAAAAATGGGGACTAAAGTGTTTACCAATGCTTGTGGTCCTTGTATCGGACAATGGGATAGAGCAGGAGCTGATAAAGGAGAAAAGAATACCATCGTGCATTCATTCAATCGTAATTTTTCTAAAAGAGCCGATGGAAATCCAAATACACACGCTTTTGTTACCTCTCCAGAAATGGTTGCAGCCCTTGCAATTGCTGGAAGATTGGATTTTAATCCATTGACTGATACTTTGTTGAATGATAATGGAGAAGAAGTGAAATTACACGCTCCTTTCGGTGACGAATTACCCAAACGAGGATTTGATGTTGAAGAGGATGGTTTTCAAGCTCCTGCCGAGGATGGTTCAAATGTACAAATCTTGGTAAGTCCCACTTCAGACCGTTTACAACTGTTAGCTCCATTTGAGCCATGGGATGGTAAGAATATCATTGGCGCAAAGTTGTTGATTAAAGCTCTTGGAAAATGTACTACTGATCATATTTCTATGGCAGGTCCTTGGTTGCGTTTCCGTGGACATCTTGATAATATTTCTAACAATATGTTGATTGGTGCGGTCAATGCCTTTAATCAAAAAACAAACGAAGTTAAAAATCAGTTAACTGGAGCTTATGAGGCTGTGCCAACGGTTCAGAGAGCCTACAAGGCGGCTGGAGTTCCTTCGATAGTAGTGGGAGATCATAATTATGGAGAGGGTTCTTCAAGAGAACATGCGGCTATGGAACCACGTTTCTTGGGAGTGAAAGCTGTTTTGGTAAAATCATTTGCTCGTATACACGAAACGAATTTAAAAAAACAAGGTATGCTGGCTTTAACTTTTGCAAACGAGTTGGATTATGATAAAATTCAAGAAGATGACACCATCAATTTCTTGGATTTGACTGAGTTTGCAGCTGGTAAAGCTTTGACTATAGAATTAGTTCATTCTGATGGAACAAAGGAAAATATTTTGGCGAATCATACATACAATGACAGTCAAATAGGATGGTTTGTTGCAGGTTCAGCACTCAATTTAATTGCAGCAGCAGGTCAAGCATAAAACAAAAAATTAAGCAATGAAGAAAGCTTCAAAGGGAAACTTTGGAGCTTTTTTTTATTCTAGTATGATCGTTAAAATTGATTTTATAATAGTTTTAACATTTTTAAATTACCAAAAAAAAGTATATTTGTAATTCTTGATAAAAATGTGATTTTTAGATTAAAAACATCGTTTTTTTTAATCTAATTTCTGTGAAATAAGCTTTTTGATAAAAATAATACCACAATTTGTAAAAAATTAGAATGAAGTACTTTACGATACTATTTTGGCTTTTGGTGTGTACCACGACAACTGTTTTTTCACAAGAAAAATTTATTTCTCACAAAATTTCTCAGGGTGAAACGATTTCTTCAATAGCCGAAAAGTACCATGTTAGTCAAAAAGTAATTTTTAATTTAAATCCAAAAGCTTCAGGGATTTTAAAATTGAATTCGGTATTAAAAATTCCAAACAAGAATTTTAAAAAAGAGGTGGCTCAAAAAGAGCTGTCAACTAAAAAGAAGAATACAAAAGAAATAGATTATGTTGTTTTGCCAAAGGAGACCTTATTTGGTATTGCTAAAAAGTTCAATCTCTCAGTAGAAGCTGTTAAAAAAAGTAACCCCACGATTGATAAGTTAGGCCTACAAATTGGTAAAAAAATAAAATTGGTAGTGCCTGAAAACTTCGAATTGAAAGAAGAACCAGTTGTTGCTACATTAAATGAATCTGAAAAAAACTCAACCATCTCCTCAAGTAATAATTCTATTAGTGAATTTGTGACTTCAAATGCTTCGAACGAAGGACAGCAAATTCATGAAGTGAAAGCTACTGAGACAAAATACGGTATTTCTAAACGCTATGGGATTTCGGTTGATGCACTTGAAAAATTAAATCCTAATATTGTAACCAAGGGACTTGAAATAGGTCAGAAATTAAATGTGCCTTTGCAAAACAAGGCAATCGAACTGGTTCAAGCAATTGAGGTTTCACAACCGTCTGAAGTTAAAGTTGAAAATCCTGTTACTGTAGCAAATGAACAAGTTGTAGCAGAAACCTCGGTTACAAATACTATTTCCTTACCTGAAACTACAGCGATTGTTCATGAAGTATTACCAAAAGAAACCAAATTTGGCATTGCCAAAAAATACGGAATTACTGTCGCTGAATTGGAAAAACTAAATCCTTCGATTCATAAAAAATTGAGAGTTGGTGCAGTGTTGAAAATTAAAGAGGGAGCCACTGCTCTAGCGGAGAATGAAACGGAGGCTAAGGTAGATTCAGTAGTTACAGCATCAAGTTCTGATAAGTTTTTTGGAGATTATTCTATAGCAGATGATTTAATTGCTAAAGCTTCAGATAATTTAGGTATTCGATATAGATCCGGAGGTACTACAAGAGCGGGTTTTGATTGTTCTGGTTTAATGTGCTCAACGTTTAGTGCATTAGATATTAAGCTTCCAAGGTCGTCCAGTGAGATGTCAAATATTGGGATTAGAGTTACTCCTACAGAGGCAAAAAAAGGAGACTTGATTTTCTTTAAAACCAGAGGTAGTGGTCGTATCAACCACGTTGGTATGGTGGTAGATGTAATTGGAGATGAGATTAAATTCATTCATTCTTCTACCAATAGTGGTGTCATCATTTCTTCGACTAAAGAAGGATATTACCACCGAAATTTTGCCCAAGTAAATCGTGTACTGAAATAAATTAGTTTTCTTTATCTCGGTACAATTCAACATCGTTTTTCGCGATTCTTTTCTTTAGCCATTGTTTGAGTCTTTCTTCGTCATTTGAATTTAAGTTTTTGGAACTCTTATAAATCGCGATGGCTTTAGTCATAGTGCTATCTGTGTTTTCGTTAAATACATGATTCGCTACTGAAATGTTTTTGATTTCTGGAAACAATATAGAGATTTCTTCTCGTAATGCTTTGTTGTTGAAGTTATACGATTTGAGTTTGTTTTCTAGATGTAGTATCATAAGATCTTTTTCATTTTCTCTTGCTTTTTCGGTAGCATTGTTTTCTAAGATATATTTTTTTATATCAGTGGTATCTTGTTTAATCAATAATTGCGTATTCTCGATTTTATATTTTTTAAGCAGAGCAGAAAGTTCTTGTGTTTCTTTTCTATCTATTTTTTTGTTTAAAAAAGCTAATTCGATGCTTTTAGGGTTTTTGTTATAATTGATTTTTTGATACAGAATAGCGAAACCTTTTTCGGTGAATTCATCATTTAAAAACAACTCTACTCTTTGTTTATATTTTTTTTCTTGTATCAACACATAGGCAAAATATACGCTAGGAGCAATCAGTAAGACAATGATAGTTGAAATGGTGTATTTTATTTGTTTTCTATACTTGGGATTGATATGAGTTACCTCTGGGTATTTCAAGTATTTGACAATTACAAAAGTCGAAATACAGATAAACACACAATTAATAGTGTATAAAAAAAGAGCACCGAAGAAGTATTTCCAGTTACCTATGGCGAGTCCGTAGCCAGCCGTACACAAAGGAGGCATCAAGGCGGTGGCGATGGCAACTCCTGGGATTGGGTTTCCTTTTTCAACTCTAGTAATTGCGATTACTCCCACAAGACCACCAAAAAAAGCTATCAAAATATCATAAATATTAGGTGAGGTTCGGGCTAATAATTCAGATTGTGTTTCTTTGAATGGGCTGAGCGTAAAATAAATCGTGGAGACCAACAAACTCACTAAAGTAGCAATAACAAGGTTTTTGGCGGCTTTTTTTAATAATTCAAAATCATAAATTCCTAGACTAAAACCTGCGCCCACAATTGGCCCCATCAAAGGACTAATGAGCATGGCACCAATGATAACCGCCGTCGAATTTACGTTTAGCCCTACTGACGCAACTACAATCGCGCAAGCTAGTATCCAGACAGTAGATCCTCTAAACGAAATATTTGACTTTACGTTCTCTAATACTTTTTGTTTGTCTTCTTCTCCAGTGTGTAAATCAAGGAAATTCTGTAGTCGATTCATAGCGGTTTGTATTTATAAAAAGAACAATTTTTTTTGCCTTGTATTGTAAAGTTAAACAATTAAAGATTGGCATAAAAAAAACGTTGAGGTTTGTTCAACGTTTTAAAAATAGAGCTAAAGGTTAAAGTTTAGTTTTTTGTAAAGGTCAAATAATCGATTCCGCCATTACCACCACTAACATCTTTTAATTTGATTACCGTTGCTGTTTTTTCTATAATTTCCCAATCATCGGTTAGTTCGGCAAAGGTTGCAGGGGAGGAGAAACCTATATTAAAATCCAAATCGCTTATGCTGTCATCGTTACTGTTGCTGTCTGTAATGGACCAAGTCCCCGTTTGAGTTAAGGTGCCATTTGTGGCCGTTAAAACGCCATTATTTGCAAAGGTAAAGTTGTAGCCACTAAAGTTGCTGGTTTCTTCCTTATCAGTATCAAAGTAATAGGTGATTTTCCATGTACCAGATTTTACAATAGCCGCTACATTATCAGGAGAATTAGTGGTGCTAGAGTTGGTGTCGTCATTGCTACAGGAATAGAGTAGCAAAGTTAAACCGAGAAGTACAAGACTTCGCTTGATAGAATACAATGTTTTCATACTTTATTGTTTTTGGAATTTGTTTAACAACGAAAATAAAATTGTTTTTATTGTATTGTACTTAAAATCAATAACTTATTCTGTAGGTGTGATTTTTAATGTAGTGGTCACTTGCTTGGATATTTTTGAAGCTACAATAGAAGGTATTTCAATATTGAAGTCATCGGTATTTAAGACAAACGTGGTGTTGATTTCCATTCCTTTGTTTACTTTTAGGATAAGGGCTTTACAGGCTATAGGTTTGGACTTACCGTGTATTCTGATAATACCTTTAATTTGGTATTCTGTGGGTTGATTGGAGAGGGATTTGTAATCCAATTTATCGATTCTACCAATAAAAGTGGCTTTGGGATAGCGATCACTTTCTAAGTAATTGTCATTAAAATGGGTACGCATCAAATCTCTTTTGAATTGAAATTTTTCAATAAAAACGGTACAGTTTATCGAGCTAGTTTTTAACTCCACTTCGCAACTTACCTCTTGATTAGTAGCTTTCACTTCTTCAAATAAAGGAACAGAAGCTTCAAAATTGAGTACTCCTTTCGAAGAAGATAATCGTTCTTGTGCTTGTGTAAAGAAATAAAAAAGTAACAAGAAAAGAATGGTAATTTTTTTCATGTGAATTAAAAAATTGCATCTCTTAAAGTTACATTTTTTAATTGTTTTTAGCAATTATTTTTCGATATCTTGTGTGCTTTCTAATTTGAGTTACAAGGATAATTGGATGTTGTATTGTGATAAATGTGCCAGATTTTCTGCAGAACAATAATCGAATTCTTCTTCGTGTACTTCGTGTACTTTTTTGAGTTCAATTTGTTTCAAACAATTACTAAAACGACGTACATCATTTAAAGTCTTGAGCTGTAATCCTGGAACGGGAACACTTTTGCCGTGATCGTCTTTGGCGACCATCGTAAAATATGAGGAGTTACAATGCTTGATGACACCAGTTTGTATATTTTCTGCCTCAACTCGAATACCTACAATCATTGAACTTCTTCCCACATAATTTACAGAGGCTTTCATAGTAACCAATTCTCCTACTTCTATGGGTTGCAAAAAGTTTACCGTATCTACCGAGGCTGTAACGCAATAGTTTCCTGAAAATTTGGAGGCACTTGCAAAGGCAATTTGATCTAGTAAGGAAAGAATGTAACCTCCGTGTATTTTGCCACTAAAATTAGTGTGCGAGGGCAGCATTAGTTCCGAAATGGTGACATGTGATGCGGAAACTGGTTTGAATATATTGGTCATGAGTTATCTATTATTAAACGGGGAGGCTTCTTTTTGAACAGAGGTTATGAAAAAACGGGTTTCGCCCCACCACATAAAAGTGCGTTTTTTTTCTTCATAAGTTAAGCGAACATAATGACCTTGTAGAATTTTCAAACTATCGATAACTGCTTTGTCTTTGTCTAGTACTGAAAAACGAAAAATTTGTGCCCCCGAAATACCTTGACTCAATTCGCCTTCCCAAGTTTTGATAATCACGCCTTTGTGACTTAACCTAATTAATTCTCCGGAGCGAACACCATCGCTAACTGGAATATAATAAATGAAAGCCATGTATATAGCAACAACAAGTACTCCGGCTAGTAGTAATAAAGTGGCAATTTTTTTCATTTGTTTTAGTTTAAAAGGTTGTTTGTATCATTTTCAGCTCTTTTTAATACATTTTCGGGTAAGGCTTTTTTAGCTTTGGCTCCCATCTTTTTCAGTTTTTCTACACTCACAATTAGATTACCTTTTCCGTCCACAAGCTTATTCATTGCGGCTCCGTATTCTACTTTGCTTTCGTCAATTTTTTTTCCAATTTTTATTAAATCAGCTACAAAGCCTTCAAATTTATCATATAAAGCCCCTGCTTGACGAGCGATTTCTACTGCATTTTCTTGTTGTTTTTGGTTGGTCCACATGCTGTCAATGGTGCGTAGTGTGGCCAGTAAAGTGGATGGAGTAACTATCACAATATTTCTCTCAAAGGCTTTGTTGTACAAGGCAGCATCTTCATTCAAAGCAATGGCAAATGCAGGCTCTATCGGAATAAAAAGTAAGACAAAGTCTGGACTTTCCATTTGATACAAATCATGGTAGTTTTTCTCACCCAATTGATCCACATGACGTTTTATAGAAAAGACATGTTCCTTCAATAAAGAGGCTTTGATGTTATCATCTTCTTCATTGATGTATTTTTCGTAGGCAGTCAATGAAACTTTTGAGTCGACAATCATTTTTTTACCATCGGGTAAATTAATCACCACGTCAGGAAACACGCGGCTGCCTGCTTCGGTCACGTGGCTTTGTTGTACTTCGTATTCGCGTCCTTTTTCTAGACCTGATTTTTCGAGTACTCGTTCCAATACCAGTTCGCCCCAATTTCCTTGCATTTTACTGTCGCCTTTTAGGGCTTTGGTCAAATTGAGGGTTTCTTTGCTCATTTGTAAATTCATTTCACGAAGCCCAAGAATTTGCTGGCGCAGTGCTGCATGATAGTCAATGCTTTCTTTGTGGGTGTCTTCGACTTTTTTCTCGAATAACTGAATTTTATCTTGAAGAGGACTCAAAATATTCTTTATATTCTCCTTGTTTTGTTCGGTGAATTTATTCGATTTCTCGTCAAGAATTTTGTTGGCCAAATTTTCAAACTCTTTAGTGAATTTCTCCTGAAGATGCTCTACTTCATTTTTTTGTTCTCTATGACGCTCTAATAGATTGTCAAAATCTACTTCTTTTTTAGAGAGTTGAATAGCCAAACTATCTTTTTCATTTCGGATGGCTTCTTTTTCTTGAAGGCTATTTTGTAATTGTTTTTCGAAAGTAGTTTTGTCCAATACAGCTTGTTCTTTTTGTTGTTGTAGCAAATGTTGAGCAGCATTGATTTTCTCTTCCAAGCTTATTTTTTGTGACTCAAAACGAGCAGTAAACAACAGTTTGCCTATGAAAAGACCAAGACCAAAAGCAACGATGAAGACCAATAAAAAAGAAAATAATTCAGACATAGATTGAGTGTATTTGAAAAGTAAAAGTAAGAATTAATATCAATTCCTTTTTTCGAGAATTAATTAATTTATTTTTTGTTTTTCAACGCAACCTTTTGTTCCAAACCTACTCTATGAAAGAAACAAACAAAACACATTTACAATGAAAAAAATAGTTCTTTTTATCGCGATAGCATTTGGGATAACCTCATGCTCCCTAAACTCAGAATCGGATTCAATTTCTTGTGGTAATACCAGAAATGTAGCATATAAAAGTTTCAATACTTGCAATACCTTGATTACAGAAACAGTAGCATCCAAAGCTATTATCATCGATTCCCAAGAAAAATTTAATGCTACTTTTAAACCGTGTACTCCTCCAGTTGCAATTGATTTTACCACGACAAGTTTGGTGGGACTATTTGCTGGACAAAAACCTTCAGAAGGCTACGATATAAAAATACAAGCTGTTGTTGAAACCGATTGTGAGGTGGTGGTTTCGTTCTACGAAGTCGCTCCCAAAGTTGGCGATGTAGTGGCTCCCGTAACAACTTATCCCAAAGACGTGATTGCTATGCCAAAAACATCTAAACCTATTTACTTACAACGTGTAGGACAAAATAACGAATATGCCATTATTGGTAGTTTTAGAGGAGCTTGTACCGGAAGTGCATGTCAAGAATTCTATCGATTGGATATTCAAAAAGTATTACGTTTTAAAGATGTCGTATACGGAGATTATACGATGGCAAAATATGGTTTTACCGGCCTAGTATACAAAGATGATTACACTACTTTTCTTGGTGGCATTCCTAGCGAAGTTTCCAGTCTAAAAGGGCAAACAAAAACATACGGTTCTCCAGATTCGCATGATCAAGGTGGGATTTATTTCGAGTGGCATCAAGGTGGTGTCGTGACCAAAATTTATTTGGATAATGACGATACCGCAGACCAAAGCTCGGCAATCTTAAGTTTTAAGAAAAGACTTCAAGATAAAATCACTTTATTAAAAACCAAGAATTAATCATTTTCTGGAGTGGTTAAAGGCAAAAAGAATAACGTTACTTTTGCAAGAGTGTAGGCCTAAAAGTTATAAGTGTAAGACAAATTGAAAGACAACTTAGAAATACTGATTAAAAAATGTGTTGAAAACGATAGGGCGGCCCAGCAAAAGCTCTATCAGTTGTTCGCTCCTGTTTTATATGGTCTTTGTTTGAAGTATATGAAAAATGAAGACGATGCTAAAGATGTGTTTCAAGAAGCCTTTGTTATAGCTTATCAAAAGATTTATCAATTTAAATTTGAAGGAAGTTTTGAAGGTTGGCTCAAGAGAATTTTTATATACAAATGCATCGAAACTTTAAAAAAGAACAGAAAAAACCTTTTTTTACTTGAAGTATACGATGATCCTATAGACGAAAGTTTCGAAGAAGAGGAGATGGACCGTACCGCTCTTAGCGAAGAGCAGTTGCTTGAATACATACAAGATTTACCAGATCAATACCGATTGGTGTTCAACTTGTATGTATTCGAAAAACTGAAACATAAAGAGATTTCTCAATTGCTTAATATTACAGAAAGCACCTCGAAATCCAATTTGAATAGAGCTAAAAGCCATCTGAAGAGAAGAATTTTGGCCGCATTTAATTCTAAAATAGCATGAAAAAAGAAAAGATAGAAACAATGTTTTCTTCAATGGAAAATTTCTCTAGCACACCGCCACCAGAATTGTGGGATGCTATAGAAAGAGAATTGGACACACCCAAAAAGAAAAAGAAAGTAGTGGCTTGGTGGTTTGCTGCAGCCTGCTTGTTGGTTGGCTTAGGTATACCCGCCTATTTGTTTTTTCAAACCCAATCAAACCCTTTGTCAAATCCGGTAGTAACCGATGGCAATTCAAAAGTAGTTTTCAAAGAAAATTCATCAACTGAAACAACATCAGTTAAAAAATCAACAACAAGTCTTTCAAGCAAAAGCACGAAAGAGCATCATAATGCAGTGATAGTCCTTTCAAGTCCAGCCTCTGAAAGCGAATCAGCAACAATTCACATCAACAATATGGCATCCAAATCAAGCCAACATATACAAAAGAATAGCGGTCAAAAAAAGGTAATAGGAGTAAGGCAGTCCAACAACGAAGAAAGCTATTCGCCTTTTGTTACCCTTCAACAAAAAGTAAAAAACAACTCCCACATTCCGCATGCATCGGGGAATAACCCAGCAATTGTAGCAACAGAACCTCAAAGCCAATCCAAGTTCGAGACCATTTTTAATGCATCAAATAATAGCGAAAGACAAGAGAGCTCGCTAGAATATGATGTAAAAAACAATTCTAATTCAAGTAGTGTTAGCCACATAAATGAAAATAAAAAAACAATCATTGCTGCCGTAAACTCAGACGCTAATAGTAAAGAGCAAATACAAATTCAGCAAGAGCTAGCCGTTTTAGAGCAAAAAGCAAAAGGACAAGAACCAGAACCCAAGGACAAACAAGACAAAAAACAACAAACTTTGTCAAAATGGTCTATGCAAGTTATAGCTGGAGTCAATACTTCTCAAAATTATAACAATCAACAAACCCTTGGGGTAAAAAGCGAAGCACAACAAGGCAAAACCTATGGCGTGACAACCCATTACAAACTCAATAAAAAATGGGCTGTAGGTTCAGGTTTAAAACTTAACGAACTAGGACAACAACTAAAAGGTGTATCGTATTACAACAACCAAATGGTACAAGGAGCCGGAATCAATGGCGTAATTGTGGCAGAAAAATCAGATGTAAACGCTATTTCTACCAATTCAGACTATATTTTCCTTGCTCAAACCAAGTCAATGGCATTCAATCCAATGGCTTTTTCATCTGGAGATATAGCACAAAATCTTAAGTATGTAGAGATCCCGCTTACCGTTTCTTATGTGCTCTTCCAAAAAAGTAAAACCAACATTCAACTCAATACAGGAGGTTTCGTTGGCAAGCTGGTTTCTAATCAGTTTTTCCTCAATGGCGAATTCATTGGCGCAAGCAATCAAGTCAACGATATGGTGTACGGAACCTTGTTGAGCAGTACTCTTCAATACAAAGTTTTTCCCCAAACACATTTGTTTGTAGAACCAGGCATGAATCTATTTAGTAGCCCGCTAAAAGAGCAATCCTTCAACCAATTTCAGTGGTCATTTAACTTTGGAGTGCATTTTGATTTTTAATTTTTTTAGGAGCAGTTACAATGGGCGTATCAGTTAGCACACACCCGTCATCCGCTATATCTTTGCCTTTTTTCTTAACCCAGAATCCGCATTAGACTTCGTAGCGAAACTGAATTATTCAATAAAAGCAAGAGCTCACGGACTATTTTTGAAGATGTAATACTTTTGTATTTTGAATTTAAAAATGGGAGTAAGTTCTTGGTTTTGAAGAAGAATTTAGTTGTAGTAGATTTCTAATGCGGATTCTGGGTTAAGAAAAAAGGCAAAGGATGCCGCTCCTACCGGGGCTAAGAGCAGCAATTGTGCTATTTTGTAAGCAGCTCCAAAAAGTTAATTAATCTATTCTTAACGCGTTGCCATCAAGGCTAACTTTTCCCTGTCATTTCTTATCGTATCTTTGCGGCACAAAACAAGAATATGAAAAAAATAGTGGTAGGGTTATTCCTTTTGTTAGGATTAGGAATGACAGCGCAAGAGCAAAAAAAACCATATGTAATTTTGGTTTCTTTAGATGGATTTAGATGGGATTATCCAAAGTATTTTGAAACACCCAATCTTGATAGTTTGGCCAAACATGGAGTAAAAGCCAAGTCCATGCAACCCAGCTATCCAACCAAAACTTTTCCCAATCATTACTCCATCGCCACAGGATTATACCCAGATCATCACGGAATTGTCAATAACAATTTTTATGATCCAACCACTCAAAAAATATTTACCCTAAAAACAGAAGCCAAAAAAAACAGTGAATTTTACGGCGGTAATCCTATTTGGAATCTAGCAGAAGAACAAGGCGTTAAAGCCGCTTGTTTCTATTGGCCTGGCTCAGACACAGGAGTTAAAAGCGCAAGTACATTCAAAGAATACGACGAATCGGTTAGTTACGAAACCCGAATCAATACCGTAATCGAGTGGCTTAATCTGCCCGAAGCAGAGCGTCCTCATTTAATTACGCTATATTTTGACCAACCCGATGAAACAGGACATAATCACGGACCTTTGTCAGAAGAAAATAAAAAAATGGTTCCAAAAGTCGATGCTGTCATTGGGCAACTCATGCAAAAATTAGACGCACTTCCAATCGGTAAAGAAATTAATCTAATTGTAGTATCAGACCACGGAATGGCAGCCATCAGTAATGACAAAAAAGTGACTATTTTAGACTATCTCAAACCAGAGTGGTACGGATATGCCGCAGTAATCAACCCGATTATGAGTATTGAAGCCAAAACAGGGTATAAAGATTCGATTGCTAATGCCTTAAAAAAAGTACCTCATATCAAATGGTTTCCTACTAATAAAGTACCCAAGCGACTACATTTTGGAACCAATCCCAGAGCGTTAGATTTTGTTATTGAAGCTGATGCAGGCTATAGTTTAGTTAACAAACCCGATCAAAAAATCACTGGAGGCACACATGGTTATAATAACAAAATGAAAGACATGCAAGCTATTTTTTATGCCAAAGGACCTAACTTTAAAACAGGCAAAAAAGTAAAGTCTTTTCGAAACGTTAGTGTTTATCCGCTAATTGCTGCAATCCTAGGATTAAAAATGGAAGCTATAGATGGCGATTTCGATGAGGTAAAAGCGATGTTAAAATAGTACTAGAATAGTTAATCAAGTCCAACGCTATTCGATTAACGCAAAAAGCTGTTCGAAAGTAATTTCAGAACAGCTTTTTGTTTTAAGGGGTAAAACTATTTTCTAATGATGATTTTATCTGTTTTGTCTTGGTGTTATTGACTTCCATGAAAGCTAATATTTTTCAAAAAAAGACTCTGATTTTGAGTCAATACCCCTCGTATTATTTTGAAAAATGAATTTATCTAAAGTTCCATCCTAGTGTTACACCAAAAGCTACAGGTTTAATTTCAGCATCTTTATTGGTGCTGTACAAGCCATTTGGTTTTCTATCAGATGTAGATGTTGGATTATAGCTAATATAGGATTCATTCTTGTTTTGGTCTAAAATTGTACCATATCCATTTTCTAGAAACATAGCCGCATATAACGAATGCTTACTTCCCATATCAAATGTAAATCCTAATTCGAAAGAACTCATTACAATTCCCTTAGTTTTATACTCTCCTGATGAGGAATAATTGTCAAGACGCCCCAAACCATATTCTGGTAAATCATCGATAGTCAAGTTTACATCTGGATAGTAAGCGCTTCCATTTACGTAATCGGCTGTTGCTTTAATGGTATAGTTTACAGGTAAAAAATATTTAGCTCCAGCTCTAAAATTAAACTCAATACCCTTATTAATAGTTGTTTTATACTGAATAAAAAGAGGGATTTGCAAGGCATGTAAAGTTTGTCTTTCTTTATAATTCTTTGTAGTAACGTTATAAATAAATGCTGAAGTTGATGCATCAATTTCTATACTTGAAAGTGTTGCAGAAGGTTGATACAAAGAAACTTCTTGTTTGTATTGTGAGAATTCTAGCCCCGAACCAATACCAAAATGCGTATTTAAAGAGTAGATATAACCTGCTTTTATAGCTCCGCCTAGGCGATTACTTGTCTGTATACCATCAACATCACTTTCAATAGCTGCTATTCCAGACTGTATACCTATATAAAACTGTGCAGCTACTCCTTGGGAAATGAATAAAACTATAGTTCCAATTATGTTTTTAATATTGAATTTCATATATAAAAGTTATTTGTTAGTGGTCATATATGGTATCGCTTTTTCTTATTCGTGTTTGTTTGCAACAAACCTATTGTTAATGGCGATTTCATAGATGTAAAATTTATTTGTCAGCTTTTCTGTATGTTATGTTTCGCCAATTCGCTACGCTCGGTTTACTTTTTATTTATTAGTTTTTAGTTCACACAAACTTATTGGTAATGGCAATTTTTTACTTGTTATTAGAATAATTCATCCCCATTCATTAAAAATGAGGATGTCATATTCTGTAAATTATTTTCTTACTAAAAGGGTTTTAGTAAAGTATTTACCATTTGCTAAGGTCATTTTTATAATATAAATGCCCTCAATACTTGGAGCTATCATGTCAATAGTGCTTTGACTTGTTGTTATAGTGCTCAACAAGTTTCCAGTTAAACTATAGAGCTCAACACGTGCATTTTGTAATTTGTTTGGACTAATATTCGTCAGTAATTGGAAATTCGCATTACTACTAACAGGGTTTGGAACAATTCTTATATACTCATCCTCCCCTGAAGGAGATAAAGTCAACGGACAAGTTGTAATTAATGTTCCGTCTAATTTTGTGGCTACAGCATAATAAGTACCATTCAAGGCACCACTTTCTTTGAAATATTGTGACGTTTGATTCGGAACTAAAACCCCATTTTTATACCAGCTATAGGCTTTAAAACTCCTAGAACTATTGTCAAAGAAAATAATGTTTTCAAATTGTTTTCTAATCAGGTTAGGTTGACGCGTTACAGCTTGTCGGACTACAGTTGAGGCTGCATTGTAATTCATATTACCTGGTTGCGAAGCCGTTATGGTTGCGGATCCGTAATTTTGGAAAAATAATGAATTATTTGAAACACTAGCAATAGCCGTGTTAGAAGAGGTATAATTTATGGCTAAACCACTATTGCTGACAGCAGTCAAAACAAGACTAGTTTCTCCATTACAACCTAATTCCAAAGTCTGATTCCAAGTAATTACTTGATCAGCTTTTGTAATAGTAAAATCGGAGCCATTATAGGTAATAGTATAATTTCCACCCGCGCTCAAGGAGCCTTGTGTTATAGCATAAACGCCAACGTTTTCACCAGTAGCTCTTGTTAAAGTCCCAGTGAATGAATCGCCATTTACTAAACTCGGAGAAACAGTATAAGCAAAAATAGGGTCTGTTGTACCATATACTTTGGTTTGTGAAGCATTTGCTGTTACTGTGATCGGTTTTGCCGTAATAGTAAAATCTTTGCTTATATAAGTAATGCTATAATTAGATCCAGCACTTAAACTTCCTTGTGTGATTGGATAGTTTCCAATGTTCTCTCCAGCAGTTCTGGTTAAAGCTCCAATGAAAGAATCACCACTTACTAAACTTGGCGAAAAAGTATAAGAGTAAATAGGATTTGCCGTTCCATATACTTTGGTTTGTGAAGCATCGGCCGTTACTGTAATAGGTTTGGCGGTGATAACAAAATCCTTACTTACATAAGTAATGCTATAATTAGATCCAGCACTTAAACTTCCTTGTGTGATTGGATAGTTTCCAATGTTCTCTCCAGCAGTTCTTGTTAAAGCTCCAATGAAAGAATCACCACCTACTAAACTTGGTGAAGTGGTATAAGCAAAAACGGGATCTGTTGTTCCATAAACTTTTGTTTGCGTTGGAGTTGCTGTTACTGTAATAGGTTTGGCGGTGATCACAAAATCCTTACTTACATAAGTAATACTATAATTAGATCCAGCACTTAAACTTCCTTGGTTAATAGTATAAGTTCCGATATTCTCCCCTGCAACTCTGGTTAAAGACCCAGTAAAGGAATCACCACTTACTAAACTTGGTGAAGTGGTATAAGCAAAAACGGGATCTGTTGTTCCATAAACTTTTGTTTGCGATGGAGTTGCTGTTACTGTAATTGGTTTTGCCGTAATAGTAAAGTTAGCGCCAACGAAAGTAATTAAATATTTAGATCCAGCTGAAAGTGAACCTTGACTAATAGCATAATTACCAATATCTTCACCACTAACTCTTGTTAAGGCTCCAGTAAATGAATCTCCAGCAAGTAAATTTGGTGAAACGGTATAAGTAAAAACAGGATCACTCTCCCCGTATACTTTAGTTTGAGAAGGCGCTACAGTTACGGTAATTGGGATTTGATTTAATTTCAGCACATAATTATAGGTAGCAGTACAATTATTAGCATCAGTAGCGGTAACCGTAAAATTACTATCTGTAATTTGAGTTGAAGTACCAGTTATTTGTCCAGTTGTTGATAGCGAAAAACCAGATGGCAAACTACCTGCCGTAACTGCATACGTTTTAGTTCCTGTTCCTCTTGTAGTTACTATAGTTTGACTATATCCAATATTATAATCATAACCAGACAAAATGGTTGTTGAGAAATCAATTGGCATAGGTTCTGTGATAGTAAAGTCTTGCGAAGTAGAACATCCATTGGCATCGGTTATGGTGCAAGTCCAAGTTCCGGCTGTTAAACCAGTTACAGAAGTGGTTCCATCTCCTGTTGGGTTGCCAGGTGTCCAATTATAAGTGTATCCACCAGCGCCACCCGTTGGTGTATTGATAGATGCTGCTCCATTAGTTCCACCATTGCAAGAGACATTGGTTTGTGCTGCTGCGGTAAGGGAAATTGCTGTTGGTTCGGTGATGGTAAAGTTAACAGCAGTAGTACAGTTATTAGCGTCGGTTATGGTACAAGTCCAAGTTCCGGCTGTTAAACCAGTTACAGAAGCGGTTCCATCTCCAGTAGGATTTCCTGGTGTCCAATTGTAAGTGTATCCACCAGCGCCACCTGTTGGTGTATTGATAGATGCCGCTCCGTTAGAGCCGCCATTACAAGACATATTGGTTTGTGAAGCCGCAGTAGCTGTTAAAGCTGTTGGTTCAGTAATAGTAAAGTTAACAGCGGTAGTACAGTTATTAGCGTCGGTTATAGTACAAGTCCAAGTTCCGGCTGTTAAACCAGTTACAGAAGCGGTTCCATCTCCAGTAGGATTCCCCGGTGTCCAATTATAAGTATATCCACCAGCGCCACCTGTTGGTGTATTGATAGATGCTGCTCCATTAGAGCTGCCATTACAAGATACATTGGTTTGCGAAGCCGCAGTAGCTGTTAAAGCTGTTGGTTCGGTGATGGTAAAGTTAACAGCAGTAGTACAGTTATTAGCGTCGGTTATAGTACAAGTCCAAGTTCCAGCTGTTAAACCAGTTACAGAAGCGGTTCCATCTCCAGTAGGATTTCCCGGTGTCCAATTATAAGTGTATCCACCAGCTCCACCTGTTGGTGTATTGATAGATGCTGCTCCGTTAGAGCCGCCATTACAAGACACATTGGTTTGCGAAGCCGCAGTAGCTGTTAAAGCAGTTGGTTGTGTAATGGTAAAATTTCTTGAAGTTGAACAACCAGTAGTATTGTCCGTTACTGTACATGTCCAAATTCCCGCTGTTAAGCCAGTTACGGAAGTAGTTCCATCTCCTGTAGGGTTTCCAGGCGTCCAGTTATAAGTATAGTTTCCACTGCCTCCTGTAGCCGTATTTACAGATGCTGCTCCATTAGTTCCACCATTGCAAGAGACATTGGTTTGTGCTGCTGCGGTAAGGGAAATTGCTGTTGGTTCCGTGATGGTAAAGTTAACAGCAGTAGTACAGCTATTGGCATCGGTAATGGTGCAAGTCCAAGTTCCCGCTGTTAAACCAGTTACAGAAGTGGTTCCATCTCCAGTAGGATTTCCCGGTGTCCAATTGTAAGTGTATCCACCAGCTCCACCCGTTGGTGTATTGATAGATGCCGCTCCGTTAGAGCCGCCATTACAAGACACATTGGTTTGTGAAGCCGCAGTAGCTGTTAAAGCTGTTGGTTCAGTAATAGTAAAGTTAACAGCAGTAGTACAGTTATTAGCGTCGGTTATAGTACAAGTCCAAGTTCCGGCTGTTAAACCAGTTACAGAAGCGGTTCCATCTCCAGTAGGATTTCCTGGTGTCCAATTGTAAGTGTATCCACCAGCGCCCCCTGTTGGTGTATTGATAGATGCCGCTCCGTTAGAGCCGCCATTACAAGACACATTGGTTTGTGAAGCCGCAGTAGCTGTTAAAGCTGTTGGTTCGGTGATGGTAAAGTTAACAGCAGTAGTACAGTTATTAGCGTCGGTTATAGTACAAGTCCAAGTTCCGGCTGTTAAACCAGTTACAGAAGCGGTTCCATCTCCATTAGGATTTCCCGGTGTCCAATTATAAGTGTATCCACCAGCACCACCTGTTGGTGTATTGATAGATGCTGCTCCATTAGAGCCTCCATTACAAGATACATTGGTTTGCGAAGCCGCAGTAGCTGTTAAAGCAGTTGGTTGTGTAATGGTAAAGTTAACAGCAGTAGTACAGTTATTAGCGTCTGTTATAGTACAAGTCCAAGTTCCAGCTGTTAAACCAGTTACAGATGCGGTTCCATCTCCAGTAGGATTTCCCGGTGTCCAATTATAAGCGTATCCACCAGCTCCACCTGTTGGTGTATTGATAGATGCCGCTCCGTTAGAGCCGCCATTACAAGACACATTGGTTTGCGAAGCCGCAGTAGCTGTTAAAGTTGTTGGTTGTGTAATAGTAAAATTTCTTGAAGTAGAACATCCATTTGCATCGGTTACGGTACAAGTCCAAGTTCCTGCTGTTAAGCCAGTTACGGAAGTAGTTCCATCTCCTGTAGGGTTTCCAGGCGTCCAGTTATAAGTATATCCTCCAGCTCCTCCTGTAGCAGCATTTACAGTTGCAGCACCATTCGCAAGTCCATTGCAAGAGACATTAATTTGGGATGCAGCGGTAAGGGATATTACTGTTGGTTGTGTAATAGTAAAATTAACAGCAGTAGTACAGCTATTGGCATCGGTAATGGTGCAAGTCCAAGTTCCAGCTGTTAAACCAGTTACAGAAGTGGTTCCATCTCCGGTAGGATTTCCTGGTGTCCAATTATAAGTGTATCCACCAGCGCCACCTGTTGGTGTATTGATAGATGCTGCTCCGTTAGAGCCGCCATTACAAGATACATTGGTTTGCGAAGCCGCAGTAGCTGTTAAAGCAGTTGGTTGTGTTATAGTAAAATTTCTTGAAGTAGAACAGCCATTTGCATCGGTTACGGTACAAGTCCAAGTTCCCACTGTTAAACCAGTTACAGAAGTGGTTCCATCTCCAGTTGGATTTCCTGGTGTCCAATTATAAGTATATCCACCAGCACCCCCCGTTGGTGTATTGATAGATGCCGCTCCATTAGAGCCACCATTACAAGACACATTGGTTTGAGAAGCTGCAGTAACTGTTAAAGCAGTTGGTTGGGTAATAGTAAAATTTCTTGAACTAGAACATCCATTTGCATCGGTTACGGTACAAGTCCAAGTACCTACTGTCAATCCTGTTACAGAAGTCGTTCCGTCTCCTGTAGGGTTTCCTGGTGTCCAGTTGTAAGTATATGGACCTACACCTCCTGTAGCAGCATTTACTGTTGCGGCTCCAGTTGAGCCACCATTACAAGCAACGTTTGTTTGAGATGCTGCTGTTAAAGTAATCGTAGTTACGGATAATAATCCTGAACTTGAATTGGTACTACAAGAACCATCCTTAGCCACACAGCGATATGAAAAACCGTTCATACCAGAAGTTGCTCCTGTGATTGTTAAAGTGCTTGTTGTTGCATTCGAATAAACACCACCGTCAGTAATATCTGTAAAACCAGAACCCGTATCGACCTGCCATTGATAAGCAGTAGCTCCAGTTGCAGCTAGGGTAAAGGTTGTGTTACCATTATTACAAACTGTAGTATTACTAGGTTGTGTAGTTATCACTGGAGCAGTACAGGCGGGTGTAGAAAACAAACGGAAGTTATCTATACCCCATTCTTCATTTGAACCTTCAGAAAAAACACGGATTAATAAGTTCATTGTGGTACCTGTACCCGAAATAGACTTAGTAAATTCATTAAATGCATTGGTTAATTGGGTTCCATCTCCACAACCATTGCCATCTGTATCTTCAAAAAGATATTTGTCTCCTACACCACTGGCACTTCCTCTGTTGAAAAAACGTATCAAACTAGTGTAAGGCCCTCCGTCTATACTGTATTCAATGATAATGTAATCAGTATTGGTTGTTCCTACACCACTATTACAAGCTTGAGTATTATCCCAAGGTTCGTTAGTACTATTTGCTGCTAATAATCCTTTAAAACTCAAACCAGTTTTACCACTTATATTAATGTTTGACCATAATATTTGTAGTTCGTTATTAGAGCTATTCGATGCAGCTCCTTCAGCACCACTCGCAGCAAACCCAGTTCCAACAGCGTTGTGGTCTTCACCAGCCCAATAATTGGTGCCTTCCTTACCAGTAAACGGAACTACTTGTGATATAGTAGAACCATCGGTTAGTTTAAAATAGGCAGTACTTGGTGAAGTGGTGCCTCCATTTTCTTCAGGGGTTCGCGTCCCGCTGGACGGTAACCCACTCTCAAAAGTGTCACTCCAAAATTGCACTTGCGCTTGAGCCGCAAAGCAAAATAGTAATAAAGCGACCAACAAAGTAATTTTTTGTTTCATAGGAGTTAGTTTAAATTATTATAAACTTCATTGATATTCATTAAGATATGTTTAGTTGAATGAATATAAAGTTAAATTTCGATTCACTTTAAAATCTTCAGCACTCATAATTCCTTCATCGGAACTGAGTAGTTTTATTTCAATTTGTTGGTTTTCGATACAAGCTACTTGAATGCTACCTTCTTTTTGGATAGAAAGGATACTTCCAGGTGGCAAGTTATTATGCGTTTCTTCTAAAATGTTTGCAGAAATAATTTTCATTTGTTCTCCCTGTAATCTGGTGTCAGCACCACCATTCCATGGGTTACAAGCGTTTATAAGTGCAATAATTTGAGTGGCATCCATATTTCTCCATTGAATGTAGGTATCCATAAGTTCAGGTTTTTCATAATAACAAGAGCTTTCATCTTCTTGGGGAATGCTAGGGATTTTACTCGCAAATTGCACCATATTAGCTACGTTTATAGCGACTTGTGCAAGTCTTGAGCTCATACGTACGGCAAGTTTTCCATAAGTTTCTTGGGGAAGAATAGTAATAGGATCATTGAATATGATATTACCTTCATCAAATTTTGAATTCATAAAATGAACACAAATGGCAGTTTGTTTTTCTTGATTGCGTAGCGCTTCAAAAATAGGCATTGGACCTCTATATTGTGGAAGTTTGCCCGGATGAAAGTTGATGAATTTTTCGTGACCATATGCCAAAATATCCTCTGACAATAAATAAGGAAATGAAAGTGAAAAGATATAGTCTGGTTGTATGGTATCTAACCATTCTCTCATGCTTTGTATCTTTTTTTTATTCTCAAAGGATTGAAAGTGGATGCCATTATTTTCACATTCTCTTTCCAAAGTGTTTACCACTAATTGATTCCCTTTGCCAATCCCAACTCCATATAAAAATTTTTCATTAGCCAGCACTTGTATGGCTTTAAAAGCAAATTTGCCGCCACAAAGTATTACTATTTTTTTATTAACTTCTTCCATAGTCTAATTACAAGTATAGCTATTGAACCAAGCAGAAATAGCATGTTCAAGATTTAAAGTAGAAAATGTTTCAAATTCACCTTTAATATTTTCTATTTTACCATTTACAACAATTTCGCAATGCCCCTTATTTTCTTTTACAGTTACATCATATAATGGGCTTACAGTTGTATTAGTTTTAGAATCAAAGCCAATCTTACCTCTTGGGCTTTCAAATTCAAAAGCCAGTAGCGCATTGGATAACGACAATGTATTGTTTTTATGGATATCAAGAAGTTCTAAAGTTTTAGTAATTATAGAAGCACTTTCCCATCCTAATAAGGAGAAAAGGTTCGCTTTTCGACCAGCTTCATTAATAGTTTCCATAAAAACTTTATTCTCTTTTGTGTCTATGTTTCTTGACCAAGCAGCTATACCACCTATTTTATTGCTTGCAAAAACCGCATTGTCTAACATGGTTTCTTCTAATCCAAAAGGCGATAAGTATACAGGAATATCTTGATTTTCAAACCATTTCTTTAGTTCGGCAAAGTACCATTGTGTAAAGTCTCCACTAAATAGGCTTAATAAGGCACTATTAGGATGTTGGTCGAGATGGTTTTGTAAAGGTTTCATAGTAAAGTCTTCTGCCTTAAATCCAGTAGCATGATTAAAACAAATTGTTCCTTTTGCCCATTCATAGCCTTTTGTAATACTGTAGGTATGTAGATAGCCACCATCATAGTAATTGGTTACCATTCCGCCAGTTTGGTATCCCTCTTTTACTGCTTTTTGAGCAGTTAACCAAGCACCAAACGCATTTTGAACTGAGTGATAAAATATAGAAGGGCAAGTAGGCCATTCTTGTGGCATACTAGCTCCAGAATCTAAAACTAATAGAATTTTATTAGCTGCTAAAAAAAGTGGTTTTAGCAATTCAGCCATTCGATGTCCAATATACGCGACTACAATATCTACATTCTCTTCTAACAATAGTTTTTCAGCACTGCGATAACACTGTTGTTTATCGGCTCCAAAACTTATATTCTCAATGATTATTTTTACATCATTTTTTCCGATATGTTGTAATCCTGAGCGTAAACCTTCAAATAAATCAAAACCTATGGTGTCATAAAAACTAGACCTAGGTAATAAAAAACCAACTTTTTGCATAATTAGAATGATAAAAAAGAGGAAGTTTTAGTAAACTCCCTCTTTAAAAAAATAATTAGTTTCTACTTGGGAATATCCCTTGTGTGGCAATACAATAATTTAATGTTAGGTATGGATTCATAATACTAAATGGAGATCCATTACCTGAAATTCCTGTTTGACCCGAAACAGTCAATGCGCCATATTGGTTACCAGGAGTAGCAACAGATGAGTAAAAATCTCCTGTGGCTTGCGCTAAAAATGCTCCAGCAGGGGAGTCTGTGTCTCCTCCAGTAGTAGCCACAGGCATATTAACAACAATTCCTTGCGCTGAGTGAACGTGAGGGGGTAAATTGTTAGTAGTTAATGTAACTGTTGTAGTACCCGCTTGTTCCCCAATATTGTATTGAGGTAGCCCAGGTCCTTGTCCTTGTCCAATAGGCATTCTTCCTTGTAAATTAGGAAGCATAAAAGTGGTTTGTCCGTTACCTCCATAAATTGTTCCTATAAGGGCAAATAGCGCTGTATTTTGTGAAATTGCAATTGTTTGTCCTGCACAATATGCATATCCAACTGGTGCGAAGTCAAATGCGAAAATTTTAATTTCGCCAATAAAAGGTTCTGTAGACATGTTTTTAAATAGTTTTAAAGTTATATGTTAATATTATTGGTTTAATTTCTACTGGGGAAAATGCCATAGATTGCTATCGAATAGTTGATTACTAAATACGGATTCATTACAGAGAAAGATGTACCTGATCCTGTTATTCCTGTTTGTCCAGATGCTTGTATATAACCATAATGGCTTCCTGGAGTAGCAACAGATGAATAGAAATCGGTTTCTGTTTTAGGTAAAAATGCATTTACAGGACTATCGGTATCACCACTATTAGCAGCGACTGGTTCTGAGACAGTTATTCCTTCTGCGGGGTGCGTGTGCATAGCCATATTACTGCTTAAAAGTGTTGTAGTTGGAGTTCCCGCTAGTTGCCCCATCGAATAGGGTTGCTGATTAAAGCTTCCTTGACTATTGGCAACTCTGCCACATAAATCTGGTAATCCAAAATTTTGGATACCATTTCCGCCATAATTGGTTCCTAATAAAGAAAATAAAGCCGTATTAGTTGAGATGGGAAGAAGTTGACCTGCACAAAGCAGGTAATTCCTTGGGGCGAAATCAAATCCAAAAATTTTAATTTCTCCAATAAATGGTTCTGTAGACATAGTTTTTTTGTTAAATGGTTTATTAAGTAATTGTATTTCAGTTAATTGTTGTATAAAGTTATAAAATAATATTTAATATATTTTAAATACGACTATTCTTAAAATTATTTTTTGAAATATTTTGTGTTTTCAAAAATAGCCTAGAAATGAAATAGTTAAAGAAAAAAATGACATGAGAGAATAATTCTATGTCATGAAATTTTTTATTGTAAATATTCTCTTTAAAGTGTAATGCTTTAAAAAACTCAAAAACAAAACTATCTTTGTTTTTTTTAAGAAAAACATAATGTCCCACTATCATTTTCTCCTTCACAAACCCTACGGCTATCTTAGTCAGTTTATTTATGAACTGAAACGAAAGAAACGTTTACTAGGAGAACTATACAATTTTCCAGAAGGTACGATGGCAATCGGTCGTTTAGACGAAGATTCGGAAGGATTGCTATTGTTGACAACAGACGGAAAAGTCAGTGAGCAAATTAGAAGTAAGAAAGTGGATAAAGAATATTATGTTCAAGTGGATGGTATAATCACTCCCGAAGCCATTGAGCAAATCAAAAAAGGAGTTGAAATAGGTTTCAACGGTACCAAATATATAACCAAGCCTTGCGAAGCTTTTATTTTGACTGAAATCCCTAATTTTGGCCCACGTGGCAAGAAAATTAGAGACGAACGCCACGGTCCCACTTCGTGGGCATCGATTATTGTCAATGAAGGTAAATTTCGTCAAGTGCGCAAAATGACGGCTGCTGTAGGTTTTCCAACCTTGCGTTTGGTTCGCGTCCGAATCGGAGCAGTACAATTAGACAATTTACAAGCAGGCGAAGTACGTGAAGTAAAGAGTTTTGAAATAGCTACTTCCTAAATCCCAAATCCCAAAACCCAAATCCTAAATCTATAATCTCAAATCCTAAATTTTAAAAATGTTAAACATCGTACTCGTCGAACCCGAAATCCCTAATAATACTGGTAACATTGGTCGCTTATGTGTTGGTACCGAAAGTCGGCTGCATCTCATTCACCCTTTTGGTTTTGTAATTAATGATAAAAATTTGAAACGATCAGGACTGGATTATTGGGTACATTTGGATGTTACGGAATATCAAAATGTAGCCGAATGGTTAAAGGTGGTGCCTGATACTTCGAGAGTCTTTTTGATGAGTTCTCACGCAGAGCATTCCTATTTGAATATCGAATTTCAAGACGAAGATTGGTTGGTTTTTGGCAAAGAAAGCGTAGGCTTGAGTCAAGAAGTATTGAATTTGTTCGCCAAAGAAAATCAATTAAAAATCCCTATGTCTCCCTTGATTCGTAGTTTTAATATTGCTAATTCAGTTGCCTTTGTAGTGGGTGAGGCAAGAAGACAGCTTTCATTGGGCAAAAAATAGTTAGCAGTTTACAGTTGTTAGTGTTCAGTTTTTTTGAGCTGTTACTATTTGCGTGCTTAGCGGTTTTTTTACCACAAAGAAACACAAAGTAGGCACGAAGCAACACAAAGTTATTTATTTGTTTTTGCGCCTTTTGCGTAAACTCTTTGCGCACTTAGTGGTTAAACTTTTTTGCCACGGATTGCATGGATAAAATGGATTTATAGCAATTGTTTAACTGTTAGTGTGCTTAGTGTCTTCTTTGTGAATCTTTGTGTTTGAATTTTTTCAGCTATAGATTTCAAAACAAAACTTCTATGCCCTTATTTGACTTATATGGTTCAAAATAAGCATTCCAATTCATAAAAACTTCGATGACTTATATGTTTTATCTCAAGTTTTGTGTTAACCACTAATCACAAACTTCCCTTTTTCAGCATCAAAAACAATATGCTCATCTTTAAAAAGCGTGTTGAAACTTCCTTTTGTAATCAAATTACAAGGTTCATCTTGCACTACGGTTTCAGGCGTCATAATAATCATTTCGTCGCTCAATTGAATAGCCATATCGATATCGTGAGTCGAGAAAAGAATACATTTTCCCGTTTCGTGGGTGAGCTTTTTAAGTAACTTCAATAGCGAAACTTTGTGTAGTAAATCCAAGTGCGTCGTGGGCTCATCCAAAATAATTAAAGGCGTATCCTGAGCTAAGGCGCGTGCAATTAGTACTTTTTGCAATTGCCCATCACTAATTTGATAATGCTTTTTATCGGCCAAATGACTGATTTGAGTAAGTGACAATGCTTTTTCAACTTGAATTTTATCTTCCTCGGTCAAGGTGCCAATCCAATTGGTGTAAGGTTGACGTCCTAGAGCTACCAATTCATATACCGTCAAATTACTGGGAGGTAATTTTTCGGTCAAAACCAAACTCATTTCTTGTGATAAATTGGAAGCGCTGTAGGTTGCTATATTTTTACCGTGTAATAAAACGTCACCCTCAAGAGGTTTTTGAATTCCAGTAATGGTTTTTAAAAGTGTCGATTTTCCAATGCCGTTGGCACCAATCAAAGCCGTTAGTTTTCCTTTTTTTAGCGCAATAGAAACATTTTTAGCAACAAGAGGGCTTACTTTTTTGCTCTGATAACCAATGCTTATCGATTGGGTTTGAAGGATGATAGTGTGTTCCATTAGCCCATCATTTTTTGTTTTCTAACTAATAGCCAAATTACCACAGGAGCCCCTAAGATAGATGTCACCGCATTAATGGGTAGACTCACTTCGGTGCCGGGGACTTGAGTAAATATATCGCAAACCAACATAATGCCGGCTCCAAAAAGGAGTGTACTCCAAAAAAGCACGCGGTGATTACTGGTTTGAAAGGTCAATTTGGCGATATGAGGAACGGCTAATCCCACAAAAGCAATCGGACCGGCAAAAGCGGTAATGCTTCCGGCTAGTATACTAGTGGCAAAAATAATAATCAATCTCGCTTTGTTGTAGTTGAGCCCCATACTCTTGGCGTAATTTTCACCCAAAAGCAAAGCATTAAGCGGTTTGATGCTAAAGGCACTTAGAACCAGTCCAATTCCTACACAAAGACTCAAAATCCAAACCGATTCCCAAGATAAATTTCCTAAATTTCCCAACGACCAGAAGGTGAATTTTTGCAATTGCTCTGCCGAACTAAAATAGGTGAGTGTCCCAACAATGGCAGAGGTTAAGCTGCCAAACATAAGGCCAATAATGAGTATCGCCATAGTATCTCGTAAACGTTGCGATACAATGAGAACTAGTAATAGTACGCTACTGCTTCCAATAGTCGAAGCTAAAACAATACCATAGTTAGAAAGTAACAAAGGAATTAAAAAAGAAGGCATAAAACTAGCACCCAAAATTACAAAAGCCACACCCAAACTTGCCCCAGAACTCAATCCCAAAACATAGGGTCCAGCCATTGGATTTCTAAACAACGTTTGCATCAACAGACCACTCATTGATAATCCCATACCAACCATTACAGCCGTAATCGCTTTGGGCAAACGATAATGTAAGATGATGTATTCCCAAGTGTCTTTGGAAGCGGTTTGTCCCAGCAAACTTTTCAAAACTTCTTTAGCAGGAATAGCGATAGAGCCATAACAAATGTTGCCTACAAACAGCCCAAACAATCCTATGCATAAGGTTATAAAAAGAATACTATGTTTAAAGGAAGACCTCAATTTATTGTAGTTTTTCGGCAAAGGTAAACGTATAATTCGGAAGTAATTCGGGATGGAAAATTTTGATATAATCTTTCAAGACCAAATCGGGTCTACTTGCTGCCAATTCATAATAAACAGTACCACCGGTGGCTCCGTGTTTGTTTTCAAAAGTATAGACGTTTTTGTTTTTCACAGCGTCAAATTGTTGGTAGTGTGGATTGCTATTTTGCAATTCCGCTAAGTTTTTAAAGGAGCCCGTGGCAATCCAATACTCAGCTTTTTGAGCCTTTTCCAAAATCTTTTCAAAGGGCAACGACAAGCTTCCTGTTCCTTTGGTGGTACTCCACAAATAATTAGATTTGGCATCTTTTAAAAACTGTGCCACCCAGCTGTCACCTTTGGCTACAAACCATTGTTCTTGATACATCGAGCCATACAAAACCGTAGGATTTGTCTTTTTTTGAGCGACCAACGCTAGTGTTTCCTTATAACTTTTTACGATGTCATTAAATAAAACTTCGGCTTCTTTTTCTTTGCCAAACAAAGCGCCATACAATTTAATCCATTCGGCTTTGCCTAGCGGTGTTTGTTCCATCCAATCGGCTTGAATGAGCACTTTTAAACCGCTTTTTTGTAAGTTATCAATCGTGGGATTCGAATTATCAATGCCAAAAGCCACAATCAAATTAGGACTCAAATCAATCAATTGTTCGGTGTCTAATTTTTCATTTTGTCCAATATTTTTCACCTTTCCTGCATCGATTAGTTGTCGTGTTTTTGGAGACGAAATATAATCGGTGTGCGGAAAACCTACTAATTTTTTTTCCACCCCCAACATTTCCAAAAACGGAATATTGGTAGTTGAAGTCACCACTATGCTTTGTAAAGGAACAGCTATGGTAGGGTGTTTTTGCAAACTATCTGGAACGATGCCATTTTTTTCTTTCAAAATATAGGTAAAGTTTTGTTTTGCATCAGGCCAAGCATTGCGAACCGTTACCACCGAAAATCCTTGATTTTTCTGTATCGAAAGTCCAGAAGCATAGCGAATACTATTGGTGGCAGCCGTTTCCGAAAGAGGGGTAGTGTTACCTTTTTTCTCGCAAGCACTCAACGAGAGCAACAAGCTTATTAAGGCAATAAGAACAATTTTAGTTTTCATAAACAAATTTTGATAGGAGCAAATGTAACGCAAAAACTAAAATTTCTTGTTTATTTTTAACACTAAAAAATTCAACAAAGACTATCTTTGCTCTTTAATGAAGCCATAAATTATCCCAAATGATGTACTTGATTACTGGAGGAGAACGTTCTGGAAAGAGCGGTTTTGCTGAAAAAATAGCCAAAGAAAAGTCGGATAACCCAATGTATGTAGCCACAGCGCGTCAGTGGGATGCCGATTTTAAAAACCGCATCGACAGACACCAAAAAGACCGTGACGAACGTTGGGAAAACATAGAAAAAGAAAAATTCCTGAGCGAGATCAATTTCGAAAACCGTGTGGCTGTCATCGATTGTGTGACCTTGTGGTTGACCAATTTTTTTGTAGACAACAAAAACGACATCGATTTGTGTTTGGAACAAGCCAAGAAAGAAATTGATGCCCTCGCACAGCAGTCCAACACCACCATCATCATCGTTTCGAACGAAATCGGGATGGGCTTGCACGCAGATACACACATCGGTCGCAAATTCACCGAGTTGCAAGGCTGGACCAATCAATACATCGCCCAAAAAGCCGATACCGTGGTTTTTATGGTTGCGGGAATCCCAATGGTAATCAAAGGCGAAGTTTAAAATAAGATGCTACGCCAATTGTTTGGGTTTTGTAATTGATAATAAAAGTAAACACGAATTACACTAATTGACACCAAAAAGAGACCATTTTAAATACACAAATGTATTGACGCCAAAGATATTGGTGTAATTATATTTTAAATTGAATAGTTTTCGTGTCAATTCGTGTAATTCGTGTCGAAATTTGTATCCATACTATTTGAGTTAGAGCCTATAATGCAATAGATTTGGGCGTTTCCACAAGGGCCGGGCTGTTCGTTATATCTTTACTGCCGAACCCCGGCAGTAAAGGATGCCACTACCATCCCTAACGCAAAAAAAAGATTATGACACTACAAGAAATCATACAATCCCGTCGCGATACCCGCCACTTCACCACCGACGAAGTGCCAGAAGACGTCTTGCAAAAAGCATTACAAGCTGGGCATTACGCACCTTCTGTTGGACTTACCGATGCCACTCGATATTACGTTATACGTTCCCCCGAAGTCAAAAAAGCCATCAAACTTTTGTTTGAAGACTACGATAAAAAAGCAGCCAATGCCACCGATAACGAGCAACAAAAGCAACAATACCAAGCCCTAAAACTCGAAGCCATCGAAGAAGCTCCAGTAGGATTGGTCATTGCTTACGACCGTTCGGTGCTCAATAGTTTTACCATCGGAACCGTGGGGAGTAACGAAGCGATTAAGTTTAGCGCAGTTTGTGCGGCACAAAACATTTGGTTATCCTTAACCGAACAAGGCTATTCTATGGGATGGGTGTCGATTCTAAACTATCACGAATTCAAATCCATTTTAGGATTACCCGAAAACATAGAACCCTTGGGCTATTTTTGCGTAGGTAAACCCGCCTCTAATTATGAGCATCAGCCGATGTTGCAACAATTAGGATGGAAGAAAAAAGAGCCATTTCCATCTATCACTACGATTGATTCGGTTCAGTCAAAAGAAACTGTAATTTCTTCCTTTGAAGAAAAAATAACGGAGTCCAACGCGATTTTATCGAACCAATTGCAGTACAAAATCGATAACAAAACCAAGCCCACTGGAGCTTTGGGTGATTTAGAAGCACTCGCTCACCAAATAGGAATGGTGTTTCAAACCACTTCGCCTCAAATTAAACAACCGCATTTGGTGGTTTTTGCTGCCGACCACGGTATTGCCAATCACGGCGTAAGTGCCTATCCACAAGAAGTCACCCGACAAATGGTGACTAATTTTCTGGAAGGGGGAGCAGCAATCAATGTGTTTTGTAAACAAAACCAAATCGGATTGTCGATTGTAGATGCGGGGGTGAATTATGATTTTCCAACGAACACCAAGTTGATTCATAATAAAATTAGTAAAGGCACACAGTCGTTTTTGCACACCGCTGCTATGAGTCCTCAGGAAGTAGTCACTTGTTTTTCTAAGGGCGCTGCTGTTGTGGGACAAATTGCGCAATCGGGTAGTAATTGCATCGGTTTTGGAGAAATGGGAATTGGGAATACGGCGACCGCTTCGGTATTGATGCATTTTTTGACTCAAATTCCCTTAGCAGATTGCATCGGAAAAGGAACTGGCGTAACTGACGAAAAGTTAAAAAGCAAGTATCAAATTTTAGCAACTGCAATTTCGAATTACAAAGGCGCTACCGATTTAGACTCGATTTTGGCATATTTTGGAGGTTTCGAAATCCTGCAAATAGCTGGTGGAATGCTGGAAGCACATAAAAATAAGATGTTGATTTTGGTCGATGGATTCATTGCGACAGTAGCCTTTTTGATTGCTTTTAAGAAAAACCCCGCTATTCTGAGCAATGCTGTTTTTTGCCACGCTTCGGCTGAAAAAGGTCACCAACAACTCTTGGAGTATCTAGGAGCAAAAGCATTGTTGAACCTTCAATTACGCTTGGGTGAAGGAACGGGTTGTGCTTTGGCTTTTCCTTTAGTACAATCAGCAGTGGCTTTTTTGAACGAGATGGCCAGTTTTGAATCGGCTGGGGTGAATAATAAAAAGGAATAAATGATTAGAACAAAATGGTTTGTTACTATTCCTGCAAGGTTTCTAAAAACTTGTAGGTAGGATTGGAAGAATGTAAACTCCTACAAGGTCAAAAAAAGACCTTGCAGGAGTTCGAAAAATAGTGTAGTACAAACTCTTTATAATAGACTCAGTCTATAAGTAGAGAGTCAATAAAATATAATATCAACAAGAAAAACGAAATGTAACCATAGAAGTACAATGTAACCTTTTAGCCCCGATGGGAGGGAATATCCTTTTTTTTTATATCTGTCAGGTTTTTAAAACCTGACAGGTATAAAAAAAAAGATTGGAAGGACAGCGGGACGATGCTGGCATAAAGGCTTTTTGTTGCTGCTTCTATAAAATATAAATAAATGAAAAAACAATTCCACATCTTTTTTACTGCTTTGATGTTCTATACCCGAATTCCGTGTCCGAAGAACATTGACCATAATCCGGAATATTTGAACAAAGCGTCTCGTTATTTTCCATTAATTGGTTGGATTGTGGGGGCAATCGCTTTTGGAGTGTATGCTACGGCCTCTTGGTTGTGGAATGCTGAGATCGGGCTGGTGCTTTCTATGATTGCGAGTGTTTTGGTTACAGGTGCTTTTCACGAAGATGGTTTTGCCGATGTCTGCGACGGATTTGGTGGAGGTTGGACCAAAACTAAGATTTTGACCATTATGAAAGACAGCGCTATTGGCGCTTATGGTGCGATTGGTTTGGTATTGCTTTTTTTGCTGAAGTATATGAGTTTGGTCACTTTGGCCAAAGTCGATTCACTATTCACTAATGACTCTTCACTCTTCACTCTTTTCTTGGTTTTCATAACAGGGCATTCTTTGAGTCGATTGGCGGCGATTTCGATTGTGTTTACTCACGAATATTCTCGCGAGGATGCTACGAGTAAAAGCAAACCCATTGCGCAACAGTATTCTTGGAAAGAAGTTGTGGGCGCTTTGTTTTTTGGGCTATTACCTTTGATGGTTTTGATGATGAATCACGCGATTATTGGGTTGGTGGTATTCCCTGTTTTTTTGGCACGTTATTTTTTGGCACGTTATTTCCAGAAATGGATTGACGGCTACACGGGCGATTGTTTGGGAGCCACACAACAAGTATGTGAAGTTATTTTTTACCTAACCTTACTAGCGATATGGAAATTTATTTAGTGCGTCACACCGAAACGGTTTGTGAGAAAGGGATTTGTTATGGTCAAAGCGATGTTGGCATTCGAGTACCTTATGATGCGGTATTTGAATCGATTTTGGAGCAATTGCCAGAGCAAGGGGTTTTGTATACTAGTCCGTTGCAACGCTGTTCGATTTTGGCGCAGCATATTCAAGAAGCTAAAGGAATTCCAATAGTAGCCGAAGAACCTCGATTGAAAGAGATGCATTTTGGGGATTGGGAATTGCAGGCTTGGAACGCCATTCCAAGAACTGTTTTGGATCCTTGGATGAATGATTTTGTAAATGTTGCGGTGCCCAATGGCGAATCATTTATAGATTTGGACCAAAGGGTTTGGGAATTTTTGGAGGAGGAATTAGAAAAAACCAATGAAAAACCGCTGATTTTAGTGACACATTCTGGGGTGATTCGAAGTGTTTTGTGTAGAATAAATAACGTTCCTTTGCAGGAAGCTTTTGCTACACCCTTGGATTACGGAGTGGTGGTGAAAGTGGAGTGTGCTCGTTAAGTAGGGTTTGAGTGAGGGCAATGTAATTAAGTTAAGGAATTACTCTTTTTGTTTTCACGCAGATTTACGCAGAAAAATCAGTTAAAATCTGTTGAATCTGCGTGCTATTTTTTTCTTTTTCCTCTTAACATAATGACATTGTGCGTGAGGGATGGCAGTGGAGTTCTCCCGATTTTCCATCGGGAAGCGGGAACGTACAGCCCGACCCGACTACTGAGTTTGTCGAAGTATCAGGAGGGGCACGCCCAAGTTATCAATAATGCGATTTATGTTGTTGTATTGTAGTGTTTTATGGTTTTTTTTACTTGTTTTTTGGAATTTAGTTTTAGTATTCCATTTTTTTAAAGCTATATTTGCATCCGAATTAAGGTTGCGTTTTACTTTTTTTAGAAAACGCATTAAAAGGGAATTAGGTTAAAAACCTAAGCTGTACCCGCAACTGTAAGCTACTAAGCTTGTTGTTATCTACAAAGCCACTGCTCGCCGCGGCGAGTGGGAAGGTCAACAACAAGACGCAAGCCAGGAGACCTGCCTTTTTTCTTAACCAATAACGAACTTTCGGGAAAAAAGGTTCAGGAAATTATGGCACATTTTAAATCTTTTTTTTGTTTTTGCTTGCTCGCAAGTCAACTGATTTTTGCTCAGAATGATTCGATTACTCGCTTAAAAGAGGTCGTCATAGCTGATGCGAAGTTGCGCAAATTCTCTACTTCTCAAACAATTCTTAGTTTGAACGATTCTATTTTGTCTAAAAATAGTGCGTTGTTGACCAATTTACTCAATTACAATTCGGTTTTGTATTTTAAAGAATACGGTCGTGGGATGCTTTCGACGGTGGCTTTTAGGGGAACCACTGCGTCGCAAACTGCGGTGATTTGGAACGGCATCAACATCAATTCCCAAATGAATGGGAGTACCGATTTTAATACAATATCAGGAACAGATTATAATTCGATTGCTGTTAAAGGAGGTGGAGGAAGTGTGATTTATGGCAGTGGGGCTATTGGTGGCACCGTGCATTTGAACAATGACTTGCGATTTGAGCGTTCTTTTTCAAATCAATTGCGACTGGATTATGGCAGTTTCAATACGCAGGGGATTCATTATAACAGCCAGTTTTCAAATACAAAATGGTCGGCTCAAATTGGTTTTTCTAGAAATTATTCTGATAACGATTACGATTATCCTGGTCTTTTTGATTGGAAAGGCAATCAGCGTTTTAATGAAAACGGTGAATATGAAGTGATTGGGTTCAATGCTGCAATTGGTTTTAAAATCTCTGATAAACAAATACTAAAGGCTTATAGTCAGTCTTCTAATACCGATAGGAATATTTCTTTGCTATCTCCCTCTGAGTCTAGAACGAAATACAAGAATGATTTTAGCAGAAATTTGTTGGAATACAATGGTGTTTTTGGGCAATGGACGATGAATGGTAAGATGGCTTATCTAACCGAGGGTTATCAGTACTATCCGAATAAGTCGCTACCACAATACAGTTTTGGGGATACCAAGACTTGGATTACCAAAGCAGATGTTAGTTTTCAGGCTACGCCCTCATTTTTGGTAAACACAATTTTAGAATACAATACAACCCGAGGTGAAGGCTCTGGATTTGGATACCACGAAAGACAGATTGGTGCTGCATCAGTGTTGTTTAAATATGAGATGGATTCAAAATGGCAAAATGAATTGGGGATTCGTAAGGAGTTTACCAACAATTACAAATCGCCTATTCTGTTTTCGGCTGGAACTGCTTTGCGTATCGCACCTTGGTACCAATTGAAAGTCAATATTTCGCATAATTTCCGCATTCCTACCTACAATGATTTGTATTGGGAAGAAGGCGGCAATCCCAATTTAAAACCCGAAAGTGCTTACCAAGGCGAGCTGGCCAATGTCTTTACTTATAAAAATTTCAGCTTAACACAAACGGCCTATTACAATAAAATCAAAGACTTGTTGCGTTGGGTTCCCGGAAACAATGGCATTTGGTCCCCTCAAAATACGGATCGCGTAGCTGCATATGGAATAGAAGCTTTATTGGCTTGGAAACAACAATTTGGGAAGAGCATTTGGCAAATCAATGGGACGTATGCGTACACCATTTCTAAGAATGAGGTAACTCAAAAGCAATTGTTTTTTGTGCCTTATCACAAAGCTACCGCAGCATTGGCCTACAGTTATAAAAAATGGAACGCTAATTATCAATTCCTATTTAACGGTTTTGTCTATACGCAATCCGATAACGATCCTAACGCTATTATTCCTTCGTATTGGGTTTCTAATGTGGGCGTGGATTATGAGTTTTTTAAGCGTAATCCAATAAAAATAGGCGCTCAAGTACTTAATCTTTGGAATGAAAAATATGAAAGTCTGGAAAATAGAATGATGCCCGGACGCAATTTTAATATGTATCTAATCTTTAAATTTTAATATAATGAAGTTAACTAGAGTTTTATTGGTAGCCTTTACTTTTACCTTTTTGTGGTCTTGTACTAACGAGGACAACGAAAATGTTTCTAAAGGAAATTATGATAATGGTGTTTTTATTCTAAATGAAGGTAATTCATCTGGAGGTTCGGTATCGTTTTTAGGAGATGATTTGACTACTTTTAAACAAGATGTATATGGAGCAGAAAACGGAGGTGATTTTTTAGGGAAATATGTACAGAATATTTTTTTTGATGGCGATAAGGCGTATGTAATTGCTGGAGGTTCTAATGTGATTAATGTAGTGAATCGCTATACGTTTAAGTTATTAGCTAAAATCGAAACAGGTTTAATCACACCAAGATATGGTGTAGTGAAAAATGGTAAGGCATATGTAACTAATGCTAATACTTATGCTTATGCCAATCCAGCTACTGGAAATACGGATGATTTTGTAGCCGTTATTGATTTGGCTACCAATAAAGTAGAATCCAAAATTAACTTGAATGCAACGGCCAATCGTATTGTTTTAGAAGGTGATAAGTTGTACATCACAGAACCTTATAACAGCGACAAAGTTTTGGTGGTAAATACAGTAACTAAAACTTTAGAAACGCCAATAACCGTTGGGGAAAGTGCCAATACAATGGAAGTGAAAAACGGTGTATTATATGTGCTAGCATCTCCTTACGGAAGTGCAAGCAAAATTGTGAAAGTGAAATTATCGGATAAATCGATAACTGAAGTGGTATTTCCATCAGCTTTAACAGATGCAGGAAATTTGGATATTTATGGTTCTAAAATTTACTTTACAAAAGATACAGGAGTGTATAGTATGGACATTACGGCAACACAACCTTCAGATAAACCTATTTTTAGCTACTCGTCCACTTCTCAATATGGAGTGATGTATGGATTTGCGGTAGAAAACGATAAAATTTTTATTGCCGATGGTGGGGATTTTGCTTCGAATAGTAAGGCTTATGTGTACTCTTTAACGGGATCATTGCAAAAAGAAATGACAGTAGGAGTGGGACCAAACGGATTCTATTTTAATAATTAAAAGGTCTAGCTTAAGAACTAAAAAGGCGTTTTCGAAATGAAAACGCCTTTTTTTGTTTGGGTAGTTGTTGCTTTTATTTTAGAGTTGAAACCACATCTAAAATGGTGTTGGCAATTTTTGTTTGTTCTGTTTCGTTGGTCAAGGTGCGTTTGTCGTTTTCGTTAGTCAAATACCCTAATTCAATCAAAACACCAGGAACTGTTGCTTTTTTTAACACCATAAAAGGGGCATTTTTTATGATAGCATTGCCTTTTAAAGCGGTTTGCTGTGTCAATCTTATGTTAAGTTGTGTCGCAATTTCTTTAGACCGTTCAACCGTGGCAGGATTTTGTTCGTTGATGAAAAATTCCAATCCAGATTTTTGATTGCTGGCGTTAGCATTAACATGCAACGAAATGAATAAATCAGGTTGTATGCTATTGATAAGGGCAGCACGAGAAGGCAACTCCACGAATTCATCCTCATTTCTAGTAAAATGTAAAACAATAGATTTATTGGTATTCTGAACTTTGATTTTACTAGTAATTTGGGAAACGATTTCTTTCTCGATGGCTGCTTCGTTTGTTGCGCCAAAATCATGTCCGCCGTGTCCTGCATCAATCACCACGTGAATGGTTTTTGAAGGTTTTAATGCAGGTGAAATAAATGCTAAAGAAGCACACGCTAAGATCCCGATACCAATTTTAGAATACAATTTCATACTATAATGTTTTAAAAGTTACTAATGAAGTTTCAAAAAGCATTGCTTTTCAGATGGGTAAGTATAACGTTATGTTTTCTGATTTTAGTATAATCCCTACAAAGATTTTAATAGCCCTTCAGGAATAGTTTCCAAGTACATATCGTTTCTAAAGCCTCTGATAGATTTGCCATCTTTGAAAAATTCAAATGTTTTACCTTTGGTGGTAGGTATTCCTTTGGCAGTACCTGTAATTTTTCCGATAGCTAATTTTAATAAAGGTTCGTTAACATCCCCCAAAACTCCAAAAGTACTGATGGTTTCTGCTTGTTGGAAAGTTGGCGTTAAACCACTTTGGTAGTCACCAAAGCCATCAGCGTTTACAATTTTGAGTACCAAAGGTTGCATAGCATATTTGTGAGATGGGTTTACGTTTTCTTTTTGGAAAGTTGGAGAATCATATAAAGTAATAGAGCCTACGTTTTTACCTGTAGTAACATCTCCAATTTGGACCACATTGATAAATGGTTTCAAGCCATTAATTACTAATTCACTAGCAGAAGCAGTACTTTTGGTAGTAATAATGTAGACTTTCGTTAAGTTTAAGCTATTGATTGGTGTGCTTCCAATCTTATCGGTAAAAAAGTTTTTGAGAGCCTCTGGATTGTTGGTGCTGAAATAAGCCTCAATTTTTTCGTTCCATTGTTGCTTCGCAAACACTTTTCCTGTGAACTGTCCAGTTATCATACTAGCCAATCGGGTAGCGGTTTGAACAGAACCTCCGCCATTGTAGCGTAAGTCCAAAACTAAATCGGTTATGCCTTGGGATTTTAAACTTCCAAAAGCTTCGTTAAGTTGGGTGTCATAATTAGCAAAAAAGCCATTGTACATCAAGTATCCTATTTTTTTACCTCCTGTTTCGATTACTTTATTAATTAAAATAGGATTCTCATTCAGAGTGGTTTTGGTTAGAGCAACTGATTTTCCATTACTCACGATTGTTGAGCCATTGAATTCGGCTAAATTTAAAGTGTAACTTTCGGCATTCAACAATAAAGTTTGATAGTTGCTTACGGTCAATTGCGTGCCATTTACTCCGGTAAACATATCACCACGTTTTATAGCTTTGGTCGAAGCATCAGAGCCAGGGATAATATAACGAACATAACCAAAAATTTCGGTAGTACTTCCGGGTTTGTAGCTTAACCCAAAATCAACACCATCGTTTTTAGTGGTACCTTGAAAGGATTGCTCTAGTGCAACATAATCATCAACAATCCAGCTAAAACGATCGATGGATTTATCGACACGCAAGGCTTCGAATAAACTTTCTGGAGTACTATAGCCTTTTAGAAAAGCATTTAACTCACTTTGATTTTTGAATTTATCATCTGCCAAATTAGGTACATCGCTTTGCCACAAATAATATTGATTCATTCCTTTCCATACAAAGTTCTGAATCTCTAAAGATTTTGGTGCAGCAATATCGTCCTCATCTTTTTGACAGCTCTGTAAAAGGAAAAGGCTTGTAAATAATAAGAATACAATTTTGAACGTAGTTTTCATATGAGGTTAGATATATTTAGTTCTTGTAAAAATACTAACTTTAAAATTATTTTTTTATTGTTTGTAACAAAAATAATTGTCGTTCGTCTTGCTTATATGAACCGCTAGAAACAACCATTAGAATGAACCAAAATGAGTTTGTACAATTGATTACTCCCTTCAAAGATAAAGTCTTTCGATTGGCCAAACGATTACTTGTGAGTACCGAGGAGGCTGAAGATGCTACGCAAGAGGTTTTGGTAAAGTTGTGGAATAAAAATGAAAGTTTATCCGGTTATGCTAGTGTTGAAGCCCTAGCTATGACTATGACCAAGAATCATTGTTTGGATCAGTTAAAAGCGAAACGTTCCAGTAATTTGCGAATTGTACATAACAATTACACGGACAGAGAACCAAGCTTGCAGCAAAAAGTAGAAGACAATGATAGTTTGAATTGGGTGGCTAAAATAATTGATCAGTTGCCGGAACAACAGCGAATGATTATTCAGCTTAGAGAAGTAGAGCAATATGAGTTTGAGGAAATTGCCAAATTATTAGAAATGAATGAAACCGCCATTCGCGTGGCACTCTCTAGAGCTAGAAAAACTATTAGAGAGCATATGTTAAAAACACACCGTTATGGAACTTTATAAAATAGAAGAGCTTTTAGAAAAATACTTTCAAGGAGAAACCAGTATTGCCGAGGAAAAAGAGTTGACGAACTATTTTTCTTCATCGAATGTTGCGCAGCATTTGGAGCAATACAAGCCAATGTTTGGTTATTTCTCTTTAGCAAAAGAACAAATAAACCCTAAAGAATTACCAGAATTGCCTAGTCAAAAGCAGGCGGCATCAAAAACCGTTTGGGTTTCTTTAGCGGCTTCGGTTGTGATTTTGCTCGGAATAGGAATGTATGTTTACTCTACCAATGAAACCAAAACTAGTGTAGCTTCCAACGAATTGGGGACTTATGATTCTCCCGAGGAAGCGTTTAGAGAAACCCAAAAAGCACTAGCCTTGTTATCAGGTCACGTAAACACCGGCATAGGAAGTGTGCAGGTCATTCAAGAATACAATGAATCAAAAGGAAAAGTTTTTAATCAGTAAATCAAAAAACAACATGAAATCAACAGTCATTATGAATAACAATCGTTTTACTTCAATAACGAAAAAAGTATTTTTAGCTTTAGTATTTTTACTAGTTGCTAACCCCATTTTTGCACAAGGGGCCTTCGATAAATTCGACGGTCAAGACGATGTTACGTCGGTTATCGTCAATAAAAAAATGTTCGAAATGATGAGTAAAGTCAAAGTAGATGCCTCCGACAAAGAAATGCAACAATACCATCGCTTAATCAAAAAATTAGACAACCTAAAGGTGTTTACCACCAAAAGTGCTCGTGTCGAAGCGGAAATGAAAGCAACTGCTGAACGTTATATTAAAACGGCTAATTTAGAAGAGCTTATGCGTGTAAACGATAATGGTCGTAGCATTAAAATTTTAGTAAAATCAGGAGCTAAAGACACTCAAATCAGAGAATTATTGATGTTTATTGATGGTGGAAAAGGCGAAGACAGTGTCTTGATGTCTTTGACAGGCGATTTTGATTTGAATGAAATCTCGGTATTGACAGATAAAATGCGTTTTCCTGGTGGAGACGATTTGAAAAAAGCAACCAAAGGGAAGAAGTAGTAACTAGTACTTAGCTTACGCTATCTAATAGTAGCTTTTAATAAAAATGGATTGAAGTTCCTGCAAGGTTTTCAAAACCTTGTAGGTCTGTTTTCAGAATCTTAAAGTACGAAAGCAAAAAAACTAAAAGAATTGGAATAAATTTAGAGTTAAGAATATTCAAAATAGAACGCTATTAATATAAAAAGTAAAAAAATGAAAGCAGTAGTTGGTTTGGCTATTTTCCTATGCCTGTGGTTGAGCAGTTGTAACTCTGAACCGAGTTTGCAAAAGTATTTTGTAGAAAATACAGAAAATAAAAATTTCATAGCGTTTGATATTTCCTCTTCGATTTTGAATGTGGATAAAACGAAACTCACTCAAGAGCAGCAACAAGCCTTACGATCGTTTGAAAAAATAAATATTTTGGCTTTTAAACGCAACCCAAATAATGCTACGGAGTTCGAAACAGAGCGAGCTAAATTAAACGGAATCTTGAAAAATCCAAAGTATCAACAACTCATGAAGTTTGGTTCTGGTAAAGAAGGAGCTTCAGTAAGTTTTGTAGGAGCAGATGAGCATATCGAAGAGTTTGTTTTGTTTGCCAACCAAAAAGAAACAGGTTTTGCTGTAGTTCGTGTGTTAGGTAAAGACATGAATCCTACGCATATCATGAACATGATGTCCGTATTGCAACAATCAAAAATCGATTTGGATCAGTTGAAACCGTTACAGGAATTGTTGAAGAAGCAATAATTTAAGATCATTATCATTAAGAACGGCTGGCAATTTGCTAGCCGTTTTTTTGTTGGTACGTTTCCCAATCCACAGGTGTATTGAGATTCAGAATTACCTCTGGATTTTCAACGGGTACAATGCTAATCATTGCCGAAGGGCAAGCTTTTATCAAATAATCCAACCGACTGTTACTCGGATCCAGTTTCAGTAGTGGTTTCCAAAATGAAGCAGTCATCACGACTGGATGGCCATTTTTTCCTTTATAATTTGGGATAACAATGGCTTGCTGTTTTTCTAAAAGCAGTTGTAGTGTTTCGTCTTTGGGTATCGGAACATCAATAGGGCAGAGTAGTATAGTTTTAGGTTCTTCTATTTGAGAAAGAACCTTGTGTAAGCTAGAAAAAGAGCCTCTTTCAGGGTCTGGATTTACAACGGCTCGAATAGTAAGATTCAGGTAAGTAGTAGATGCTTGCAGAGCTGAGGTTAACCAAGGTAGTGCATCGCAATAAGCGTCAGTATGAAAACCCAATGCGATATAAACTTCGGTACCGCCAGAGGAAGCTATGCTTTTTAATTGGGTTTCGAGCCAATATTCTTCTTTGTTGAATAGTAATCCTTTGGGTTGCCCCATTCGTTCTGATTTTCCTCCTGCCAATAGTACAAAAGCAACATTATTTTTCATAGTACACTTGTAGTAATTGGGCAGCAATGCTAATGGCAATTTCTTTCGGAGTGTGACCACCTAAGTCCAAACCTACAGGACAATGCACGGGATTCATACCTGATTCAAAACCCAATTCGTCTCGAAGCATATGATGGAATTTATTGCGTTTGGTTTTGCTACCAATGAGGCCAATGAATTTTGTGCTTTCAGCTAGGCATAGGGCAGTGATTTCAAAATCCAATTTATGGTCGTGGGTAACAATGATGGCATAACAATTTGGCCCCCAATGTACAGTGCTTTTGTACAAGTCAAAAGGGACAGCGCTATAGGTGACGGAAGAGGGAAGTGACAAGGTGCTTTCCCAATGTTCTCTAGTATCCAATAGTGTGATTTGAAACGGGGTATTGGCTAGTACTTCGCACAAGGCAACGCCAATATGGCCTGCGCCAAAGAGATACAGTTCTGGATTTTGATTCATAGGTTCAATTAAAAGGGTTACTTTACCGCCACAGCATTGTTCAAATTCGGGGCCTAACGTAAAAGTAGTAGATTGAATTTGATTTTCTTGAATGGCTTTTTGGGCTTGAGTGATGATATGAAATTCAAGTTTCCCTCCGCCAATGGTTCCAAAAATCTCTTTTTGATGGGTTACAATCATTTTTGAACCTATTTTACAAGGAGCAGAACCCAACACTTGAGTTACAGTGACCAAGGCAACCGGTGTTTTGGAGGTTTTGTAAGTATGTAATAGTGTAATCCAATCGTTCATATAGGAATGGGAAATGTTTTTGCGTTAGGGATAGAAGTGGAAAACCTTTTTATACCCGTAGCCATTGCGAAGGGTATAAAAAGTTTGGGAACGGATAGCCCGACCCCGAGGAGCAGTGACTTGAGGTTTAATGAAGTCGTGTGCCTCGGGGGAACGCCCCACAAATTATCCTACGATTTCATAATCAATTAAAGGTAAATTATAGTATTTTTTTCCAGTGAGTTGAAACAAAGCATTGACGATGGCTGGTGCGATTACGGGTACCCCAGGTTCGCCTACACCAGTTGGATTTTCGGTGCTTTCTACGATTTCTACGTGTATTTTTGGCGCTTCGTTCATACGAATTAAAGGATAATCACTAAAGCTGTTTTGTTCGATGGCGCCGTCTTTGGCGGTGATTTTTCCGTAATAGGTCAAAGATATCCCGAAAATAGCGGCTCCTTCTAACTGTGCTTTTACCGTATCGCGATTGATGACGGTACCACAATCGATAACGGTGTACACATTGTGAACTTTTACTTTATTGTTGATGAAAGACACTTCGACCACGGAGGCGACATAGGAATAAAAACTGTATTGAACCGCAATACCAAAGGCGTGACCTTGAGGCAATGCTTTTCCGTAGTTGGCATTTTTTGCGGCTTGTCGTAAGACGTGTTTCATTCTTGCCGTGTTGTATTTTATGGCGTCTTGTGTGTTTTCAATACGGTCGGGTCCGATGAGGTTCAAACGGAATTCTAAAGGGTCTTTTTTAGCGGCATACGCTAATTCGTTGGCAAAAACATTCACAGAAAATCCGTGAGGAATATTGATAACAGAGCGCATCCATCCGATGCGGACGTGAGCGGGCGCTTTGCCTGTTTCTACTTTAAAATTGGGAACGTCTAAGGGAATGTCTGTGGCGCTACCAGCTTCCCATTCGGCAGGATATTCAGTACCGGGTACAAAAGTAGACATAATGGAAGGTAGAGCGAAACGGTGTAGCCAAGCGGTTACATTGCCTTGAGCATCCAAAGCGGCTTTGAGATATTGGGCGCTTTCGGTATGATAATAACCGTGTTTGATCTCGTCTTCGCGCGTCCAAACTACTTGCACGGGCGCGTTGATAGCTTTGGAAACCATTACCGCTTCTACAATATAATCGGGTTTTGATTTACGGCCAAAGCCTCCACCAAGAAAAGTAATATTTACTGAAACCTTGTCTAAAGGTATTTTTAAATAATCTGCCACTTCTTTACGAGCGGTTTGCGGGTCTTGAGTAGGCGCCCAAACTTCGCAAGAATCGCCTTTTACCCAAGCAACAGCATTGGGAACTTCCATTGGGGCGTGCGCCAATAAAGGCAATTGTATGGTGCTCTCGACAATTTGATGTGCTTTGGCAAAAGCCTGATCTACATCTCCTATTGATTTGGCTACTTTTGCGGGTTGCAATACGCCCTGTGTGATTGTTTTTTGATAATCGGCAGAGGTGTACGTTGCATTGGAGCCATAATTCCATTCTATAGTTAAGGCTTTCTTGCCTTCAAAGGCAGCCCACGTATTAGTGGCAATTACGGCCACACCACCCAATGGACCAAATGGTTTGGCAATTCTTGGGATTTCGATGACATCAATCACGCCACGAATTTTGAGCGCTGCTTTTTTGTCGAATGATTTTACAGTCCCGAAAGTGACTGGACAACGGGCAATAGCCACAAATTTCATATTGGGTAAACGTTTGTCAATACCAAAAAGAGCGCTTCCGTTGGCATAGTTAGCAACATCAACACTTTTTAAGGTTTTACCAATATAGTTAAAGTCTTTTGGATTTTTTAATGTAACGTTTTTAGGTAATTCTAAAGTTTTGGCAGTGGCAGCGAGTTCGCCAAATCCTAATTTTTTACCACTACTGTGAACAATAAAATGATGTTGTGCGATACACTCCGTTTCTGGAACATTCCATTTTTGCGCAGCAGCAGTAATGAGTAAAGCCTTGGCAGTAGCGCCCATTTTTCGCATAGTGTCATAAAGGTAAAGGATACTTCGAGAGCCATCAGTATTTTGATCGCCATATTTTGCATCTCCCAAAGCTTGTTGAACCACTACTTTAGACCAATCGGCTTCCATTTCGTCAGCTATGATTGAGGGTAACGAAGTACGAACGCCATTCCCCATTTCAGAACGTGAAGCGATAAGCGTCAGCGTGCCATCCGTATGCAAGTAGACAAACAGATTGGGGTTGAAAGTTTCTATGGTTGAGGTTGATTCACAAGCAAATAAGGAGCTATTTGCAGCTAATAATAATCCGCCAGATGCCAATCCAATGGTTTTGACAAAATCACGTCGACTGTAGTTTTGAATTGCCTCCATTATTTCCCTTGTTTTTTGAGTTCAACGGTATGTTGTATTGCATTTTTAATGCGTTGATACGTGCCACATCTACACAAATTGCCAGACATAGCGTCATCAATTTCTGTCTCAGAAGGCGATGGGTTCGAATTGAGTAAGGATGTAGCTGTAATCAATTGTCCGGGTTGGCAATAGCCACATTGTGGTACATTGTACTCGGCCCATGCTTCTTGCAGCAGTTGCAAATTGGGACTTTTACCTTCAATAGTGATGATTTTTTTGCCTTTGGCATCGCTTACGGGAGTCAAACACGAGTAGGTTGCTTCGTTGTTGATTAGGATTTTACAAGCCCCACAAGCCCCGATACCGCAGCCAAATTTAGTGCCCGTTAACCCGATAATGTCGCGAATCGCCCATAATAAAGGCATTTCGGGAGCAACATCGAGATTGTATTTTTTACCATTGATATCGAGTGTGACCATAACAAGAAAATAAAGTTAGACGGTACAAGTTACACTTTTTTTGGTTTGGTAGGAATGGTAAGTAGAGAAGAGAATTGTAATTTTATTTAAAAAAAAGGGACATAGAAAATAATTTCTTTGTCCCTTTTGGTGTGACCATGGAGGGATTTGAACCCTCACGCCCTTACGAGCACCACCCCCTCAAGATGGCGAGTCTACCGTTTCTCCACATGGCCGTCAAATAAAAAAAGGTCATTCGCTGTAGCGAACAACCTTTGTGACCCGACTGGGGCTCGAACCCAGGACCCCATCATTAAAAGTGATGTGCTCTACCGACTGAGCTATCGAGTCAATCATTCAAGAAACTAATGCGTAGTTCACAGTATTTGTGACCCGACTGGGGCTCGAACCCAGGACCCCATCATTAAAAGTGATGTGCTCTACCGACTGAGCTATCGAGTCATTTCGTTTCTTGAATGCGGGTGCAAATATACGTACTTTTTTTTCAAGTTTCAAAGCAATTTTATTATAAATTTGTCTTTTTTAATCAAAAAGCCACAATGCCTTAATTAGTAAGGTTTTATTGCCATGAAAAAAATTATTTTATTAGGGTATATGGGGTGCGGTAAGTCAACCATAGCCAATAAACTTTCTGAAAAAACAACTATTCCTTTCATAGATTTAGATCACTATATCGAAGAAAAAAACAATTTAACCGTCAAAGAAATCTTTGAAAAGTTTGGAGAAATCTATTTTCGTAAACTCGAACACCAAGCTTTTGTCACACTTTTAGAACAAGAAGAAACTATTATTCTCGGACTTGGAGGTGGAACTCCTTGTTATGCTAATAATCACGAGTTGTTACAACGACCCAATGTTAACTCCATTTATTTAAAGGCTTCGGTGTCTACTTTATTCGAAAGATTGTCTAAGAATAAAAGTAAACGTCCTTTAATTGCTAACTTAAACGACGCTGAATTGAATGAATTTATTGCAAAACATCTATTCGACAGAAGCTATTATTACAATCAAGCAAAACACAAAGTGGCTGTTGACGGCAAAACAATAAATGAAACGGTTGACGATATTTTAGCTTTATTAGCTTAAATACGCATAGCTGTTTCCAGATTCTTCAAAAACGACTTGTACATGTTCTAATAAGGATGTGGAGAGTGAAATGCCTTTGAAGTCAGCTTTTACAGGGTATTTTTTGTGGTTTCTGTCAATGAGTACAGCTGTTTTGAATTTTTTTAAGGGAACTTCTAAAAAATGACGAACAGCATAGATAAGCGTTGTTCCTGAATTCAAGACATCATCTACTAGAACAAGGCCTTTATCGGTATAGTTTTCTTTAGCCAATGAGGTACGAATAGCCAAATCAGGTTGGTGTTTGTTGAGTTCAACCTCACAAAGTGAAACCTTGATTGGGGCAATCAAAGTCAAAGCTGCGGCTATTTTTTGAGCAAATACAAAACCGTTTTTGGTTATCCCAGCCAGTACAATTTCTTCTTCATCAACAAAGGTTTCGTAGATTTGATAAGCAATTCTCTTGATTTTGTGTTCTATTTCTTGGTGCGTTAAAATAATATTTTGGCTCATGATTTTTATTTTAAAAGGTACAAAATGGAATAATTTAGGTTTGATTATAGAGTTTTACCAATTACAAAAATGAATCTTCATCTTCATCCTCTATTATGACATTGCCAAATTCATCAATATCACGGCGATCTTTTTTAGTAGGGCGGCCAGTTCCATTTTTTCGATAATGTTCTTTGGATAACTTCAATAATTCAAGATGTTGGTACACTTCGGGAGGCGTGTCATTGCGGCGATACATATCGACTAATTTTGCTCCTACACGACTTTCAGGAATGTCCAAAACCGTGATGATTTGAGTAATTTGATCTTTACGAAAGGTGATTTTGTCAGTTGGAAAAACTTCTTTCGAAGCTTTGGCTACTTGACCATTTACGGTTATTTGGTTTTTTTTACAAGCCTCCGTAACCATATTTCTGGTTTTGTAATAACGAACGCACCATAAATATTTATCTATTCGCATAAATTTTCAAAAATCAAAGTTAAATAGTTTATCAAAATCAATCTAAATTGTATCTTGCGCACTCAAAAAGCAGTAATAATGAACAAAATTAAGTTTTATTTTATTTTATCAATGCTATCCTTGGCATTATTTTCATGTTCTAAAAATAAAGAGGAGGAGTTAACGCCGCCAAGAGAATATAGTGAGCAATATGCTACTGATATCAAAGACATTGAAGAATATTTGAAAACTTATTACATTGAGGAAGTTACCGCAGACTTCGATATTAAGATTTCTAAGATTCCTACTGGTGGAACTCAGAAGTCTATTTGGGAACAAACGACTTATCCTCTTCAATTCAGAGAGGTGAATTTACATGGACTAAAGTATAAGTTATATTATTTGGTTTTAAATGAAGGAGTTGGCGAGTCTCCATCTAATGTTGATGCTGTTTTTACTGCATACAAGGGAGATTATTTGCAGCAAGTGACTAAAGATGGTGTGACAACACTCACCGTAACAGAATTTGAGCGATCAAATAACCCTCAGCAATTTTTTCAGTTAACAAGCGTAATTAGAGGGTGGTCTGAAATTTTTCCTAAGTTTAAGAAAGGAACCTACAGCTCTAATCCAGATGGTACAGTGGCATATAAAGATTTTGGGGCAGGTGTGGTTTTTATCCCTTCAGCTTTGGCTTACTATAATGGCGGTAGTGGTTCAATTCCTGCGTATGCTCCGCTTGTTTTTAATTTTAAATTATACGAAATACAACGAAATGATCAAGATGGAGATGGTATCCCTTCTTATCTAGAAGATTTAGATGGCGATGGTTACGTGTATAGTTTTACGAATACGACTTTGTACCCAACTAAGCCTACAACTAATCCAGATGACACAGATGGTGATGAGGTTCCGGATTTCTTGGATGTAGATGACGATGGAGATAATTATACCACCAAATTAGAGCGTTCATACAAAGATGCTAACGGAGTGGTTAAATACTATGATTTTGCTGACATTCCTTTGTGTACGGGAGGTAATGGAAAGAAAAGACATTTGGATCCAAAATGTCATGATTAGAGCCTACTGAAAATTTATATATGAAGCCGTTCTTATAAAAGAGCGGTTTTTTTTTTTTTTTTTTTTGAACTTAACTTTTATGGTTTTAGATTTATCTTTTTACTGTCATTCGAAAAATACACGATGCTATAATCTTTGGTATTGATTGGGTTTCAATAGTACTGGAAGTAGTAATTTTATTTGGGTATATGACAAAAAAATCCCGCCAAGCAGGACTTGACGGGATAAATATAAAATTACTGAATATTATTTTCTAGCCAACACGCGCTCAACTGCAGCTTCAATAGCTTGGTGATTCAATTGGTATTTTTCCATCAATTGTTCTGGGGTTCCAGATTCTCCAAAACTATCGTTTACCGCTACAAATTCTTGCGGTACAGGAGTGTTTAAAGCTAAAACTCTAGAAACACTTTCACCTAAACCACCAAGAATGTTATGTTCTTCAGCAGTTACCACACATTTCGTTTTGGCAACAGATTTCAAAATAGCTTCTTCGTCCAAAGGTTTGATGGTGTGAATGTTGATGACTTCTGCCGAAATTCCTTTAGCTTCCAAAGCTTCTGCAGCGAGTAAAGCTTCCCAAACTAAGTGACCTGTTGCAACAATCGTAACATCGGTTCCTTCGTTTAATAAAATAGCTTTTCCAATTACGAATGGTTCGTCTGCTGGCATAAAGTTAGGTACCACTGGGCGGCCAAAACGTAAGTAAGCCGGACCATGGTGATCTGCTAAAGCAATAGTAGCTGCTTTAGTTTGGTTGTAATCACAAGTATTGATTACTGTCATACCTGGTAACATTTTCATCAAACCGATATCTTCTAGAATTTGGTGCGTAGCTCCATCTTCTCCAAGAGTTAAACCTGCGTGTGAGGCACAAATTTTTACATTTTTGTCAGAATAGGCTACCGATTGACGAATTTGATCGTAAACACGACCTGTAGAAAAGTTAGCAAATGTTCCTGTAAATGGAATTTTACCTCCAACAGTTAAACCAGCTGCAATTCCAATCATATTAGCTTCTGCAATTCCGATTTGGAAAAAACGCTCTGGGTGATTTTTTTTGAAATCATCGAATTTTAGTGAACCAATTAAATCGGCACAAAGAGCCACAACGTTTTCGTTCTTTTGACCCAATTCTGTCATTCCCGCTCCAAAACCTGAACGAGTATCTTTACTTCCTGTATTTGTGTATTTTTTCATAAGCCTCCCCCAACCCCTCCTAAGGAGGGGAGTTCCTATTGGGGTAAATAGGATTTATAATTTTTTTTCTTTTCTAATTTTATCACTAAGCCTTTGTTTCTCCCTTTGGAAAAAAGGGTCTTAATAATCTGCTAAAGTTGAGATGTTTTGCGCTAAACCATTCTCTAATTGAGCATCATTTGGAGCTTTTCCGTGCCAAGCATGGGTATGCATCATAAAATCAACACCATTACCCATCTCAGTATACAAAAGCACACATACTGGTTTTCCTTTTCCTGTTTTGGCTTTGGCTTCGGTCATACCAGCGATTATTGCTTCGATGTTATTTCCTTCTTTGATTTCAAGAACTTCCCAATCAAAAGCTTCGAATTTGGCTTTCAAGCTTCCCATGTTCAATACTTCATCAGTAGTACCATCAATTTGTTTTCCGTTTACGTCAACAGTTGCAATAAGGTTGTCTACATTTTTGGCAGAAGCATACATAATGGCTTCCCAGTTTTGACCTTCTTGTAATTCACCGTCTCCATGCAAACTATAAATGATATGGTTATCTCCGTTTAATTTTTTAGCTTGTGCAGCTCCAATCGCAACAGATAACCCTTGTCCTAAAGATCCAGAGGCCATTCTAACACCTGGTAAACCCTCATGTGTGGTTGGGTGTCCTTGTAAACGTGAATTTAATAATCGGAACGTAGCCAATTCTGCTACTGGAAAATAGCCACTTCTAGCCAATACGCTATAAAATACCGGAGAAATATGACCATTAGATAAGAAGAAAACATCTTCTCCAATACCGTTCATATCAAATCCTTCTTTGCGATCCATTAAGTATTGATAAAGAGTAACCAAAAATTCTGTACATCCTAAGGAACCTCCTGGGTGTCCAGAATTAACAGCGTGTACCATACGAAGAATATCTCTTCTAACTTGGATAGTTAAATCGTTTAATTGTTGTGTGTTAGGCTTCATTTTGTTTGTAAAAGTTAAACTGCTGCAAAAGTAATTTTTATTTTCGGGAAGACCAATGATTTTAAGAGCAATTTCTGGATAATGATTTGAGGAGGTTTACAAATAAAAAAAGCGTAGGAATAATAACAAAAAAAAAGACTAGTGATAAACCAGTCTTAGTATAGGTAGTAAACAAGAAGTGCATAACTATCTGGTAAAAATCATTGTTCTTTATACAGCTAAATGATACTATTAACGTAACCAACTTATTTTCTGAAGATTTTAAATTTTACTTTTCAGGCTATTCCATCCGCCTCCATTGTACACATCGGTATAGCCACTAGCTTTTAGGATGCTTTTGGCTGATGCACTTCGCATGCCAGAGGCACAGCAAGTAATAAGAATTTGATTTTTATTTTTTAATTGATGTAGATTTTGGCGTAAGACATCAACAGGTATGTTGAGAGAACCTTGAATGTGACCTCCTAGAAATTCACCTTTGGTGCGCACATCGACTATTATAGCTCCTTGTTGAAGTAATGATTTATAATTTATGGCTGGAGTTAAACCTAAAAGACGTTTTAAGAAAGGTATCATACTTAATCGATTTTGTTCTGAAGGGATTGATAAAAATTTACGTTCAACCAAGAACCGCCATTCAGACACTCTATTCCTTGTTGTGAAAGATACGACTCTGCCTGACCACTGCGTCCACCAGAAGCACAACATAAAATCAGTGGAGTAGCCAAAGTTTTGATTTCCTCTAGGCGTTCTGGGATTTCATTGAGTGGAATATTGATAGACGTAGCAACATGGCCGCCCATAAATTCCTCTCGGGTTCTTACGTCTACAATGGTGCCGCGGTTTTCTTTAATGAAATGTTCTAATGTCATAAGTATTCGTTTTTTTTGTTTGAGTAGGGCAAAAGTAAAGGTACAAAATGGGTTTTTGAGTAACAATTGTTACACAATTAAATAATTTTTGGATTCTTGTAGGGATAGATTGCGACCTATTTCTACATTATATGTATTGATAATATGTTGTAATTTATGTTTAGGGTTTCTACAGATGCGTAAGGGATGGAAGCGGCATCCTCTTGGGGCGGGGTTCGACCCAAGAGATATAGTGTACAGCCCGACAGCACCGTAGTTTGCGGAGGTGGTGATACGCCCAAAAGATAGCATTGTTAAATAAAATCCTAAATCGTAATTCGTAAATCTGAAATAAATTATCTTTGCCGTCCCGAACGGTCGGGAGAAAAACGAGAGAGATGAAATTTGATTTATTACAAAAAGATACACAGTCTAAAGCAAGAGCGGGTAGTATTACTACCGATCATGGGGTAATTGAAACCCCTATTTTTATGCCTGTGGGAACTGCAGGAACGGTAAAAGGAGTGCATCAACGCGAATTGGCAGACGATATTAATCCGGATATTATTTTAGGAAATACTTATCATTTATACCTGCGTCCTCAAACCGATATCTTGGAGAAAGCGGGAGGCTTGCACAAATTCATGAATTGGGATCGTAATATTTTGACCGATTCAGGAGGTTATCAGGTGTATTCTTTGTCGGCCAATCGAAAAATTAAGGAAGAAGGAGTGAAGTTCAAGTCGCATATTGATGGTTCATACCACTTTTTTACCCCTGAAAATGTGATGGAAATTCAGCGTACCATTGGAGCTGATATAATTATGGCTTTTGATGAATGTACGCCTTATCCTTGTGATTATCGTTATGCTCAACGTTCGATGCACATGACACACCGTTGGTTGGATCGTTGTATCAAGCATTTGGAAAAAGTGCCTTATAAATATGGATATGAGCAAACATTTTTCCCAATTGTACAAGGGAGTACTTATAAAGATTTGCGTCGCCAATCGGCAGAATACATTGCCAATGCGGGACAACAAGGGAATGCCATTGGCGGACTTTCTGTTGGTGAACCAGCGGAAGAAATGTATGCAATGACCGAAGTAGTTTGCGAAATCTTACCCGAAGACAAGCCGCGTTATTTGATGGGGGTGGGAACACCAATTAATATTTTGGAAAACATTGCTTTAGGAATTGATATGTTTGATTGCGTGATGCCTACACGTAACGCCAGAAACGGAATGTTGTTTACTGCTAATGGGTCTATCAATATTAAAAACAAGAAATGGGAAGCCGATTTTTCACCAATTGATGAAATGGGAATTACCTATGTAGATACTTTTTATACCAAAGCCTACTTGCGTCATTTGTTTGCTTCGAATGAAATGCTTGGGAAGCAAATTGCTACGATACATAATTTAGGATTCTACATGTGGTTGGTTCGTGAGGCAAGAAAACATATCTTAGCGGGCGATTTTAGACCTTGGAAAGAAATGATGGTCAAAAATATGAGCCAAAGATTATAAAAAAATAGGAAGTTAGAAGTTAGAGATTAGAAGTATGTTCAGCCACGACTTTATAACATCTAACTTTTGACTTCAAACCTCAAACTTTAAGAAATGAAATTGACCATAATAGACAAATACATTCTGAAACGCTACTTGGCGACTTTTGCAGTAATGTTATTGTTGTTTATCCCGATTGGAATTGTAATTGATGTTTCGGAGAAGATCAATAAGATGCTAGAGAACAAAATTCCATTTTGGGATATAGCGACCTATTACTACAACTTTACCATTTATTTTGCCAATTCTCTTTTTCCTATTTTTTTGTTTCTGTCAATTATTTGGTTTACGTCCAAATTGGCCAATAATACCGAAATCATTGCTATTTTAGGTTCGGGTATTTCGTTTACGCGATTTTTACGCCCTTATATTATTGGAGCTTCCATTGTGTCTGTTTTGGTGTTGTTGATGGGTTTTTTTCTTGTGCCTTCTGCCAGTGAGGGGTTTAATAATTTTCGATACACCTACCTAAAAGGTGGAGGAAAAGAAGCCATGCGTGGCGATAATACTGATGTGTACCGACAAATTAACGATCACGAATTCATTTACGTGAATAGTTTTAATCCGGAGACGAAAATGGCTTTTAATTTTTCGTTAGAGAAGTTTAAAAAAGAACAATTGGTTTCTAAAATTACGGCAAGTAGAATCAAATGGAATCCCAAGGACAGTACGTATACGCTTTATGATTATACCAAAAGAACTTTGGGATCAATGGGAGATAAAATCGAGAAAGCACCGGAGAAAAAATTCCGCTTTGCTTTTGATTTAGAGGATTTAACTCCTGTTGTATATATTGCGGAAACTTTGAATCTTACCCAACTGAACGCTTTTATTGAAAAGGAACGCAAAAGAGGTTCTTCTAATATTAATACTTATTTGGTGGTGTTGTATAAAAAATACAGCGTACCTGTTTCGGCCTTTATACTTACAGTAATAGCGGTTTCGGTTTCGGCAATGAAACGCAGAGGTGGTATGGGAACCAATTTAGCTATCGGAATCGCCATTGCCTTTGCTTTTGTTTTCTTTGATAAAATCTTTGGCACCATAGCCGAGAAATCTTCTTTTTCACCATTATTAGCCGTTTGGCTGCCCAACATCTTTTTCGGAATATTAGCCATTTATTTATTACGCAATGCCAAACGATAATTTAAAAAGTTACCTGAATCTTCATTTAATAGTTTTTATTTGGGGTTTTACAGCCATTTTAGGCGCCTTAATTACGATAGATGCTGATTTTTTAGTATGGTATCGTATGCTGTTCGCAGCCGTTTTTTTGGGAAGTTTTCTTTTGTTGAAGAAAATTCCATTCGAGATTTCCTTTAGTGCTGTTCTAAAGTTGGTTTTTGTAGGCTTGCTTATTGCGCTGCATTGGATTACTTTTTTTGAATCTATCAAAGAGGCTACCGTTTCTATTACCTTATCTGTTTTTTCTTTAGGTGCTTTTATTGCCTCCATTTTAGAACCAATTTTTTACGGACGAAAAGTATTGTGGTATGAAGTTTTTTTTGGATTGGTAATTATAGCTGGATTGGCCTTAATACTTCAGGTAGAAATCAATTACTTGCATGGTATGCTATTGGCCTTGGCCTCCATTGTTTTAGGTGTGGTATTTACCCTTTTTAACGGAAAACTAATTGAGCATCATGAGCCTTCAGTAATTGCTTTTTATGAGTTTTTGGCAGGCTTTATTTTTATCACCATTTACTTTGTATGTAATGGTTCTTTTTCGGTAGATTTCTTTGTTTTAACTCCAAAAAATTGGGCGTTAATTTTGCTTTTGGCATCTATTTGTACAGCCTATGCGTTTACGGCTTCGGTAAAAGTAATGCGTAGATTATCGCCTTATACTGTGATGCTTACTACGAATTTAGAGCCGGTTTATGGCATCATTTTGGCATACTTTATTATTGGCGGGAAAGAAAAAATGAGTACCGAATTTTATGTAGGTGCACTGATTATTGTGATTACTGTTGTTTTGAATGGAGTAATCAAGCACTATATGGAAAAACACAAAAAGTAGTAGTTAATTTTGATATAATTCCGAGTTAAATAAAAAATAATCTTTCGAAACGATTTTAAATTTTTACATTTGCACATCCAGAATTGCAAAAAAATACAAACGCAAAAATCCTATGGAATATTTAGATTTTGAGCTTCCCATTAAAGAATTAGAGGAGCAATTAGAAAAATGCGTCATTATCGGTAAAGAGTCGGATGTTGATGTTACCCCAACTTGTAAAGAAATTAACAAGAAGTTAGTGGAGACCAAAAAGAACATCTATAAAAACCTTACTGCTTGGCAACGTGTTCAGTTATCCAGACATCCCAACCGTCCTTATACTTTAGATCATGTTAAAGCACTTTGTGGAGATACTTTTTTAGAATTGCACGGTGATCGTGGGTTCAAAGATGACAAAGCAATGATTGGTGGTTTAGGTAAAATTGGAGGACAATCGTTCATGATTGTTGGACAACAAAAAGGATACAATACCAAAACGCGTCAATACCGAAATTTTGGTATGGCCAATCCAGAAGGGTACAGAAAAGCCTTGCGCTTGATGAAAATGGCTGAAAAATTTGGCATTCCCGTGTTAACTCTAGTAGATACTCCTGGAGCTTATCCAGGTTTAGAAGCTGAAGAAAGAGGACAAGGTGAGGCCATTGCAAGAAATATTTTTGAGATGGTACGTTTAAAAGTACCTATCATAACGATAATTGTGGGTGAAGGAGCTTCTGGAGGAGCTTTAGGAATTGGAGTAGGAGATCGCGTGTACATGCTCGAGAATACATGGTATTCTGTGATTTCTCCAGAATCATGTTCTTCTATTTTATGGAAAAGTTGGGAGTATAAAGAGCAAGCGGCAGAAGCCTTAAAATTGACTTCAGCCGACATGAAAAAACAAAAATTAGTCGATGATATCATACCTGAACCATTGGGTGGGGCACATTATGATAGAGAAACGACTTTCAAAACAGTTGAGCATTTTATTTTGAAAGGATTTAATGAGTTGAAAGACTTATCAACAGAAGAATTAATCGCTCAAAGGATGGATAAATACAGTAAAATGGGACATTTTAAAGAATAAAATCCTACAAATTATTTTGAAGTCCGAAGCCGTTTGGTTTCGGACTTTTTTTATGGTTATCAACAAAAAAGCTTTAGTTATGAACATTATTTTGTAATAACTCAATAGCGCAAACCTTCTATTTTTTTTTAAATTCGCTTTATGGAAAATTTTAAATCAATAAGCCCTATCAAAGTGGATCGCTCCACTATTATTAACCTAGAAAAAGGAAAGTTACCTCCGCAAGTCCTAGAATTGGAAGAAGCGGTTTTGGGTGCTATGATGATTGACAAGAAGGGAGTTGATGAGGTAATTGATATTTTGCAACCTGATGCTTTTTACAAAGAAGCTCACAAATATATTTTCGAAGCTATTGTCCAACTCTTTACTGAGTCGCAACCTATCGACTTATTAACAGTTTCAGCACAGCTAAGAAAAAATGGAAAATTAGACCTTTCAGGTGGCGATTTTTACTTGATTCAGTTAACGCAAAAAATATCTTCTTCTGCACACATAGAATTTCACTCAAGAATCATTCTTCAAAAGTACATTCAAAGAAGTTTGATTCGTATTTCTTCTGAAATTATTGAAGAATCGTATGATGAAACGACTGATGTTTTTGATTTGTTAGATAAAGCCGAATCGAAATTATACGAAGTAACTCAAGGAAATGTGAAGCGTAGCTCTGAAACCGCTCAGAGTTTGGTTTTACAAGCTAAAAAAAGAATTGAAGAAATTGCAGGTCAAGAAGGATTAAGTGGTGTGGCCACTGGTTTTGAAAAACTAGACAAAGTGACTTCGGGTTGGCAACCATCCGATTTAATAATTATTGCGGCACGTCCGGGTATGGGTAAAACAGCCTTCGTATTGTCAATGGCAAGAAATATAGCTATCGATTTTCAAAAACCTGTAGCTGTTTTCTCTTTGGAGATGTCTTCTGTACAATTGATTACTCGTTTGATTTCCTCTGAAACGGGTTTGTCTTCAGAAAAATTACGTACAGGAAAATTGGAAAAACACGAATGGGAACAATTGAGTACCAAAGTGAAGAATCTAGAAAAGGCTCCTTTGTATATCGACGATACCCCGTCACTTTCTATTTTTGATTTACGAGCAAAGTGCCGACGTTTGGCATCACAAAACGGTATTAAGTTAGTGATAGTTGACTATTTGCAGTTGATGACTGCTGGTGGAAATGGAAAAGGCGGAGGAAACCGTGAACAAGAGATTTCAACCATCTCTAGAAACTTAAAGGCTTTGGCCAAAGAATTGAATGTTCCTGTAATTGCACTTTCTCAATTATCGCGTGCCGTTGAGACTCGTGGGTCTAGTAAACGTCCTTTGCTCTCGGATCTTCGTGAATCGGGTGCGATTGAGCAAGATGCAGATATTGTTTCGTTTATTTATCGTCCTGAGTATTACAAAATTGAAGAATGGGACGACGAAGAGCAATCTCCAACCGCAGGACAGGCAGAATTCATCATCGCTAAGCACAGGAACGGTGGTTTAGAGAACGTTAGATTAAAATTTGTAGGTAGCTTAGGTAAGTTTGATAATTTAGAGGATTATAGTAGTGGTTATGATGATTTGCCTTCTAGTATGAATCAGGAGGATTTTACTAGAAATTTACCTTCAGCCAACGAAGCTTTCGGAAGTACATTTAATAATGATGCCGATGACGATAGTGATGTGCCCTTTTAGTGGAGTTGTGAATAAGTATTGAATGGAAATATAGAAGGAGAATTCTTCCTTAATTTTTTAGTTTTTGTAATAAAAAAATGACTAGCTTAGCATAAACTATTATTAACCAATAATTTATTAAAGTTATGAGTGAAGAAAAATTACCTAAACAAATTGAAATTACATTACCAACTGCACAAGAATGGGTAAAAAAATACAAAGAGAATGCTGTTGCTGCAGAATCAAGAGCACAAAAAATTGAAGGGTATCTTATTCCTCTGGAATCCCTTCATGGTGTTATGAAACATAAAATAGATGCAGTTAGAGCTTACATCGGAATCAATGATGAAGGAGAGCAAACCTTAATGCTAGTGGGTACTCGTTTAAATGAAAAAACAGGAATATATGAAGATGTGTTCCCAAAAAATGCAACTAATGAAGCGGCTAGAGAAGCGGAGATTGTATATGATGGGGTTCGTACTTGCCCACCATACGGTGATCCCAATAGCCCATTGAATATATAAAAATGAATGATTTTTTAATTTATTTATCATATAGTATTTTAATAATTAATTTGATCGTATATGCCATTAGCTTTTTCAGAGGAGAAAAGGTTAATGGCTTTTTTTTGGTATACCTACTTTTTGCTACAATTATGCAACTTAGTATGGAGTTGCTTTACCTTTTGCATCAAAAGAACTTATTTTTGATGAATTTATTCTTTATTGGCCAGATGTTGATATTGGGGCTTTTTTTTAGTTCATTGATGAATTCTAAGAGTCATAAAACAATGATACATGCTATTATGACTTTAAATGTGATAGCTATTGGGGGACAAAGTTGCTTAGATTATGAACAATTTTTTCAGTATAACTTATTGGTCATAGTAATTACCAATCTAAGTGTCATTGTGTTTGCCGTGCTACATTTGTACAATATGCTAACTATAGAAAAAAAATACTATTTCGTTACCATAGGACTTATTTTATATCTGTTAGCCAGTACTATGGTTTTTGTTGTAGGTAATATCAACGCTAAATTGAATAATGAAGTAAAGTTTTTGCTTTGGATTTTTAATTCTATTTTAGTGATTTTGTATTATTTGTTTATTTTATACGATTGGAAAGTAAGTTTTTTTTCAAAAAAATAAAAAGAACTATCATTTTTTGGTTAATTTTAAGTGTTTTCTATTAAAAAAAGCTATTTTTGAGAATAAAATAGTCCCCAATTTTTTTAATACCACTTTATTGTATGGAAACTACTTCCATTTCAGAAAAAGAAATTGTTCTAGTTATTTTGTACACTTCCTTTTTTTTTATAATTCTGGCAGTAGTACTTATAGTATTTTTCTACTTCTCTAGAAAAAAAATTATCCAAAAAGAAATTGAAAGAAAAGATAGTGAAATTGAGCATCAAAGAGAGTTACTAAAAGCAGTCATTGAAACACAAGAAGCTGAACGCAAAAGAATTGCTCAAGATTTACATGATGATATCAGTTCAAAGTTAAATGTGGTAGCCTTAAATGCACACCTATTGACTACTCCTCATCTTGCTGCAAATGAGTTAGAAGAAGTAAAGTCAAACGTGATTGCATTAACTGGAAAAGCATTAGAGAATTCCAGAAAGATTGCACATGATTTATTGCCGCCTGTATTGGAAAAATTCGGTCTAGATGCTGGCGTTGAGGAATTGTGCATGGAGTTTAGCTCGGCCAAAGGCGTTACGGTTAGTTATAAAAATGAAGTTACATTTGATGAGGCTGACACACGAAGACATTTACATGTGTTTAGAATATTGCAAGAATTGTTAAATAATTCTATCCGACATGGAAAAGCAACCCAAATGACGATAAGTTTTTCCATTAATGGAGAATATACTAAGTGTTTGTATACTGATAACGGAATTGGTTTTGATGAAACCAATTGTGCGCATCAAAAAGGTTTAGGATTAAAAAATATTGAGAGTAGGATTTCTTTTTTGAAGGGAAGTTTGTCCTTCCAATCAGAAGTTAATAAAGGTGTAAATGTTGAATTTATTTTTTAAGGATGGATCAAAAAATTAAAATTGTTTTAGTTGATGATGAAGTGCTGTTTAGAAAGGGATTGGCTTTCATTTTAGAGCGAGAACCTAATCTAACGATTCTTCATGAAGCTTCTAATGGTCAAGAGTTAATTACTTTCCTAAGAAGTACTCAAGAACTCCCGGATATCGTACTTACCGATTTGAAAATGCCAATTATCAATGGAGTAGAGGCTACAAAAATTATTCACAAAGAATTTCCTACTGTAAAGATTATTGCACTTACCAGTTATGATTCTAAGTCATTTATTGCTAATATGATAGATGTAGGCGCAGTTTCTTATTTGTTAAAAAATGCCTCGCCAGCAGAACTAATCAATACCATCAACGAGGTAGCCAGTAAAGGGTTCTATTATTCTGATTATGTATTAAAAGTAATTAAAGAAGTAGTACTTACAGGAAATAAATTGAAAAGTTGTTTAGATAGATCGTTACTTTCCGAGCGAGAAATAGAAGTTTTAAAGCTAATTTGTAAGCAAAAAAATGCAGCCGAAATAGGTGATTATTTGTTTATTAGCCCAAGAACAGTTGAAGGACATAGAACCAATTTGTTGCTTAAAACAAATTCCAGAAACGTTGCAGGATTAGTGGTTTATGCCCTACAAAATGATTTGGTACAATTGGATTGAATGATGGTCATTCATTAATAATTCAATAAAAATTGGAAAGAGAGTGCGTAAAATGCTATTAATAGAATAAGTAGCAAGCAAATGCATACTTTTCTTAAGGTATTTGGATGTTCCACTTTGTTTGGGGTTGTGTTAATATAGTTAACAGAATATTTCATAAGTAGTATAAATTAAACATCAAATGTATTGTAATTCAATAAATTACGAATGCGTATTTTTACGTGTTTTTTAGCTATTTCATCAAGAAATTAAGTTGCCATAGGGAAACAAGAAAGCTACAGTTAGCGCTTGCTGAAAGTATTTTAGTTAAAAATGTTCAGATTTTAGAGGTATCTTTTATCTTTGAGAAACAAATTGCATCCAATGAAATCAACATCACTTTGTTTTTTATTCCTTTTTTTAAGTACGCTTACGGTAAAAGCTGGTTTTATTTTGTTGCCTATGGACGAAACCTCTCAGCAAAACCATCTAAAGGCATATGGAATTACATATTGGTGCTTAGACAAAAATTATAAAGCAAGTTGGTTACTCAATTATAGAGGTGGGTCTTTTTTGTTGCCAGATGCAGCCGAAATTCGCAAAGAATGCCAAATTCGTGGTGTGAGTTTCGAAGTTGTATCGGATAGTGAAGAAGCGGAGTTGCTGAATCTTATAGCAAGTCCTTCACAAAATATGGAATCGGTATTGTTGGAAAAAGCACCTAAGATTGCTGTGTATACTCCCAAAGGGAAACAACCTTGGGACGATGCGGTTACGTTGGTGTTGACCTATGCCGAGATTCCTTTTACTGCGGTGTATGATGAAGAAGTATTATCGGATCAATTAGTACTCTACGATTGGTTACACCTTCATCATGAAGATTTTACGGGGCAATATGGTAAATTTTATAGTGCCTACAAAAACACGCCTTGGTATATTGAACAGAAAAAAGAAGCCGAAGCTTTAGCAAAAAAGCTGGGGTATAATAAGGTATCCGAAGAAAAGGGAGCTGTAGCACAGAAAATTAGTCATTTTGTAATTGGTGGAGGGTTCATGTTTGCCATGTGTTCCGCTACCGATAGTTTTGATATCGCTCTAGCAGCTGAAGGAATTGATATTTGCGAAACCATGTTTGATGGTGATGCGAGTACACCAAATTATCAATCGTTGCTGAATTTTGAACGCTCATTTGCTTTTAAAAACTTTACTTTGGAACGACGCCCCGAACAATATGAATTTTCCAATATTGACATGACGGGTAGAAGAAAAATTCCAATGGAGAAAGATTACTTTACCTTGATGGAATTCTCAGCCAAATGGGACCCAATTCCCAGTATGTTATGCCAAAATCATACTCAATTAATCAAAGGTTTTATGGGGCAAACTACCGCTTTTGACTCGGAATTAATTAAATCCAACATCCTGCTTTTGGGAAGTTGTGAGCTCAATGGAGAGGCGCGCTATATTCATGGGCAAAAAGGTAAAGGCATGTTTACCTTCTATGGTGGACACGATCCCGAAGATTTTCAACACCAAGTAGGGGACCCTGCCACGGTATTGGACCTACATCCGAATTCGCCAGGTTATCGTTTGATCTTAAATAATGTCTTGTTTCCTGCCGCTAAAAAGAAAAAGCTTAAGACATAAATTCTAAAATAGTTTTAATTAAAAAAGCATTACCATTTTTAGTAATGCTTTTTATAGTTTAAGCTGTTGTGATAATTTCACCTAGCTAAGTCATATCAACTAGAACTTAATGCAATTGGTAGAAGTGTTGCGAGTAAGCTTGGTCATTTCATTATTTTGTTTGTGGAGTAGGATAACGTTCCCCTAGAATTTTAATTTTTGTAATGTCTTCTGTGAGTTGGCTTACTTCTTGTGTTGAAAGTACAATAGATGCCGACTGTAAGTTCTCTATCAAATGGGCTTGTTTTGTAGTTCCAGGTATAGGAACAATCCATGGTTTTTGAGCCAATAACCAAGCCAAGGCAACTTGGGCAGCAGTAAAACCTCTTGGATTACCAAATTCAGTGAGTACATCTATAATGCCCCAATTGGCTATAATAGCTTCGGGTTGATAACGCGGTAAGCTCGGACGATTATCATTGGAGGCGATGTATTTGGTTCGTTCATTTAGAGTGCCTGCAAGATAAGCTCTACTCAAGGGGCTGTAGGGCACAAATCCTATGCCCAGTGTTTCGCATAATGGAATCACATCTTCTAAGGGTTCTCTAGTTAGTAAAGAAAATTCACTTTGCAAAGCTGTTATAGGTTGGATGGCGTGTGCTTTTCGGATAGTGTCTACACCAGCTTCACTGAGTCCAAAATGTTTTACTTTGCCTTCTTTGATTAAATCTTTTACAGTCCCAGCAACCTCTTCAATAGGAATTTTTGGATCCACTCGATGTTGGTAAAGCAAATCTATGATATCGGTATTCAATCTTTTTAGCGATTGCTCTACTACATTTCTTATATGTTGTGGGTGGCTATTGAGGCCTCCTGTCATTTTTCCATTTTGAATATCAAAACCAAATTTGGTACACAACGTAATTTTTTTTCTAAAAGGTTTGATCGCTTCACCAACTAAAGGTTCATTCGTATAAGGACCATAGGCTTCGGCTGTATCAAAAAAGGTAATGCCATTTTCATAAGCTTTACGAATCAAAGCAATCATTGGTTCTTTATTGGGAATAAAACTTCTATTAAAACTCATACCCATACAGCCTAAACCTATCGCAGAAACTTCAATTTTATTTTTACCTGAACCCAAGAATCGAGTTGGAGTGGCTTTAGTTACAAAAGTTTCTTTTGGCGTTTCTTTTAATTTATCATTTATCGAAGCCATTCCAAACGCGGTACTCATCACTAATGAACTTCCTGCCAATGTTCCTAGTTTTAGGAAATCTCTTCTGTTTGTGTTTTCCATTATATTACCTTTATTTATAGTTAATGTAAGCATTGATTGTCAACGAGTGTTGCTACAAATTTCAATTAATACATCATAACAAAATGTATACATATTACGGCAATTAGTACCATTTTTACAGATAGCGGTTGAAGAACTAAAGTATTCAAAATCTGAATAGTATATTTGTAATGAAGAGAGCAATAAGAAAGTTTATGGAACAGATCATTCAACTTAAAAAAATAGCACAATACAACGATTTTAAACAAATAGAAACCAAACATCCTTTAATAAGTGTGTTTGATAATTCTGGTACCAAAGTTTGGGGCAATCAAAGTAAATTACATTTCGGATATTATGCAATATTCTTAAAAGCTGGCCATTGCGGAAACTTGAAATATGGTCGTAATGCTTATGATTATGATGAAGGAACACTTGTTTTTGTTGCTCCTGGTCAAGTAATAGAGATTAACAATGAGGAAAATTATAAGCCTTCAGGACTAACGCTGCTTTTCCATCCTGATTTGATTAAAGGAACGTCTTTGGCAAAGCAAATGGATAAGTACACTTTCTTTTCTTATAATTTTCACGAAGCGCTTCATTTGTCTTTGAAAGAACAGCAAATGGTGAAAGATATATTTAGAAAGCTTGAATATGAAATCGAGCAATCCATTGATAAGCATAGCAAAAGTATCATTGCAAGTACTATTGAGTTGTTATTGAATTATTGTGTTCGCTTTTATGACAGACAATTCACAACGCGTGAAAATTTAAATGTAGATGTGTTGTCAAAATTTGAAAATTTATTGAACGATTACTTTAGTTCTGGAAAGGCTCAAAACATTGGACTTCCTTTAGTTGGATATTTTGCAGATTGTTTGCATCTTTCTTCAAACTATTTTGGAGATTTGATTAAGAGAGAAACGGGTAAAACAGCACAAGAACACATACAGTTAAAGCTTATCGATTTAGCCAAAGAGCGAATTTTTGATACTGAAAAATCAGTAGGACAAATTGCCTCCGAATTAGGGTTTAAGTACCCACAGCATTTCAATAGAATGTTCAAAAAATACACTGGATTTACCCCAGTGGCCTATAGGAAAGTGAATTGAGGAAGTTAGTACGACAACCTTGATATTTACTTGTTTTAGTAAATTGGCTACTACTATTTTAATTTAAAGTACCAATTTGAAACCTTAAAATGTAAAAAAAGAGAATATTGTTTTTGTTTTAAGTAAATTTACTTATATTTGAATTAAGTATTTGTACTTATTTTAAATTCTAAAGAGATGAACAAAACAATACAACCTCAGTTGACCTTGGTTGGTGCTGGCCCAGGAGACGAAGAGTTAATCACTTTAAAAGCAATTAAGGCTTTGCAAAAGGCCAACGTTGTATTGTATGATGCCTTAGTCAATGAGCATTTATTGCACTATACTTCAGCCACCGAAGTGATTTATGTTGGTAAACGATTGGGCTGCCACGCTTATACGCAAGATCAAATCAATGAACTAATCGTTGTTATGGCTCATAAACACGGTCATGTTGTTCGTTTGAAAGGTGGTGATCCATTTGTTTTTGGACGAGGAATAGAGGAAATTGACTATGCAGAACAACACGGTATTGCTACAGCTATAGTGCCCGGAATTTCTTCAGCTTTGGGAGTTCCTGCTGCCAATGGAATTAGTTTAACACAGCGTCATATTGCCGAGAGTTTTTGGGTAATTACTGGTACAACATCCAATCACGAGTTGTCCAAAGACATCTATTTAGCTGCACAATCCGCAGCCACAGTGGTTATTTTGATGGGGATGCATAAACTAGCAGAAATCCTGTCCATTTATCAAAGTCACCGAGATGATGATTTACCGATAGCCATTATCCAAAACGGAACCAAAACAGATCAAAAGAAAGTAATGGGTACCCTTTCTTCCATAAGTCAATTAGTAGCACAACACCAACTTTCCTCTCCCGCAATCATCATTATTGGTGAAACCGTTAGACACGCTAGTCTTGACCAACATTATTTGGAGAGTATTGGGGTAAAAGAGATTAGTTCATAGTGCTTAGTGATTAGTCCCCAGTGAGTAGTACTTAGTTTTTAGTCCATATTCGATAGTAATTGGTTGTCAGTACTAAATCTGTGAATTTCATACCATTTGAAGTTTCTATTTTCAAACGCTTTTTACTTTTTATATACTAACTACTCACTAGGAACTAAGGACTAAGGACTACACCTTACTCCAACGCCACCTTAACTTTGTACTGATTGGATTTCAAGATGGATTCAATAGTGCCGAAAGTGGCAATGCTTTTTTGATACTCTCTTTCCTTTTTTAAGGCTATTTGTCGCACCCCATTTTCAAAACGACTCACTTCTTTCAGTGTAGTAAGTATAAGTCCCGGAACGGGTGCGTTTCTTCCCTCTTTATCTTTGGAAACCATTGTAAAATAAGAAGAGTTACAATGTTTTATAACGCCAGTTTGTATGTTTTCGGCTTCGACTCTAATGCCTACAATCATCGAACTATTCCCTACAAAATTAACACTAGCTTTCATAGTAACAAGTTCACCCACTTCAATCGGTTTCAAAAAATTCACCGTGTCTACCGAAGCGGTAACGCAATAATTTCCAGAAAACTTAGAGGCACAAGCAAACGCAATTTGATCCAACAGCGATAGAATATAACCTCCGTGAATTTTACCACTAAAATTGGTATGAGAGGGCAACATCAATTCGGAGATGATTACATAGGACGAGCTTACCGTTTTAAAATTGATTTCCATATAAAAGAGATTGTCTATAATTATAATTTGGGCGTGCCCCGCCAAAAAAAGTCGGGTCGGGCTGTACGTTCCCGCTTCCCGATGAAAAAATCGGGAGAGCTCCACTGCCATCCCTCACGCAAAAAAAGCGGTTTTCGATACATTTTGCTTAGCACTACAGATGCTAATAACTTTTTAGTTTACTGATTCGTTTAAAGTCTTTTTTGGGTGCCTCACAAAGCGAACAGCAATAGGTGTCGGGCAGTTGTTCAAAAAGAGTGTCTTTTGCTATGCCTTGTGAATCATCACCGTAAGTTGCGTTATAAATGGTTAAGCAATTTTGGCATTGATGTAATTCTTGAATGGTTTCCTCTTTTTGGGTCGTTATAGTACTAATTTCCAATACAGAATCTCCTAATTTCTCAAAATACAATTTACTCAATTCAATCAATATGGTTGGTAATTCTAGTTTGTCTACATCTTGTGTATGAACAAGATATTCTTTGGTATTGGGATCAAAATTTTTTGCAAAAAGTACATTATAGGTGGGTCTGATTTTGATAGATTCCAAATCTTTTGGAATATCATTTCTTTCAATTACAATCGAAGTAAAATAATGTCCCTCTCGATTGTAGTCTGAAATCCCAAAGGTAAGTCCATAAGTACTAATGTCAAATTGATCTAAGGTTCTGACCAAAAAGGTTTTTAGTCCTAAAGCCCATTCTTCGGCCACTGGCAAATGCCAATTCAGCTCCAAAAGCGAATGCCTTACATTGATACCTTTCTTTCCTAAAAATTTTTCCCAATCTAGTTTTCGTTCTTTTGGAATTCCTTTGACAATAAAAGATTTCCAAGGCGTGATGCAAATTTTACCAATTTTACAATCAAAACATAAATCGCACATTTCGTTCAAAAATTGCAAATCATAGAGGTTATTGCGCCAATACAAGCCCAGCCAATATTGGTCAATTCCCATTTTGTTCATTCCCTCGTAATAAGGGAAGGGATAAAACGGAATATGTAAGGGTTGATCTATCGTTCTATTATTGGTGTCTAAAGTTTCATTAATTAACTCAAAAATCATTTCGGCCGAATCAGGTTCTTCTACTAAAATGGCTTCTATAGCATAATAAATAGTGGCGATGTTCCAACTGTAAACCAAAACAGGATAGCGATCCATTTTTTCCCATTGTGGCAATCGCAGATACAAAAACCAATAATCTTCGTGTTCAGAGGCAATAAAGTTAACTTGTCCTGTAAAAAGTGGGACCAATTGCTGCTTGGGATCCGTAATATTGATTTTTAGCTTCGGATTTTCTTTGAATTGTTCTAAAACATACAAGAATTTGTTACCCGTAAGCCAAGGGGTGTTTCGAAAAATATCCGTCGAAACATAGGAAGAAACAATGTTATTTCCGCTTTGTTCATTTGGAAAAACAAAATGGTGTTTTCCTGTTTTTTCTTTATCAATAGTGTCGAAACCTGCTGGAAAAATAATATCCTGTCGGGATCCAAACGAAATAGCTTTTTGTCCTTGAGAAAGTCCCATCGAAACTACCTCTTTCAATTCGCCTGGTGAGATTACGCCTCCTTTGACTATCAATCGTGTTAAATCCATATTTTGTATCTTTTTTTAGTGCTTAGTCTAACAGTATAAATGCTACAACTAAAACTATTTGTATTTTGAAATGAGTTCTTTTACTTCGGTTTTACAGCTGCCACAGCCCAAACCTGCTCCCGTTGTTTTACAGAGCTCTGTGAAATTTGTTACGCCACTTTTTATAGTTTCTTCTATATTTCCGCTGCCTACTTGACTACAAGAACATACCAATTTTCCTAAAACTGGTTTGGTATTGGAGCTGCCTCTCAATAAAGTGTTTCTTTTGTCCGAAAGCTCGATTTTGCTTTCTATCATGGTCTTGAACTCGGCAAATTCGTTCTTGTCTCCCATCAGAATGGCGCCAATAAGCAAATCGTTTTTGACAATGCATTTTTTATAGTACCTTTTCCCTAAATCCGAAAATACGATTTCCTCATACGAATCATCGTTTTCTGGTACTTCGATTTCTCCAATACTGCATAAGTTGATGTCTTCTAGTTTTAAAATATTCATTAGTACCGAACCTTTGTAGTGGCTACTTATATCACCTGCCATATAATTGGCTAAAATATCGGCTTGTTCCTCAGCTGCTGAAGTGATACCAAAGAGTTTGTTCTCAAATTCAGCGATTTCTCCAATGGCAAAAATACTAGGATTCGAGGATTGTAAATGTTGATTGACTTTTACGCCTCTGGCACAAACAATTCCAGCTTCTTTGGCTATTTCGATGTTTGGAATGGTACCAATCGTGTAAACGATAGCATTGGCCGTGAGGGTTCGTCCACTTTTTAGAGCGATTTCTAGTTTGTTGGGGCGTTTGGTGTTAAATACCGTACTGACCTCATTGTCAAAGTAAATTTGGATGTCTCTAAGTTGTACTTCTTCGGCCAATAATTTACTCGAAATTCGATCCAATTGACGTTCCATCAAGCGTGATGCTCGCTGAATAATGGTGATTTTTACTTTTTTATGTTTTAGAGCTGCGGCCAACTCCAAGCCTAATAATCCGCCACCAACAATTACTACGTGCTGTTCTTCGGGAGGTAGCCCAGTTTGATCTAGATAAGCTCTAAGTCTATCGGCGTCTGCTTTTTTTCTCATCGTAAAACGGCCGGGTAAGTGCAATTGTGCATTTTCGGGAATAAAAGGGCGGCTGCCTGTGGCTAAAATCAAAGTATCATAGGTATGAGAAATACCATTAGTATCAAGTATAGATTTAGTTGTGGGGTTGATAGCGGAAACAGCAACATTGGATTGTAGGGTAATGTTCAATTTAGCCAAAGCTTCGGCTTTTATTTTTTGAAGTTGTTCCCATGAAAGTTCAGCAGTCACGTATTCAGGTAGTAAGACTCTATTGTAGAAAGGGTTTTCTTCATTCGAAAAGACAATGATTTCATCTTCGGTATTGAGTTCTCTGTAGTTTTGAATGAATCGAAAAGCGGCAGCCCCAGCACCAATTACGACAATTTTTTCTATTGGTTTTACATACTTTGTAATGGCTACTGTAGTGTATTTAAAGTCGGGTTCTTTCGAAACAGGATCTACTAAAATATTCGTGAGATTGTTGGTACGATTTAAATCGTTATCCAATTGTTTCCCCCAATGCATGGGTAGAAATACAACAGACTCTCGAATGGTATTGGACACCTTTACTTTAACCCGTACTGTACCGTTTTTGCTGGAAACTACCACAATATCTCCTGATTGTATACCTGCTTTATAGGCATCGATAGCGTTCATATCCAATACTGGACTTGGAATGTGTGTCATTAATCGGGACACTTTTCCTGTTTTGGTCATCGTATGCCATTGGTCTCTAATTCTCCCCGTGGTAAGAATAAAAGGGAATTCAGAACTTGGAGCCTCCGAGGTATTTTCGATGGCAGTTGGAATATTGAATATAGCTTTTTGTGAAGGGGTATAGAATTTTTTATCCGTAAACAATCGAGGTGTGCCAGGATGCCCATAATCAGGTACGGGCCATTGAAAAGTACCTTCGTTTTGTAATCTATTATAATTTAAAAACGAAATGTCGATACTGGTATTTTTGGTCAGCGAAGTATATTCACGATACACTTCTTCTGTTGAGGCATAGTCAAAACCACTAAAATTCATTTTTTTCGCGAAGCGAGTGATGATTTCTACATCAGATAAAGCTTCTCCGGGAGGATTGATCCCTTTGGCTAAATAGGAAATACGTCGTTCTGAGTTGGTCATCGTTCCTTCTTTTTCTAACCATCCAGCTGCAGGTAATAGCAAATCGGCGTATTTAACCGTATCCGAACGATGCGAGATTTCTTGAACCACTACAAATTTGGCGTTTTCCAATGCTTTTTCTACCGCTCTAGAATTGGGCAGGCTTACTAAAGGATTGGTACAGATAATCCAAATGGCTTTCATTTTTCCAGAATTCAATGCTTCAATCATCTCAGTTGCGGTTAGACCCGGTTGTTCAGAAATATCAGAAACACCCCAAAAATCGGCGACTTCTTTACGATGTGTGGGGTTACTTAATTCTTTGTGAGCAGCTAGTAGATTGGCCATTCCGCCTACTTCTCGTCCTCCCATAGCATTGGGTTGACCAGTTAGTGAGAATGGTCCCGAACCTGGTTTCCCGACGTGCCCTGTGAGTAGAGAAAGATTTAATAGGGCAGTGTTTTTATCAACACCAATAGCGCTTTGGTTTAATCCCATAGCCCAAAGTGATAGAAAACCTTTGGCTTTACCTATCCAATCTGCCGCAAGTTTGATATCATTAACTGAGATACCACATAATTTTGAGGCTTTTTCTAACGAACTCGCCCCAACTAAAGCTTTATAGGCTTGGTAGTTTTCGGTGTGATTTTTTATAAAATCCTGATCGGTATAGCCCTTCTCGATGATTCTTTTCGCAAGAGCGTGGTATAGAACAATGTCAGTGCCTGGAATGATTTGTAAGTGTAAATCTGCATTTAAAGCCGAATCTGTTTTGCGAGGATCAACGACAATAATCTTTACTTTAGGATTATTGGCTTTGTGTTGCTCAATGCGTCTAAATAAAATAGGATGACACCATGCGGGATTGGCTCCTGTGATTAAGAATGTATCGGCAAGTTCAATATCTTCATATGCTATAGGAACCGAATCTTCTCCAAAGGTTTTTTTGTAGCCCGCAACGGCCGAGCTCATACACAATCTTGAGTTGGTATCTATATTATTGGTTTTCAAAAAACCTTTTACGAGTTTGTTTACCAAATAATATTCTTCTGTCAAACATTGCCCAGAAATGTAAAAACCCACGCTATCAGGGCCGTGTTTTTTTATGATAGTCGAAAAAACTGCCGCTGCTCGCTCTAAAGCTTGCTCCCAATTGACACGCTCTAAAGGTTGATTTCTACTCCAACGCATTTCTGGATAGAGAATGCGATCCGAAAGGTCATTGGCTACATAATGAAGATTCATTCCCTTAGAGCAAAGCATTCCTTTGTTTACGGGATGATCAGGGTCTCCTTTTACCATTACTCCATTTTTAGGATCGTTTGTAACGAGGATACCACAACCCACGCCGCAGTAAGAACAGGTAGTTTTGATTTCAGAATTTTGCATTATTACACTTCTTTATTTACACTTTTCTTTATAATGATTATCAAAAATTGGATTTCAATAATTCAGTTGTAAAAATAAGTATTTTTACGTAAAAATACGTATATGATTTAATTTTTTTCTTAAGTTTGAAGAGAAATAAGAGATAGTAGAAAAGCAGTACTCTTTTTTTAGAATACCATAATTTAGGTTCGCTTACTACAAAATAATATAGGGAATTGATAGTAAACAGTGCATGATTTCTTTATCAAAAAAAGTGTATCAGCACAAAATTGAATCGATTATGAACTCGACATTCGTTTGAAGTTTGACAAAGCAATCCCTAAGAATGATAGGTGGCTCGAGCGGATCGAATAGGCGAAGCAAACCCTAAATGACCATTACAAATAAAATATAGAAATATGAAAGAAGCTTTAGCCCATTGTGATCGTTGTTTCAATGAAAACTGCTTTATCAAAAAGCATCTTCATTTAGAGCAAATGAAACGTTTTATAGAAAAGAAAAACAGTTTTATGTGCAAAAAATCGCATCAGTTTATTATTGAGGGAGCACCCATGCAGGGGCTTTATTTTATTAAAAAAGGAAAAGTAAAAACGGTAAAAACGGGGATTAATGGAAGAGAACAGATCGTTCGTTTAACCAAAGATGGAGATACTTTGGGCTTTCGAGGGTTCGGAACTAGCAAACGCTATTTGATAGGGGCTTATGCCTTGGTAGATACCGTTTTGTGTAATTTTAGCAATGAAGTGATGCTTGAAATTTTGCATACCGTGCCCGAATTTACTTTTGATTTGATGTTGTTTTATGCCGAAGAATTGAACAAAAGCGAGAATAATATTCGAAAGATTGCTCATATGAATGTGCGCGAACGAGTGATTGATACCTTATTATATATTCATAGAAAATTTGGTCAAACCGATGGCACAATAGATTTAGAATTATCCCGAAAAGAAATTGCCGATTTTGCAGGTACTACCGAGGAACAAGTAACCCGAATGATTTCAAGTCTAAAAAAAGACCAATTGATTGAGACTTCAGGTAAGAGAATCGGACTGCTCAATATTGCTAAACTTAAAGCCGAAATCATGGATCATAAATACATTTAAATTCAGATTGCTATTTGTTTGGTTTGAAATGATTATTGTTATGAAAGTCTCTTTATGAGGCTTTTTTTTATGGATGGTATTTTTTGAATGTTGATTTTGAAAGTAATAAGGGTAATTATCTACGTAGTTGTATTTATGATTAGGTCTTGTATTTATTGATGTGAAATGATTTTAGCTGCGAAAACGCATAAATAAATCCGCTTTTATAAAGAAAAAAAAGGAAGTAAAAAGAGTTTTTTGCATGTAAAAATACAATACGTAAGTATAAGTACGTATGTATATTTGTAATGTACTAATCAAAACAAAAAACTATGCTAACCATTACCAACCCTTCATCAAGAAAAGAAGTAGTAAAAACATCAAGAAAAAAATGTAAGATAGCTTTGCTTGCAGGAGTTGCTGCTTTTTTTTCTATTACATCAACACAAGCACAATTAACTGCAACCGGGCAAATTAGAGAACGAACAGAAATTAGAGGTGGTTTTGGAACCTTACAAAAAGAAGGAGAAAGAGCCGCTCTTTTCAACAGCCAGCGCGCCAGATTGAATTTAGGTTATTCTGGATACCGATTCAAAGTTTTTACAGCAATACAAGATGTGCGCGTTTGGGGTCAAGATGCCTCCTCTATCAATAGAACCACAACCGAGGCAAATAATGGCGTTTTATTGCATGAAGCTTGGGGAGAAATAAGTTTGATCGACACCTTAAGCACTATTCAAAATTTCTCTGTAAAAATTGGACGCCAACAAATTTCATACGATGATCAAAAAGTATTGGGAGGTTTAGACTGGTTGCAACAAGGTCGCCGCCACGATGCTATTATATTCAAATACGCCAACAAAGGGTGGACAGCCGATGCCGGTGTGGCTTTTAATCAAAACAAAGAACTAAACTCAGGAACGATTTACAACGGAACCAATCCCGCCTATGGAGCTGGGACTAACGGAATTGGGACCATGTACAAATCCTTTCAATATTTGTATGTAGACAAAAAGTTTTCTTTTGGAGATATTTCCTTTTTGTTCTTCAAAGACGACTTTAATAAGTATACCAACGTGACTACAGGTACTCCAGCCGTGGTTACAAAAGTGAATACAGAAGGCGTGTGGAGCCGCAACACAACTGGCTTTTTCTTCAATACTTTTTTAACTCGAAAATTGAATTTCACCGGAAGTGTCTACCACCAAGGAGGTAAAGACAAAGACGGTCGTTCGATAAATGCTAATCTTGCCTCAGTAACGGCTACTTATCAATTTGGACGCAAATGGTATATAGGGCCTGGTATCGATTATTTGTCTGGAGATGATGGAACCAAAGCAGTTACCGCAACAAGCAAAAACAATCGTTTTGATCCTTTGTACGGCACACCACATAAATTCTGGGGGTATATGGATTACTTTTATGTAGCAAGCGGTTTCGGTAAACAAGGATTACTTAACTATTTCCTTAAAGCGAAATACAATGCTAAAGATAATTTGAGTTTCACTTTTGATTTGCATGGATTTGAATCAGCCAATACCTTGGCAGGGAATCTCAATAAGTATTTGGGAACCGAGTTAGACATTACTGTGAAATATGGCTTAACCAAAATGATTAATATAGAAGCCGGTTATTCCTATATGCAAGCAACTAATACGATGGCTTCTGCCGCAGTAAAAAATGTTGCCAATGCTGATTTAACGCCTCACTTTGGCTATATCATGCTCAATATTACTCCTAATTTTTTAGCTAAAAAATGATTCAACGGTAGTTGTTAGGTGTGTTGAATAGTAGTGCTATTTACAACCATAAACAACAAACTATAAACAACAAACCTTAAAATAAAGCATATGAAAACATTAATAAACAAAGCCATACAATCTGTTTTTGTGATTGTAGCTGTCGCATTTTTTCAACCCATTGCGGCACAAAATGACCCTGTACGATTAGGATTTATTCCCTTAACTGATTGTTCCCCAATCGTAATGGCCAAAGAATTAGGACTTTTTAAAAAGTATGGGGTTGAGGTAGTAGTGACCAAAGAATCTTCTTGGGCCAATGTTCGAGATAAGATTTTAACCGGCGAACTTGATGGCGCTCATTGTTTGTATTCCATGCCTTTCTCAGTTTATACTGGAGTAGGAGGAAAAGCAGGTTCAGAAATGATGATTGCTATGATGCTAAACGTGAACGGTCAAGCCATTACTTTATCCAATGATTTTTGTGGTAAAGTTGGTTTCAAACAAATGAATAAAGTTACACCAGTAGTTGCGGCCAAATTGAAAGCCGAGAAAGAAGTCACTTTTGCTATGACTTTTCCAGGAGGAACGCACGATTTATGGTTGCGCAACTGGATGTCTGTAGCAGGATTGAATCAAAAAGCAGTCAAAATCATCACAATCCCACCACCACAAATGGTTGCCAATATGAAAGTAGGTAATATGGATGGGTATTGTGTTGGCGAGCCTTGGGGTGGAGTAGCCGTGAAACAAGGTATAGGTTTTACTCAAGTGGCGTCTCAAGACATTTGGAAAGACCATCCTGAGAAAGCTTTGGTGGTTAACAAAGAATTTAGTGCCAAACGCAGAACCGATTTAGTAAAAGTGATGAAAGCGGTTATGGAAGCTTGTAAGTGGCTTGACGTACCATCCAACAGAAAAAAAGCGGCTGCCATTATTGGCAAAGCGCCTTATGTTAATGCTCCAGCCGATGTTATCGAATCGAGATTAATGGGAGATTACAATTTAGGATGCAACCAAGGTGTTGAAATCTATGACAATGACTATATGTTGTTTCATAAAGGCGGAATGGTAAACTATCCTAGAAAGTCACATGCAATTTGGGCTATGGCACAGTATGTTCGTTTTGGCTATTTAAAAGAAGCGCCCAATTATGCTGCTATTGCCGATAAATTGATTTTGGATGATTTATACAAAGAAGTGGCCAAAAGTATGAATGTAAAAGTGCCTAATGACGATATGAAACCTTTTGCCTTAACAATGGATAAAACCGTATTTGATCCTTCCAATCCAGCGGCTTACCTAAAAGTGGTTAAAAAGTAATGATAAACATATAAGTCATATATGAAATCAAAATAGTGCTACAATGAACGGCTTATATGACTTATATGTTTCAAACAATAAAAAAAAATAGAAATTTAATTAGCATACCATGTCAGATAAAAACACCCTTACCATCGATGCTTTGAGTGCAGAAAGTATTCAAGAGCAAGCCATTGCTATAAGCAGCAATCAAGGAAAAGCAAACTTAAAATTGTTAGTTACCAACCTGCTTCAAAAATCAAAATCAGTGCTACTTGCCTTAGTTGGATTGTTTTTGTTTGCCGGATTTTGGAGTCTTATGAGTTATTTTACTGAGCAAGCTTTGCCTGGTCCAGTAGCGACACTTACGGTGCTCAAAGAAATGTTGAGCGATCCTTTCTATGATTATGGTCCTAATGACAAAGGCATCGGGTTGCAGTTGTTTACCTCCATCAAAACGGTACTTTCTGGGTTTTTAATTGGGTCATTATTTGCCATCCCCATTGGAATATTGATGGGAGCCAGCACGATTTGCAAACAAATCTTTTATCCTATTGTGCAATTGTTAAAACCCGTATCGCCTTTAGCTTGGTTTCCAATAGGTTTGGTGGTTTTTAAAGACACTGGAATGGCTACTATTTTTATCGTTTTCATTACCTCATTGTGGTCAACACTTATCAATACTTCGTTTGGAGTTGGGTCCATTCCACAAGATCATAAAAACGTGGCTAAGGCCTTTGGTTTTTCCAAAATGCGTTACCTCACAAAAATCCTAATTCCGTATAGCTTACCTCATATCATAACCGGATTGCGACTCAGTATCAGTGTGGCTTGGCTGGTAATAGTAGCAGGCGAAATGCTGTCTGGTGGTGCTGGAATTGGGTTCTTTGTTTGGGATAGTTGGAACGCCCTAAGTCTCGAAAAAGTAATTTCGGCCATCATCATCATAGGACTTGTAGGCTTGTTCTTCGACAGAATCTTTACTTACATCGAACATAAAGTAGCCTACAAAGGGTAAAAAAATGTTTAAAGTTTAAAGTTTAAGGTTGTTTATACCGGATAAGTTCTTGAACAACTTTAAACCCTATTAAACGTTAAACAACCTTAAACCTTGTCAAATCTCAAAAAAACAAATCAAAATGAGCTATTTAGAAATCAAAAATTTAGAAATATCCTTCCCAACTCCCAAAGGGAAATATACCGCTGTACGTGATATTAACTTATCCATAAAAAAAGGCGAAATCATCTCCATCATTGGTCACTCCGGTTGCGGAAAATCAACCATTATGAATGCCATCGCCGGAATGCTGACTCCCACCGGAGGTTCAGTAGAATTAGACGGGAACACCATCAAAGGACCAGGCCCTGATAGGGGTATAGTGTTTCAAAACTACTCCTTATTGCCTTGGTTGACGGTTCACGAAAATATTTTCCAAGCTGTTGATTCGGTAATGAATTGTTCCAAAAAAGAAAAACACGAGATTGTAGATGCCAACCTAAAAATGGTGAATCTTTTAGAACATCGAGACAAATTGCCGGGCCAATTATCCGGAGGAATGAAACAAAGAGTGGCTATCGCGAGAGCTTTCGCCATCAATCCTGGAGTACTACTTTTGGACGAACCTTTTGGAGCTTTAGATGCCTTTACCAAGAGTTCTATGCAATTGGAAGTGTTGAAACTTTGGAATCTCAACAATCGTGATAAAACCATTATTATGATTACGCACGATATTGAAGAAGCTTTGTTTTTATCAGACAGGATTGTAGTGTTAAAAGACGGCCCATCGGCTACGATTAGAGAAATTGAAGAAGTGCATTTGCCAAGACCAAGAAACAAAATTGAAATCGTTAAAATGCCAGAATACATTGAGTTGAGAGATCGTTTGCTTCACTTATTGACCGATACTTTTTCCATTGAAGATATGGGAATGACCTATAAGAGTTAGTTTCAATTCTATTTAGTGGTAAAAATCCTTGCGTTGTTTAGACCATCAGCAAGGATTTTTTTTTGATGTAAAGTAGCCATGAATGGAATAGACTTTAGCTCGTTCAAATGTTTTTTGTAGCATTTGAATAGGGATTGACAAAAGCTTATTTCATTCGAATGTTGTTGTTTATGAGGAGATTGAATAGGAAAGGGCTTTAGTCCATTCTTTAAAATCAAATGTCAATTAGGTTTTAGTCAAAACCAACTTGATTTCAGCTAAAGCTTTTTTTATAATTGTTTTGTGTTAAGTGAAAAGAAATTACTGTAAATCCTATCTTTTTTAAATGTGAAAGGAGCATAAGCCAAAAAAAGGAATAAAACTATATCCAGTCTCTGGTACAATTTTATTCCTTAGCTATTTAAGTGTTATTCTAGGATGTAACTAGTATTACGATTTTTTGGTTTTAATGGCATATTTTACCACCAAAACAAGGAGTCCGGTAATCAAGATAATGAGTCCAAGAGTATAAAAGGCATTGGTGTAGTCAATTAATTCTTTGGTTTTTGAAAGCCCATTGGTATCAACTACTTCTTTTGTGAATTTGACAGCTTTGGCTTTAAACAAAAAGGCAATTAACATAGCGCCAATATTTCCACCAGCTCCAACAATGCCAGCAACACTACCAACAGCCTTTGGGTTAATAAAAGGCACTAGGCTATACGTAGCGCCATTCGCCATTTTTAGGCTCATCCCGAAAAGAAACATTAAAAAGATCGCTAGACCAAGCTGTTCTGTTAAACCAAAGAAAATAATACCAATTCCCTCCACAATCAAAAGTAATGCAAGTAGTAAATTCTTTCCAGAGAAACCGTATATTTTGCCTACTTTATCGGCTACGATTCCGCCTAAGGGTCTGGCAAAAATATTGATCATACCAAAAATTCCGGCGCATAATCCAGCTGTTTTTAGACTAGCTCCAAATGTATCCGTAAAATAAATGGGAGCGAAATTGTCAATCGTAATTTCAACACCAAAACAAGCGGCATAGGCAACCGTCAAAACCCAAGTACGGTAATCTTTTACGGCTAACATAAAGGTGTTTTCTGTGGTTTTATTTGCCATTTCTAATTCCTTGTAATTCCCGTTAGGTAAATCTTTGGTATACTTTACATAGATAAAAGCACAAATTAAAAGTAACACCCCTGGCACAATCATGGCGTATCTCCAGCTATCTTCGTGAGTACAAAATCCCAGTCCCACAAAACCAGCCGCTAGTAATGGCATGATGCTGTTGGCTAAGCCAGCACCAGCATTTCCAAAACCTCCAGCTGTGGCGTTCGCTGTTCCTTTAATTGAAGGGGCAAACATCACCGAGGTGTGAAATTGAGTAATAACAAAGGAGGCTCCAATCACACCGATGGCCAATCGAAACAGTAAAAAACTTTCATACGACTGTGAGGTACCTATTAATAATACGGGTATGGCACATAGTATTAACAGCCAAGTATATACTAATCGTGGTCCATAAGCATCCACCAGTCGGCCTATAAGAAGTCTTGCTATAATGGTTGCCGAAACTGAGGCGATTTGAATATTGCCCAGTTGATCTTTGGTCAGATGTAACTGTTCTTTTGCTAAGGGCATCAGTGAAGCCATGCCAAACCAGGCAAAAAAACTAAAAAAGAAGGTAAGCCAAGTAATGTGGAAGGTGCGCATTTGGATACCTTTACAACTAAAAATGTTTAAACGAGTAAGCGGTTGATTCATTGTAATTGAGCTCATGTTCGAAAGGTTAGTGGTTTTACATTATTTTACTACGTAGACAAAATCCTTTTTTTAAGTATTTTGTTTGTTTTTACAGCAAAAATAATGACGAACAGAAGATAAAAACCTGCGAAAACGCAGTTTATATAAAATAATTACGTATTAATACTTAATTTTTGATAAGTATTTTATTTAGGTTGTTCTAATTGTGTGGTTTGTAGCGAGAATATGCTGAATAAAGTCAAAAAAGAAATAGCGGTTTTTTCTTTTTTACTGGTCAATTCTTTTAAAAAAAAGGGAACAGTTGTGATGCATAAGCGCAAAAAAAAGTGGTAAAAATTACCACTTCTAATCTTATATCGATACGTTTATTTTCTAATTTAAATCAGTGAAAAGTCTTTGGCTTTATTGGCTAATTCGATAAGGTTTTTAACTTTTAGCTTTTTCATCAAATTAAAACGATGTACTTCTGCTGTTCGCTTACTTATGGATAGGGCTTCGGCTATTTCTTTGTTTCCATTACCAGAAAGTAATAATCTTAAAATTTCTTTTTCTCTTTTGGTAATTATACTCTCTTCTTCCAAATTTGGTTTTGGTTCAGATGCTAAGGTATTTGGACTATTTATAAGTTGATTGATTAGGATGGAGGAGATGTCACCGCTAAAATATTTACCACCATTGGCTACGGTATGTAAAGCTTTTAGAAATTCTTCTTTGCTGGCACCTTTTAATAAATAACCATCGGCTCCTGCTTTGATCGATTGTAGAACATATTCTTCCGATTCATGCATAGAAAGGACAACGATTTTTACTGGATTTTTTTCTTGGCGAATCTTTTCTACGACTTCAATTCCTGTATAGTGCGGCATTCTTATGTCTACAATAAGTAAATCAGGTTTTTCGGTAGAAACTACAGTCAGGGCTTCTTGGCCATCGGTAGCTTCACCAACAACGATAATATTGCTTTCATTTTCTAGCAATGATTTGATGCCATCACGAACAAAAACATGATCATCTGCTAATACTACTCGAATGGGATTATTCATAAGTATTTTGTTTGGTTATAAGTACAATTAACTAATACGTGCTGCTAAGATACGTATTTTTTTATTATTCTTTTACGGGGTGGTGGGGTTCTGCCTGAAAGGTTCTTTATCTTTAAAATTTAACCGCAAAGTGCGCAAAGATTTACGCAAAGAACGCAAAGTTGTACGTAAGGATCGCAACGTTTGTTTAATTTTTAATCTGTGAAAATTTGAGTAATCTGTGTCTTGAGTATTTAACCGCAAAGTGCGCGAAGATTTACGCAAAGAGCGCAAAGTTTTTTCTTTTAATTGCATCTAATTTTTTAATCTGTGAAAACCTGAGTAATCTGTGTCTTGAGCATTTAACCACAAAGTGCGTGAAGTAGTAAAACATTTAAGGAATATGCAATTGCAATCTTGGTTTGGCTTAGTGATTTCTTCGTGTTTCGTTGTGGTAAAAGAAAACAAAAAACTTAAATAGGAATATTAAAAGTTATTCGAGTACCCTCATTAGGAATCGAGTGGAGGAATACACGACCATTAATATATTGTACTCTCTCTTTCATAAAAACCAAGCCCATGCCGGATTCGCTGTTGCGTTTTTTTTCTACCTTTTGAATGTCAAATCCTTTTCCGTTGTCGTCTATAGTGATGCTTAAAATATTTTGACTGTGAGATAATTGTACTATGATATGGGTAGATTCGGCATATTTTATTGCGTTGTTTATGGCTTCTTGCGTTAATCTGTAAATGTTGATTTCAATCAAGGAATCGAGTCGTTGGTCAAACTGGGTTTTATTGTAAAACGAGATGTTTTTTCCTGTCAATTTAGAGAGTTCTAAACAAAGTTTTGTCAAGGAAGAAACGATACCGTGGTCGCTCAATTCAGGAGGCATTAGGTTAAAAGTGGCAGTTCGAACGCCTTTAATGATGTCTAACGACAATTGCTTCAAATAGTCTATTTTTTGTGCGGCCTTTTCTTTGTCTTCTAGGTTGATGCTTTCTAAACTAAATTTTAATCCGGTCAACATTTGTCCAATGCCATCATGGATTTCTTTGGCGATTCGGTTTTGTTCGTTTTCTTGATTTTCAATAATCTTACTCGAGATTATCTTTTGTTGATTTATTTTGGCATTGCTGCTTTCAATATTTAGGCGTTCCACTTCTTGTTCTGCCTTTTTACGTTCTGTAATATCGAAGCAAACAATTAACAGTTCGGAAGCCCCTTTTTTTATAGTTACGGGAACCATCGAAAGATCTAGCCAAATGGTGTGGCCTTCTTTGTTGGTAAATGTAATTTCACCTTGCCATCCACTTCGGTGTTTTTCGGCAATAATACTATCAATCGCGCTTTGCTCTTTTTCAATCGCCGTGAGTACTTGAGAGAAACGTTGATTGGTTTGTGAACGATTATAATGTAGGAGTTTTGAGAACTTTTCACCTATATGAATCAAGATGCCATTGGGTGCAACTCTACAATACAGTAAAGTATTTTCCATGGCGTAGTTCAAGGATTTGAGTTCTTTGACAGAGTTTTCTTTTATTTCGCTCAAAACTTCGGTATTGTAGGCCAATTTTAATGCTTTTCGTTCTGAAGTGAGCAGTTTTGATACCAACATCTCAATTTTTTTATTGGTCGGTTTAAAAATGAAAAGAAATTCTAAAACCAATACCAGCAGTGTAAAAAGCAATATACCGTATTCTGTTTTGCTCTGGAGGGTTACTTTTTCTAAAGCTTCTTGGTCGTATTGTTCTACAATTTGGTTCATTTTGGTCAAAAAGATACGCTCATTGGCCAAAACTAGACCTAAAAGTTTTTGATGTTTTTCTGTATTTGCTACGCTATTTTTACTTTGCAAATACTGTTGACTTGCCAAAATCATGGCTTCGAAGTTGGGTTGAATGGATTGGTACAACTCGTTTAAAAGCGTGCTTTTTTCTTTTGGGAAACCTAATTTTTCATTACCATAGACTAGAGCCTCGTGATTGAATTTCCATTTGACGAGTATGGAATCAATTCTATTTTTTTCGATGTCAATTTTGGAAGAATCGGTTATGAAATGGAGAATCAAAAGTTCTTTGGTTAGTTTTTGACTCAACATTCTTTGTTTTCCCGAAGTGTTGATGATTTTGGAATCACTTAATTGTCGGTTGAGGTTGTATTGTAAAATAAACTGACTTACCAAAACGGTTAGCGCGATGGTTAACAAGGCAAAGAGATACAATCTCCTTAAGTTTTTGAAGGAAATTGAATCTGTTGCGATGTCGTTTTTTGGGCTAGCCATAGTCAGTTATAAACCTAATGCGTCTTTGATGAGCGCTAAAGATGATGGAGAAAAAGACAAGGTAAGAGCGGTTTGCTGTCCTTTTTCAGACATTTTATTCCAGGTTTTTACAATGATGTTTTTGAGTTTTTCTGTATCGTGTTTTTGAACAAAGTCCTCTAAATAATATTCTAAAAAAACCAAGCAAATGACATCTTCTAATAATTGGGTCTCTGCATCTTTTTTTAATAATTTTTTTTCAATCAGAAAGCAAACCCGTTCGATAAATGCATTTTCATACCCCACTTCTTGCAGAATTAAAGTGATTTTAGAGGCGTGAAATTTTTTTAGTGCTTCTCTCCATTTTAAGTAGCCCACCCGGTCCATAGGATAGGAATTTCTGGCGATTTCCCAGCGACAAATGTGTTGGGCTTTAGCCGCAATTTGCAACTCCTCTGAGGCATTAGGAGCAAAGTCTAATAATCGGGCTAACATTCGGTTAGAATACAATAATTCTTTGGCAATTAACGTGTCAGCTACCCTTTCAGTATTGGGATCTTTTGCATTGGCAGCATCGATACGTTGCAAGGCATTTTGAAAACGAAGACGATTCATTATTAAGGAAATTAAGTGTGCATTTGTAAATGGATACTATTTTTAAGCTAGTCGAAAAAAATTACGGCATTTTCGCTCAAATATACATAATTAATCCAGAAAGCCAACGAAGACCTCGTCACCTTCAATCTTTACTGGGTATGTTGCAATTTTGTAATCGTCTCCGTTTAGGTTGCTCCCGTCAATAAGAGAAAAGGTTTTTTTGTGCATTGGACAGGCTATTTTTGGAACGCCGTCAGCTGATCCTGTCATACCTCTCGATAAGACCATTTCCATTTTGTGTGGACAAGCATTTTGGCAAGCATACCAAGCATTTCTTCTTTCAAAATTGAAAACAGCAATTTGTTTGTTTTTGTATTTAATACAGCCACCTCTATTACTTGGAAAATCTTTAATGTTTCCTGCTTTGAACCAAATTTTTACATTTTCGGTAGCTACTGTTTCGTATTGATTTAATAATTCTTCCATATTTTTTTGATTTAAATAACGCTATACTCTTTCCAAGTTGAATAGAGGGAGGAAAGAGGTGGCGTTAAAGGGAAACGTTATTTTTTATATTTTTTACCAAGGTCTTGGCATTTTTTGATCTCTTAAAGGAACAAATTCTATGGCATCATCTTTCTCGTCAGTATTCACAAAATGACTAAAACGCTTTAAAAGCCTTGGTTTTTCGAGCACTTGCTTCCACTCGCATTCAAAAGTACCCACTAGTTTTTCCATTTCATTTTCTAAAGTTTCACAGATGCCAATGCGATCGTGAATGATGATTTCTTTTAAGTAATCCAAACCTCCATCCAACTTATCTAGCCAGGTAGCAGTTCGTACTAGCGGGCCAGCGGTGCGGATATAGTACATCAAGAAACGATCGAGATATTTTATAACGGTTGCTTTATCTATTTGTTCGGCCAAAAGTACGGCGTGTTTTGGATTTGCCCCTCCATTGCCGCAGATGTAAAGATTCCAACCTCCTTCTACTGCGATTACGCCAAAGTCTTTGCCTCTTGCCTCGGCGCATTCTCTAATACACGCCGAAACGCCTCCTTTGAGTTTGTGTGGGGCCCGAATCCCTTTGTATCGGTTTTCGAGTTCAATAGCAAAGCCAGCGCTATCGTCCATACCGTAGCGACACCAAGCATTGCCTACACAGCTTTTAACTGCTCTTAAGGATTTGCCATATGCATGACCACTTTCAAAACCATTTTCTATTAAAATTCTCCATATTTCGGGTAAATCGCCTACGTGGGCGCCAAATAAGTCTACTCGTTGCGCCCCAGTAATCTTGGTGTACAAATTAAATTGTTTGGCTACTTCACCAATGACGATTAGTTTTTCTGGTGTGATTTCACCTCCTGCTACACGAGGTACAACAGAGTAAGTGCCGTTACGTTGAATATTAGCCAAAAAGCGATCATTGGTGTCTTGGGTCGTAACGTGTTTATTGGCAGTATCATTATAGATACTAGAAAAAATGGAGGCGACTACCGGTTTACAAACTTCACACCCATCTCCGTTGCCATGGTGGTCGATTACTTCGTAGAAGTTGACATATTTATTGATCTTCACCAAGTCAAATAGTTCTTGACGAGTATAATGAAAATGCTCACATAGGTTTTCTTTTACTTCTTTTCCAATTGATTTTTGAGCTGCTTTTACCAAGTCCACCACCATTGGTTTACAGCCACCACAACCCGAAGTCGCTTTGGTGAGTTTGACTACATCCGAAAGAGTTTCGCAACTTCCTTCTGTGATGGAACAGCAAATGGCGCCTTTGGTTACGTTCTCACACGAACAGATTACAGCTGTATCAGGCAAATCCATTGCGCTACCCATAGTGTTGCTTTCGCCTCCTCGAAATCCTAGTATTAAATCTTCTGGATTGGCAGGCAAAGCCAAAGCATTGTTGTAAATCTGAAACAGCGCATTATAATCGGAGGAATCGCCAACAAGAATACCGCCAAGTAAGGTTTTGCCGTCTTTGGTGACATTGATTCTTTTGTAAATGCCGTTGAATTTATTTTCGTAAACGATGGCTGTCACCTCTTCATTTTCTATGAAAGGATCACCAAAACTCGCCACTTCCACACCAATTAACTTTAATTGTGTCGACATGTCGATGGTGTCTCGCATCGTTTTTGAACCTTTGAGTATTTGTTCTGCCGCTACATCGGCCATTTCATATCCGGGTGCGACCAAGCCATAAATCATGTTGTGGTATAACGCTACTTCTCCAATAGCATAAACAAAAGGATCCGATGTTTGCATTTGATTATTGACTACAATTCCTCCACGATCACCAACAACTAATCCAGCGACTCTTGCGAGTTCGTCACGTGGTTTGATTCCAGCAGATATGACTAGCATGTCTACTTTAAGTAGTTCATCGTTTGCAAACATCATCCCTTTGATACAATCTTCTCCATCAATATATTGTGTCGCTTTATTGAGATGGATACCTATGTTGAGCGCTTCGATTTTAGCTTGCAGCATATTACTAGCGCCCTGATCCAATTGTCTTGGCATTAATCGAGGGGCAAATTCTACCACATGAGGATTCAGTCCAAGATCTCTGACTGCTTTCGCAGCCTCCAGTCCTAGCAAACCTCCGCCAAGTACAGCAGCTTCAGTAGCACCTTTGGTTTTTATCTTTTTGGCATAGGCCATAATGGCATCTAAATCTTCGATAGTTCTGTACACGAAAACGCCTTCTTTTTCTACCCCTTTTATAAGGGGAACAAATGCAGCGGAACCCGTTGCTAGTACTAAGTAATCGTACGTATATTTTTTGCCAGTATGTGTGGTTATGGTCCGATGGGTAGTGTCGAGTCCAGTGACCAATTCAGAAGTATTCAATACAATGTTCTGCTCTTTGTACCATTCTGCTGTGGATAAGGCTAAATCATCAGCACTCTTGCCACTGAAATATTCGCTTAAATGTACGCGATCATAAGCTCTTCTCGGCTCTTCGCCAAAAACAGTGATTTCATATTTTTCTTGCCCCGATTTTGAAACAAATTTTTCACAAAATTTATATCCCACCATGCCGTTACCGACTACAATTACCTTGATCATAACTCAATAATTAAGTATTACAAAGCAAATATAAGTATAAATACTTAATTAAAACCTATTTTACGTATTTTTTTTACGTAGAATTAAAAAAGGTTACTTAACTTTTAAACTGCTCAAGGTTGAGTGCAAAAGTTCAAGATGTGTGGTAGTGACGTCAGCAAGGAATACTTAAAAAGATTCCCAGCAATTGTTATAAAGTTAAAAGTAATAGTGGCTAATAAGAGAAATCAAGTTTCTAGGAATACTTTCTTTTGTAGATACCCAAATGTGTATTGGTTTAGAATTAGGGAAACGGTAGTGAATCAATATCTTAAAAATGTATCTCCCGTTTTTAAACCCAAAGTCAATTCTTCGAGGGTGGTATTTTCTAACATATTAGAAAGATCGTTTCTGATTGATTTGAATTTATCATGCATTGGGCACGGATGTTCTTCGGAACAAGTGGATAAGCCTAAGCCACAACCTTTAAACACACGATCACCTTCTAACGCATTTACTATTTGCGAAAGTTTAATTTGTGACAAACGTTCTGTTGGGATTTCAAATCCGCCTCCGACTCCTTTTACAGAATCTATCAGTTTGTTTTTGGTTAAAATTTGCATGATTTTGGCCGTAAAAGCTTCTGGAGAATCTATTTTTTTGGCAATATCCTTTAGCCCAGATCTTTTGTTTTGATGCGATTCTGATGCCACAAAAATTGCAGCTCGAATGCCGTATTCAGTAGTTTTTGAAAACATAGCACGTTTTTTTCAAATTTATGATTTAATAGCCTCCAAAACGAACAAAGGAACCCAAAATTAGCATTGAAATCCCAATTATTGTAACACATAAAATATGCAAAGCCATTTCTGGTAAGTATTTTATGTTATTATTGAGTTTAGGGAGTACTTTAAATTGAGCACTCAAAGCAAAGAGTAGGGTTGCAAATAATAAAAGCAATTTAGTCGATACGACTTTTTCTATTGGTGTTGCAAATTCAAACCAATGCTCAATGGTCACTCCATATTTATATGCCATTAAAATCCCTGACAATACAAGTAATATCAAAGACAGCATACCTATTGGTTCATACTTTTTTTCATAATTCAAAATATAGTTTTGATTTTTTTCTTTAATGGCTCGTGGTAAATACGATGCAACCAATATCAAATGACCGCCAACCCAAACAGTAGCGCTCATTAAGTGAATAATAAGTAATAAATGATGGTTCATTATATTTTTATTTTACAAAGAAAACAATTGATAGTAACAGAAAGGATTCCTGAAGGCAAAAAAATACTCAGTGCAAAAAGTAGATGAGGATAAAATGGCAAAATTCCATTTTCTAAAAATTGCCAGATTCCTTGAAAAAAAAGTACAAGCTCTGTTGAACAAAATCCAATGATGATAAAGAGTATACCTAACTTGTATAGTTTAGTCTCCTGATGAAAGAAGGTGCTTTTGGATAAAAATGCAAGAATGAAAAAAGTAATTATTCCCAACATCGACAAATGAATATATCCAATTATAAAAGGTCTTATATTGTGAATTGTTTTACTCATTTCAGGGTAAAGTAGTATACCTTGTAATCCTAATTTTAACAATAAAGAAAAAAATGCCAACTGATACATTTTTTTTTCAAGTTTTGTATTACTAATGAAATACGTTTGGATTCCATTGGCGTGCATTTTTATAAAACAATAAATTGCAATACATAGAAAAACTACACCTAAATTATTTAAATAATACAATATAGGGTGGGTTAGGGACCAACTTATAGGTAGCGAAAATGTAAGTAGTGTTCCAAGAACAAAGCATAAGTAAAACAAATTGAAAAAATTTTTCTCTAGCTTAATGTTGCTAATTCTAAGCAGCAAAGCTATTACTGCAAACAAAAACCAACCATTAAACTGAAAGTGCAGAAAAAACTGAATGGCAATTTGATAAAAGGCACTTGCTTTTCCCATTAATCCCACAGCAGGGCCTAAACACCAAACTCCTAATGTTGAAAGTATCATAAAAAGTAATGCTGTGTCAAGTAGTTTTTTTTCTGGGTATTTGGTGTTTTTTGTTTCTTTCCAAAATATGTAGGCAAAGAAATAGCTACAAAAAATATGGAGTGTGGAGAAAAAAATCGATAACATCGCATAGCCTTCTATTGGAAAATCAATCATCATACCAACTACCGCAATTTCGGTTGTCCAAAATAAGCGATTAAAAACTGGTTTTTCTTGACTCTTTTTTGGAATGAAATAATGTATTATAAGACAAGAAATCGATAAATAAGTCCAACCAAGCAAGGCAATATGAGAATGCCCATGAACTAAAAATTGAAAATTTATAGAAGGGATGGGACTAAGATACATCCACCGTAAGATTAGTCCCATTATGGCTGCCACAAAGAAATTAATCAAACAAACAATTAACCATGTTTTTTTCATAATGACTAAATACAGAAAGCCCCAAATGCCATCAGTTCATGAAGGAGTAATTGGGGCAAATCAAAGAATTAAGATTGAGCTATGAAGTCTTTTTCCAGAGCAACAGCTGCTGGAAATAAAATGTTGTTTTCTAAATGAATGTGTTTGTGAAGGTCTTGTTCAAATTCTTGAAGCATAGCAAAAGTTACTTTATAAGTGTTACAAGCATCAGCTGGAGGAACGTAATTAGAAGTTAACATAGCAATTTTTCTAAAACGTTCTCCTTCAGTATCATGTTCATGCTTCATCATCGCAATTGGATTTTCGACTGTTCCGAAATGAGGTTGGGAGATGAGTTGATCTGTAAGTGTAGCTTCTACCATTTTTTTTATAAATGGGAATAGTATTAATTCTTCTTTTTTCATATGTTGCGCCAATTCACCAGAACAGCCAATGAATAATTCATTAATCTCGAAAAGTTCTGGATGATGTGCACCGTGCACTTTGCAAAGTTTACTCAAAAATGGTAATAAGACTTGTGTTTTCTCTACTACATAACGATGATGTGTCTTTTCTATATAGTCTGCTAATAAATCCAATGGCCAAGATTTGAAATCAATGCTGTTGTCAGTTTTACTTTCTAAAACAGTTTTAATTTCTGCAAGTATGGTTTGGCTATCTGCCCCTTTTTTCTCGCTTGCTTCTTCGATAGTTCGATTGCCTTTGCAGCAAAAATCTATACCAAATTTTGAGAATACTGCTGCCGTTCTAAAATCTTTCGCTACAAATTCTCCTATTGTTGTGTTTTCAATGGTGTTCATAATGATACGTTTTAATTGGGTACAAATATACATATAATTTTTAAATAAAAGATAAAAATATCTTTTATTGTTTTTTATTGTAAGTTATAGATTATCAGATTGGTTTTGTTTTTTATCATTACTAAAAAGAATGTATTTAATTTATGATTTTTATCATGTTTTTACTCTTTAATATACTCTTAATTTGCTGCAATCAAATAAAAGATAATTTTGTCTTTTATTGTTAATCAAAATTCAATACTAATAAAAACCATTTATTATGCTTTCAAAATCACAAGCTCGAGCATTTTTTCTGGGAGGAACTTTGGTCACCTTTTTAATCTTCATAGGATTGACCATTTATTCGTTTATGCCTAGAAATGATCAAACTAATTACAAGGCTATTACTAAACAAGTAGCCAGAGGAAAAGAACTTTGGGAATCCAATAACTGTATGGGGTGTCACACTATATTGGGAGAAGGAGCCTATTATGCGCCTGAACTTACTAAAGTAATAGATAGAAGAGGAGAAGGGTATGTTAAAGCTGTTTTGATGTCGCCTGTACCTTGGGCTCCAAATGGTCGTAAAATGGTTGTTTATAATATGGGAGAACAAGATGCAGAGGCAGTTGTTGCTTACCTAAAGTGGATTGGCAAAATAGATTTGAATGGGTTTGACCGTGTGGTTTCACCTTTAGCGAAAGAGAATAATTAATAAATAACATAACAATTGAATTCACTATTGAAAACAAGTTTACGTTTATCATCATTATTTGATAAAATCCGGGTCAAAATTGAATTCTAACAATAAAAATACAAATATGAAATATCAATCACAAAAAGTAGCCTACTGGTTTTTTGCACTATGTATGCTATTATTTTCCTTACAGATTATCTATGGTTTTATAATGGGTTTTGACAGAATTGGAATCCAAGGATTGCATGACATTATTCCTTTTAATACCGCTAGAGCAGTGCATACTAATTTACTAGTAGTGTGGTTACTAACTGGTTTTATGGGAGCAGCTTATTACATTATACCTGAAGAAGCTCAACGTGAGTTAATTAGCGTGAAGTGGGCTTACATTCAACTGATTTCATTGGCTGTTGTTGGAGTTGTAGCTATAGTAGGATTTCATTTAAACCATTGGGAAGGACGTAAATTTTTGGAGATACCAAGAGAATTAGATTTTCTAGTAGTTATAAATGTTCTCTTATTTTTAGGTTTGATTTTGGGAACTTTATTTAAAGCCAAACGAAGAACTACTACAGCATTGGTTTTATCAATGGGATTGCTGTTTGCTGCCTTGTTGTATTTGCCAGGAATGATTTGGTTTGACAGCCAAGTAGTGGATTCTTTTTTCCGTTGGTGGGTTGTGCATTTGTGGGTTGAAGGTGTATGGGAATTAATTATGGGAGGTATTCTTTCCTATTTATTAATCAAATTGACAGGTGTTGATAGGGAAGTGATTGAAAAGTGGCTATATGTGATTGTTGGGTTAACGTTTCTTTCAGGAGTTTTAGGGACAGGACACCATTATTATTACATAGGAGTTAATAAGATTTGGTTAATCATTGGTGGGATTTTCTCTGCATTAGAACCTTTAGCTTTCTTGGCTATGGCTTTGTTCGCAGTCAATATGTATCGCAAAGGCGAAAAGAGTCATCCTAATAAAATTGCATTATTCTGGACTATTGGCTCGTCTATAGTTTCCTTTGTGGGGGCTGGTTTATTAGGTTTTGCACATACTCTTCCGCAAACTAATCTATATACTCACGGGACATTGGTTACTGCTATGCACGGGCATTATGCTTTTTGGGGTGCCTATGCTATGATAGTTTTAGCAATTATTAGTTATGCATTGCCCAATGTAACAGGTCGAAAACGATACCAAAGTAATACGGGAATGGCTGCTTTTTGGTTGTCAAATATTGGAATGTTAGGGATGACTGTTGCATTTGGAGTCGCGGGAGTGGTGCAAGTCTACTTGGAGAGAAAATTAAAAATGGAATTTATGATGGTGCAAAATGAAATAAGTATTCACTTCGTTGTATTGCTCATCTGTGCGACAATGTTTACAACCGGAATTTCATTGTTTATTTATGATTTTATAAAATATGGCCGCCCAACTAATGAAGCATTGAATGAACGGTAGTTTTTTTTAATTGAAAATTTTATAACGTTATTTTAATGATAAATCCAGTTTTAAGCCATAGGATTTAAATTTAATTAGAAGTGTATATGAATTATTTAGGGATATAAAAGTTTTTTTTACTCAATAAAATAGATACATATAATATAACGATTCCATTTTTAACCGGAACGTTTGGATAATCGTTTAAGAATTTGCATTTCCATAGAGTGATTGTTCTACGTTTCGGTTTTTTATAATAATAAAGAATATGCTAACAGATAATTTAATAAAAATCCCATATTACCAAGCTACAGGTAAAGAGACAGAAATCTTTGTTCATTCCTATCGTAACAAAATTCCTTTTTTGTTAAAAGGTCCTACAGGAACAGGGAAGTCTCGTTTTATTGAGTTTATGGCACATCAGTTGAATAAAAAATTGATTACCATTAGTTGTCACGAAGAAACGTCTTCCACAGATTTGATTGGTCGATTCATCATTAAAGGAGCCGAAACGGTTTGGTTGGATGGTCCATTGACAACAGCTGTAAAAGAAGGTTCTATTATCTATTTAGATGAGATAGCAGAGGCTCGACCCGATGTTATTGTAGCTATTCACTCTCTTACTGATCATCGACGCCTGCTATTTATAGATAAATTAGGAGAGACTATACAGGCGCATGATGATTTTATGCTCGTAGCTTCTTTTAATCCAGGTTATCAAAGAGGTTTCAAAGAGCTTAAACCCTCAACTCGTCAACGATTTATTGCAGTTACTTTTGATTATCCAGAACCAAAAATTGAAACAGAAATCTTAGTCAATGAAACTAATATTGACAGCGATACTGCCAAAAAACTAGTCGCAATTGGCAATAAAATTAGAAACTTAACCGAATTAGGACTGACCGAAACGGTTTCAACACGACTTTTAGTAGATGCAGCCAAAATCATCCACAGTGGATTGCCAAAACGATTAGCCGTTCACGTAGCGGTTGTAGAACCATTAACAGATGATCTACAGACTATAGAAGCTTTGAAGGATTTATGTAATCTGATGATATGATCCCCCTAACCCCCGAAGGGGGAATTATAACTTAGAAAAATATGTTGTGTTAATAATGTTTTTTAATAATTTAAATCCTATTGACCCCTAATAGGAGTTCCCCCTTCGGGGGTTAGGGGGCTTATTATGGGTTTCGAGATAGATGAATATTTAGTTGGGAAGTTTTTCAAGCATTTAAAAAGCAGAAAAAAAATAAGTCCCGAAATAGAAGCCAGAACGGTGACTCTTGCAGAGATAAAATCGCGTCTGACCATAATGGCGCGTGCTTTGACTGGAAAACCTATCGAAATATTTCCTGCCGAAAGAGAGGGAGGATACAAAAACAATAATTTTTTTCTGCCGATTTCCTTTGCTGAATTTCCAACTTTGGAAGAAAACCTTACTTTTTATCATTTTCGAATGCTTTATCTCTGTGTACAACAGCGGCTGAACTATAATTGGACATCTGAAGAAATAGAACCTGAATTGGCTCTTTCACAACAAAAAGCATTGGAAACATCCGATACTGTTCTTGCGATTTTGTTTCAGGAGTTTTCTATTGGCGAATCCTTTTTGGCGAAAGCCAAAGATTATTTTATCCAAAAATCAGATGCTAAAAAAGGTCCTGAGTTCTCTTGGCTTTTTGGCAAATGGATGAAAAATGAAACGGTAGTAGATAGCGAGAATCTATTGCAAAACTTCTCGGACAAGACCAAAAAACCTAATGAGATTCAGCCTTTAACGACGCTTAAAGCAAAAGCTGTTGAGGAAGTTATCACGGTGGAACTTGACAAAAAACAACAAGAGGATTATGTGATGTTGCATAATTTTGAGAAAGTAGAAACTGCTGAAGAATTCAATGGCAATTGGCGTGATTTTGACGGATCGGATGAACTCGAAGAGCATCAGGACGCATTGGAGGAACTCAATATGAAATACAATGTGCGTGTAGATGATACTGTGCATTCGGTTTATCTATCCGACTTTATAGAAAACACCACAATATCCGAAAGTGCTGAGGTAGATGAAAAAGGATTTCATCATAAATATAATGAATGGGATTGCAGTAAAAATAGTTACAAAGAAAATTTTTGCAAAGTATATCCAAAGTTGCAGTTAAAAACAGATTCCGATTATTACAAAAGAACAATAACCAAGAATGCCTCCACTTTGATGGGCTTGCGTAAAATGTTGACAAACGTTAATAACAAAATGCAACAGCAAAAACGCCAACCTCAAGGCGACGAATTTGATATCGATGCCATAACCGATTTGTATGTCGATGTGCATTCTCGAAAAACACCATCCGATAAAATTTATCTTGCGAATAGAAAAATAGAAAAGGATTTGTCGATACTGATCCTATTAGACATTAGCCTTTCAAGCGACGGATATGCTGCAGGAAATAGAGTCATTGATGTAGAGAAAGAAGTTTCTATTTTGTTTGGAGAAATCCTGAACGAGTTTAATATCGATTTTTCGATAGATAGCTTTTATTCCAAAACCAGAAATTATTCCACTTACCTAACGGTTAAAGATTTTGACGATAATTGGAATGTCGCCAAACATAAAGTAGGAGCTGTTGAACCCAATGGTTATACTAGAATAGGAGCGGCTTTGCGTCATGCAGGAGTGCGCCTCGATAAGCGAAGTACCAAAAATAAATGGGTAATACTCATTTCAGACGGAAAACCCAATGATTATGATAAATATGAAGGTAAATATGGGGTCAATGATGTAAAACAAGCCCTTCGCGAACTCAATTCAAAAAATATTAATTCCTACGCCTTGGCCATCGAAGCCGAAGCCAAATATTATTTGCCACAAATGTTTGGACAAAACCACTATCAAATTTTGACAACTCCCGTTGAGTTGCTACAATCCTTAGTGAAATTATATGAAAAGATAAAACACCAGAAATAAAATTAAACATATAAGTCATATAAGATTTTTTGAGCTTGATATATTATGAAAACTTATATGACTTATATGTTTTAAAATTTAATTATAATGACAGAAACAATTAATACCACAGCATTGCCGGAAGGACATCCCGTTTCGATTTACTTTCAGGAAAAAGAAATTATCAATAGCCTTTTGGAAGAAATTAAAGCGGTAAATCCTTTGAAAGATTTACCAAAATACACCAACATATTCAATCAATTACTTACAATTGAGAAACGATTTGCCCGCAAAGAGAATCAGCTTTTCCCTTTTTTGGAAAAGAAAGGTTGGGTTGGTCCATCTCAAGGAATGTGGTCGTTTCATGATAATTTGCGAGAGCAATTTCGATTGATTCAGTATTATCTAAAAATGAATAATCCCGAAAGAATAGCAACAAATACTCCTTTTTTGGTAGAGGGTATTTACCGATTAATTGGAGTTGAAGATACTGTGCTTTTCCCTAATGCATTAGATATACTTACCGAAGAGGATTGGATACAAATGCGAAAAGGCGAAGAAGAAATTGGTTGGATGTTGTCTCAAACACCACCGCCTTTCCCAAAAGTGGAATATGTGCATCCAAGTGAGGATTTCACCATCAGAGAAATGCCATTTTCATTGGAAAACACTTCGCATTATGATGAAGGATACATGACTGTAGAACAAGTGAATTTGCTTTTCAGAACAATGCCGTTGGATTTAACTTATGTGGACGAAAATGATAAAGTGATTTTTTATAATAGAGGCGAAGAACGTGTATTCCCAAGAAGTGCTGGAATCATTGGTCGAGAAGTAAAGTTTTGCCATCCTCCAAAAAGCGTAGGAACGGTGCTTAAAATTTTAGAAGAATTCAGAAAAGGAACTCAAAACGAATCGTCTTTTTGGATTAATTACAAAGAACGCCTGATCTATATTCGCTATTTCGCCGTTAGGGATGCAAATAAAAACTACAAAGGGGTAATTGAGATGTCTCAAGATATAACAGATATAAAGAAAATTGAAGGAGAGAAAAGATTATTGGATTGGGAATAAACAGGAATCAAACACATTGAATGATTGAGTTTTAATTTAGAAGGCTATGTTTATTGAAACTTTAAGAGTAACTTATGGAAAGATTAAAAATAAATTATAAGAATTTCTACTATCCTCCTGGCGGAATCCTAATGTGGATTATCATTTTCTTAGAACTCATCACTTTCGGAATGGCATTGGTTGCATTTGTCTATTATGGGAGCGAGAACTCGACCGTATTTCATCAATCTCGATTAGAATTAAATACCACTTTTGGTGCGGTGAATACTGTTTTCTTATTGACAAGTGGTTTTTTTATGGCTAATGCGGTGCATTTATTCAAAGAGAAAGAAGTTTTGAAATCATCGGTATATTTTAAGTTGGCTATTTTGGGTGGGTTTTTATTCTTGGCATTAAAAAGCGTAGAATATTATCATAAAATTGAAAACGGAATTACATTAGACACTAATATGTTTTACACTTTTTATTGGTTATTAACAGGTTTTCATGTTATTCATGTTATTATTGGAATGGTTATTTTGGCTTGGACCAATTACGGAATGATAAAAAAAAAATCGGATACTGCTATTGAAGATGTAGAAGGCTGTGCGGCTTTTTGGCACATGTGTGATTTGATATGGTTGCTCCTATTTCCAACTCTTTATTTGATGTTTTAAAAAAAATGAAAAAATCACTTCTCTCAGTTTATGTTATTTTGTTATTCCTAACCTTGGTTTCGGCAGTAATTTCAAGTGCTTCTTTCCTTTCAAAAACTATTGTTTTGCTGCTAATGGGATTAGCGGCAGCAAAATTTATATTGGTTGCTTTTCATTTTATGGAATTAAAAAAGGCACATATCTTTTGGAAAACAACCCTTATAGTTACATTATTCTTGATTATGTCTATAATGATATTGCTGAAATAATTCATAACAAAACGTTAAAAACATGATAATTGTCATTTTTTAAATAAAATAGCTATTTTAAATTTACATTTACAATAAAGGATGAATTTATCCTTTATTATAACTCAAACCTTTACAACCCAAAAAATGAAAACAAATTTTAGTATTCGCAATCGTTATCGATTACTCCCATTGCTTTTTATGGCGTTATTTTTCTTTTTTTCTTGTTCTAAAAAAGAAAAGGAAGCTCAAGATTATCATGATATAAAAATTGAAGGACAAAAAGAAGCAGAACTAACTGCACCACCCTTTGTGCCAAAACCTGTAGGAGATCGCGCTGCCACAAAATTGGTAGTCAACATGGAAATTAAGGAAGAAGAAGGCGAAATGCTCGATGGTGTAAAATATACCTATTGGACTTTTGGTGGATCGGTTCCTGGAAGTTTTATCAGAACTAGAGTGGGAGACGAAGTAGAGTTTCACTTAAAAAACCATCCCGATAATAAAATGCCACACAATATTGACTTGCATGCGGTAACAGGACCAGGTGGTGGTGCAACTTCTTCACTGGTTGCTCCAGGTCATGAAAAAGTATTCAATTTTAAAACTATAAATCCTGGTTTATATGTGTACCATTGTGCTACAGCTCCCGTTGGAATGCACATCGCAAACGGAATGTATGGTTTGATTTTGGTGGAGCCAGAAGGAGGATTACCTCCTGTTGATAAAGAATACTACATCATGCAAGGTGATTTTTATACCAAAGGGGCCTATGGAGAACAAGGATCTCAACCCTTTGATATGAATAAAGCCATCAAAGAACAACCTGATTATGTGGTTTTCAACGGAAAAGTGGGTGCTGTTGCTGGTGACAAAGCCATTACTGCCAAAGTAGGTGAAACAGTACGTATCTATATGGGTAACGGTGGTCCAAACTTGGTTTCTTCTTTTCACGTAATTGGTGAGATTTTTGACAAAGTACATATAGAAGGAGGGGACATGATTAATGAGAATGTTCAAACAACCCTTATTCCAGCTGGTGGTTCTGCTATTGTTGAATTTAAAGTTGATGTTCCTGGGACATTTATTTTGGTTGACCACTCTATCTTTAGAGCTTTCAATAAAGGAGCTCTGGGAATGTTAAAAGTAGAAGGGGAAGAAAACAAAAAAATCTATTCAGGTACGACTCAAGAAGGAATCTATTTGCCTGAAGGCGGAACCATTCAAAACATGCCTAAAGAAAACGGAACTGCCAAAAAAGTAGCTGCAAAAACAGTTCCTGAACAAATTAAATCAGGTAAAGAATTGTATGGTAGAACGTGTTTTGCTTGCCACCAACCCGAAGGACAGGGAGTCCCAAATGCATTTCCTCCATTAGCCAAGTCTGATTTCTTGAATGCTAATCCTGATAGAGCAATTAGTGCTGTATTGCATGGATTAAGTGGTGAGGTAGTTGTAAACGGCAAGAAGTTTAACAATGTAATGACAAGTCAAAACTTAACCGACGACGAAGTTGCCGATGTATTAACGTATGTTTATAGTAGTTGGGGCAACAACAAAACGGTTGTGACTCCTGCCAAAGTTAAAGCAGTTAGGGCAAAACCAGCTCCAAAGCAAACGGCAGCTCACTAATTTGTAATCTTATAATCTAAATATTAATTCAATGAAAAAGTATGTTTTAAGTGCAGCTATGCTAGTGGTAAGTTGCTATGGTTTTGCTCAAAATGCAGCCAAGGGAAAAGGAGTTTATGACAAAGTTTGTGTGGCTTGCCACCAGCCAACAGGTCAGGGAATTCCTGGTGCATTTCCTCCGTTGGCCAAATCAGATTATTTGAACAAAGATGTTAATCGCGCCATAAAAGGAGTAGTAAAAGGACTATCAGGACCTATTACAGTAAACGGAAAAAAATTCAGTGGAGCGATGCCAGCACAAGCGTTAAGCGATCAACAAATTGCAGATGCATTGACTTATGTGTATGCAAGTTGGGGTAATAATAAAACAGTGGTTACACCAGCTATGGTAAAAGCCCAAAGAAAATAATACAGATCCAGCAAAAATGTTTTTCAATGATATCCTTTAAAAAAATATTTATCTTCATTTTATTCTTCATTGATTATACTTTTTATGCTCAAAATGTAAAAATGGCTACCATAAATAGGGGGGCTTTTGTCCCCCTCTATGGTACAACTTCAAAAAAACCAGTACAAGTAGCTTCTTTTAGTATCGATATATATCCAGTTACCAATGCGCAATATCTTGCATTTGTAAAAAAAAATCCAGCCTATAGTCGTTCTCAAATGAAAGCCCTTTTTGCCGACAAAAGTTATCTCTATCAATGGCAAGGTGATTATAATTATGGTAAAAATAACTTGGAAAACGCTCCTGTGACTAATGTTTCTTGGTTTGCTGCCAAAAAATATTGCGAGTGTCAAGGGAAACGATTGCCTACTATGGACGAATGGGAATATGTTGCTATGGCTGATGAAAAACGTATCGATGCCCGTGCCAAAGAGGAGTTTAATAAATACATTATGTCTTGGTACGAAAAACCCAAAACCTATTTAAATCCGATAGGGAAAACCTATAAAAATTATTGGGGAGTGTATGATATGCATGGTTTGGTTTGGGAATGGACAGCCGACTTCAACAGTATTTTTCTTTCTGGTGAGTCTCGAAAAGATAAAGCTACCGATAAAAATCTCTTTTGCGGAAGCGGTTCGGTAAATGCTACCGATTTGATGAATTATGCCGCTTTTATGCGTTACGCTTTTAGGGGGAGCCTCAAGGCAAATTATACAACTAAGAATTTAGGTTTTAGATGTGCTAAAGATAAGTAGTATCCAAATCTATAAAAACGTTTCAAAATGAAATTATTGTTATTCAATCACAAAAAAACGAGGGTGTTATTGAACCGATCCTCTATTTTAGCATTACCTCTTCTATTGTTTTTTCTTTCTTTGCAAAGTTGTCAAAAAAAGGAGTCTGTTGTCAAAGAAAAACCAATTTCAGATTTGTCTATCTATAATTTGCCTTCACAATGGACCTCACAAGAGGGTCAAAATATGGAGATGAAAGATTTAAAAGGCAAAGTTTTGGTTATGGTCATGATTTACACCTCCTGTAAAGCAGCTTGCCCTAGACTCGTTGCCGATATGAGAAACATAGAAAGTCGCTTACCTAACAAAATTAAAGACAAGGTGCAACTCATTTTGGTGAGTATTGATCCAAAAGTGGATACTCCAAAACGATTAAAGGCTTTTGCAATAGAAAATAAAATGGATGCCAAACCATGGCTTTTTCTTAGGTCTTCTGAAGAGAATACCCGTGAGTTTGCCGCAGTATTAGCCGTTAATTACAAAAAAGTTTCTCCTATAGATTTCTCTCATTCTAATATTATTAGTGTGTTTAATACTCAAGGTGAACTTGTTTTTCAGCAAGAAGGGTTAGGGGTGAATTCCGACGCCACGGTTAATAAAATTATTGAGGAGGCTGAACATTAAGATGAATTTGTAAAATAAACTACAGCAATAAGAGGTACATAATTTAAAATTTTTGCCGTAAGATTTATGTAATATGTTTTTGGTACTACAAAGAATTGAGTGGGTTTTGAAATAATTTTTTTAAAAAAAGTTAGCCACGACTCAAGCATAAGCAAACAGGTGAAACAATTGCACTAATTTACACGAAGGATAGCGTGTTTTAAATTTACAAATCTTGATGAAACCTTAAAATTAGTGTTATTCAAATTTTTGGATGATTGAATTTGTGATAATTCGTATAATTCGTAGTGAAATATTTTACCCACACACTTCTTAGTAGAACCTCTGTTTATGGTTTTCTGTACTATCCTATTTAGGCTTAATTATTTAATTTGTTAAAAACTAGAAATTGCATTTAAACTAGATGCAGATTCTAGTTTTTCTTTTTTAGTATAGTCTTAAAAGTCTTAAAAAAAACTTAATATTTTTTTTGAGTATGATATTTATCATAAAAAGACAGGCTTGTCCTTTTTATTTTTGTTGTAGAAAATTCTCAAGTATATATAAAGTAAATAAGTGAATTATGAAAGCAAGATGGATTAGAAGAATGTATCCGCCGCCAGAGTGGAGACCAGCAGTGCTTTTACTTATGGGCATAATAATCGGTTTAGGATTGTACATGCTAAAAATTGGTAACGTGGCCTCTTACGCCTCTGATGATCCAAAGGCTTGTATTAATTGTCACGTAATGAATGGTGAGTATGCCACTTGGTTGGTGTCTTCGCATGCTAAAAAAGCAACCTGTAATGATTGTCACGTACCTCATGACAATGTTTTTAACAAATACTTTTTTAAAGCAAAAGATGGTTTATATCATGCTTTTGTGTTCACTACAAGAACAGAACCCGAAGCTATCATCATGCACGAACCTGGTCAGAAGGTAGTAAAGGAAAATTGCATTCGTTGTCATGATCGACAATTGAAAAACCCGAAACAATCGGGATTGATGGCAGATTATGATGTACATCGAACCGATAGAAAATGTTGGGATTGTCATAGAGAAATGCCTCACGGTAGAACCAAAAGTTTGTCTACTTCCTCTATGTTAGGAAAAAAAACAACCGAAGAGGATGATAAAATGCCAGAATGGTTGGCAAAACAATTAGAAGAGAAAAAAACAAAAAAAAATAAATAAATAGAATTATCAAATGGATCCAATCAAAAAAAGAAACATAAGAAATTGGTCGTTTCTTATCGGTACCATCCTAATCGTATTTGTATTAGGAATCTTAGCCACTTCAATCATCGAGCGCAAATACGAATCTAGTTTTGCTGGTTTAGAAAAAAAAGATATTGACCAAAATGATCCTCGAAATGCCGTTTGGGGAGATCAATTTCCGCAGCAGTATGAGACCTATATGGCCACGCAAGACACCTCATTTAGAAGTATGTATAATGGTAGTGCCATGATTGATGAATTGGCCGAAAATCCAAAACTTGTAATTTTGTGGGCAGGCTACGCTTTTTCGAAAGATTACACTCAAGGTCGAGGTCATGCTTATGCAATCAAAGATATACGCAATACACTTCGTACGGGTAATTTGTATCCAAACGATACAACCAAAGGAATGCCAGGAACATGTTGGACATGTAAAAGCCCAGATGTACCGCGTATTATGGCCGAGAAGGGAGTAGCTGAATTTTACAAAACACCTTTTGAAAAATTAGGAGCCGAAATTGTAAATCCAATTGGTTGTGCCGATTGTCATGATTCTAAAACTATGAATTTGACCATTACACGCCCTGCTTTGATTGAAGCGTATGCCAAACAAGGAAAAGATATCAAAAAAGCAACACATAACGAGATGCGATCTTTAGTATGTGCCCAATGTCACGTGGAATATTATTTTGACAAAAAAACGGTTGAAAACCCAAAAGTTCCTTATTTGACTTTCCCATGGAAAAAAGGAATGACGGCTGAAAGCATCGAAAAATATTATGACGAAAAAGGCTTTGAAGATTGGGTACACCCGATAAGTAAAGCGAAAATGATTAAAGCGCAGCATCCTGATTACGAAACATTTACTACGGGAATTCATGCCAAAAAAGGCGTTTCTTGTGCCGATTGTCATATGCCTTATAAAACAGAAGGCGGAACGAAATTTACCGATCACCATTTACAATCTCCTTTGAATAATGTTCAAAATTCTTGTAATGTTTGTCATAGAGATGATGCCAATTCGTTAATTGACGATGTGTATACCCGTCAAAAAAGTATCAAGGAAAACGTAACTTCTTTAGAAGAAAACTTGGTTAAAGCGCATATCGAGGCAGGTCAAGCTTGGAAATTAGGAGCTAAAGAGGCTCAAATGAAAGATATCTTGATGGATATTCGTCACGCACAATGGCGTTGGGATTATGCCACTGCAGGTCATGGCGCTTCTTTTCATGCTCCTGTTGAAATTGGAAGAACGGTTTCTTCTGGTTTGGCAATTGCTATTGAGGCTCGTGTAAAATTAGCAAGAGTTTTAGCTGCTTTAGGTCAAAAAACGCCTGTTTCCATGCCTGATATTTCTACTAAAGCTAAAGCGCAAGAATACGTAGGTTTGAATATGAAAAAATTGCATGCCGACAAAGAAAAATGGAAAAAAGAAGTGTTGCCAACTTGGGATGCTAAGGCAAAGGAAAGAGAAAGTAAATATGGAAAATAAAACAAAGAACGAAGGTTCATGGGGGTATAGAGAATCGATAATTGTTGGGATTACGTTACTCTTGTTGGGAATTGTTTTGCAAATTCTATTGGGTAAGTCTGTAGAGTTAAGCCTGCAATGGCCCTTTAACCTGATCACTTTTGTTGTACATATTGTTATTTGTGTAATGGGTTTTGTGCTTTTTAAAAGTACGAAACCCATTCGTTGGATTACGCGTATCCCAGCCTCTATGGTATCCATCGTGATGGTGCTTTTTTTGACCATGCTTATTGGGACGATTCCTCAAGTTCCCGAACAAGAGGAAACCTTTATTACGCTGTTGGGTTTGAATAAAGTAATCCAAACCTGGTATTTTTTACTGCTAGTTTTCTTTTTCTCTACCGCTTTATTAATGGTAAGTATCAAGAGAATTAGTTTAGGGTTTCGTTCTAATTTAGGGTTTTTGGCCAATCATTTGGGGTTATATATCGCTCTAAATGCCGGAATTTTTGGATCAAGTGATTTGATTCGGTATACCATGGAACTCAAAGAAGGGAAAATATCATGGGTAGCCAATGACGAGAATAATAAAGCTATTGTCATGCCTATAGCTTTGGTTTTGGAGGATTTTGTTATGGAAGAATTTGCGCCAAAATTAGCGTTGATCAACCAAAAAGGAGAATTGATTAAAGAAAAAGGGAAAAACTTATTTTTAGTCAAAAAAGGTCTGAAGGTAGTGTTAGAAAACAACTATGCCGTTGAAGTCATAGATTATATTCCTGACGCCGTAAAGTTTGATGCTACCTATAGAGCCGTTAACCAAGAAGGTGCAACGCCTGCAGTGTATGTAAAAGTTACCAATGCCACTACCGGTTTTAATAAAAAAGGTTGGTTAGCATCAGGAACATTTTTGTACGATCAACAGTCTTTAGCTTTAGATCATCATCAGTTTTTGGTTTTGACTAAACCAGAACCTAAAAAGTTTAGCTCCAAAATTAAAGTCTTTACCGTAGACAAAGAAGAGTATGCTGCGGTTTTGGAAGTGAATAAACCCTTCGAAGTCATGGGTTGGAAAATGTATCAATTGAGTTATGATGACCGATTTGGAAAATTTTCGACCACGTCTACTATCGAATTGGTAAAAGATCCTTGGTTACCCGTAGTATATTTGGGTGTATTTATGATGATTGCTGGGGCAATCTATCTCTTTTTTATTGGCAATGTAAAATCTAAAAAAAATGATTGATTATAACTCCTTTTATTATATCAGTAGTGTTTTGTGGTTTTTTGCCATTATATTCCTGCTACTATCCTTTAAAAAATCAAATAAATTTTTAACCTTAGGTTTGGTTTTTAATGTCTTAGCAATACTTGTTATTTCAGGTTTTATTGTTTATTTATGGCAAGAATTGGATCGTCCTCCTATGCGAACTTTGGGTGAAACACGATTGTGGTATGCTTTGTTTTTACCCATTATCGGAACCGTTTTTTATATAAGATGGAAATATGTTTGGATCTTGTTTTACACCATTCTTATGGCGTTTCTTTTCTTAACACTTAATTATTTTAATCCTGACATGTACTCACAAACGCTGATGCCTGCTTTGCAAAGTCCTTGGTTTGTACCACATGTTATTGTGTATTTGTTTTCATATGCTGCGCTCGGAGTTTCTTGTATTGTAGCGATTAAAGAATTGATTCAACCATCAGAGAGAAGTCTTCAAATGGCTGATAATTTGGTTTACATTGGTACTGCCTTCTTGACCTTAGGATTGTTATTTGGGGCTTTGTGGGCCAAAGAAGCTTGGGGGCATTATTGGACTTGGGATCCCAAAGAAACTTGGGCTTTTCTTACGTGGATTGGGTATATCCTTTACATTCATTATCGTTTTTACCATCCTAGAGAAGATAAAAAGGCGATGTACTTGTTAGCATCTGCTTTTGTAATATTATTAATATGTTGGTTTGGAGTAAACTATCTTCCTACGGCTCAAAACAGTGTGCATACTTACACTAGTTAATTTAGAGTTGGTTTTTAATGCAAAAAGATACTAATTTGTAATTTTTTTAATAAATTTAACATAAAATGATTTTTATCATAATAAAGGACAAAAACATCTTCTACCTTTGAATCGTTATAAAATAAAAAAAATATGTGTATGACTACTTTGAAAAAAATATTACTGACTGTTTTTATAGTTGTAAATGCCAATGCAATTGCACAAGAATTTGATATAAATCTTCAATTACGCCCTCGTTTTGAATTCAGAAATGGTTTTAAAAGTCCTCTTTTAGATACAGAGGAAGCCACCTCGTTTATTGCACAACGTTCTCGATTGAATCTTGCTTTTCACCAAGAAAGATTGACCGCCAAATTAAGTGTTCAAGACATTCGGACTTGGGGCGATGCAGCTACGACGGCCACAGCAGGTAAAAATGGTTTGGCTGTTTTTGAAGCTTGGGCCAAATACCATTTTAATGAAAATTGGAGCACAACATTAGGCAGACAGGTACTTTCTTATGATAACGAGAGGATTATGGGGGGAATTGATTGGTTGCAACAAGGGCAAAGTCACGACGCAGCATTAATCAGCTACAAAAAAGAGAATAGCCTTTTGGATTTAGGTTTTGCATTAAATGCTAATGCTGAGAATTTGGTAGCCCCCACAACACCCTATACTACAAATTATAAAGCAATGCAATATGCTTGGTTGCACCATAATTGGACAAAGGTTGGTTTGAGTTTGTTATTTTTAAATACAGGTTACGAATTTCAGAAAAGTTCAAACGATTTAGAAGTAGATTACAAACAAACTTTTGGAACGTACATAACGTTCAAAGACAAAAAATGGGATGCTAATTTTGGATTTTACGGACAAACAGGGCAAAGCGTAGGTAAGCAACTTGGTGCGTGGTATGCTTCAGGTTATGTAAATTATGCTATTGTCGATAGTTTTTCTGCAGGATTAGGCTATGAATTTCTTTCGGGAAAAGATCAAAATGATACTGATACGAAGCTAAAATCCTTTACACCCTTATTTGGTACTAATCATGCGTTCAACGGTTTGATGGACTATTTTTATGTTGGAAATCATCAAAATAATGTGGGTTTACAAGATGCTTATTTGAAATTAAATTACAAAAACAAGCAATGGCAATTTACTTTGGTACCACATATTTTCAATGCTCCCAATAAAGTTTTTGACGCACAAGGGGAGCAAATGGATAGCTATTTAGGAACAGAAATTGATTTGACCGCGTCTTATGTAGCGCAAAAAGACATTGTAATTACCGGTGGATTTTCTCAAATATTTACGTCTACTACTTTAGAGCGAGTAAAGAATGTTACTAACGCTGCAAATGCCAATAATTGGGCTTGGCTAATGGTGTCTTTTAGTCCAAAATTGTTTAGTACGCACAAGAATTAAATTTAAATAACTGATTTACAGATATTTTTGATTAAATTAGATACTTGTAAAGTTCTTTTATCTGATTTTAAAGTTTTACCATAAATTTTAAACGGCATTCTCTATGAATAACTTAGCGCAATCTCATAAAATCCTTTTTCTAAATACCCTGGCTTTTACCATTTGTTTTGCCTGTTGGACACTTAATGGTGTATTAGTTACTTTTTTGGTAGATAGAGGCATATTTAACTGGAGTGTGGTTGAAGTGGGGTGGCTTCTCGGAATTCCAATTCTTTCAGGGTCAATATTTAGATTACCAATTGGTATTTTGACGGATAAATTTGGTGGAAAAATAGTTTTTTCTACTTTATTACTACTCTGCGCAATTCCGTTGTTTTTATTGCCTTTTGCTACTAGTTTTTGGAGTTTTGCCGTTTTGAGTTTTCTTTTTGGGATGGTGGGTACCAGTTTTGCAGTAGGCATTGGGTTTACTTCGGTTTGGTATCCACAACATTGGCAGGGTAGAGCCTTAGGGATTTTTGGAATGGGAAATGCCGGTGCCGCTATCACAACTTTTGTAGCTCCCACTTTACTTACAAATTTTTCTCAAGATAATCCTGCAGAGGGTTGGAAAATGTTGCCCGTCACTTATGGTGTAGTCTTAGTCGTGATAGGATTGCTTTTTATCTTTTTGGCTAAAAATAAAAAACCAGCTGTTGAAGCTAAAGAGCTTAAAAATCTTCTAAAACCTTTACAATCGATGCGTGTTTGGCGTTTTGGAGCGTATTACTTTTTGGTTTTTGGATGTTTTGTAGCGTATTCCCAATGGTTGTTACCCAATTTTATGAACGTTTACCAAACTTCATTGGTAATGGGCGGTATGTTTGCCACCTTATTTAGTTTGCCCTCGGGTGTAATCAGAGCTTTTGGTGGGTATTTATCGGATAAGTTTGGGGCACGAAAAGTAATGTATTGGGTATTGGGTTCCTCTATTGTAATCAGCTTTTTATTGATGTTTCCAAAAATGGAAATATTTACCGCAGGTCCAGGTGTTTTGGCTACCGAAAGTGGGGTAGTAACCCAAGTGAGTTCTAGTGCCATACTAATTGACAATAACGTACATACTGTAATTCCTCGGAAAACTGTTGAACACGATAAAACTGCCATTTTACCTGAAAAAGCATCTTGGCAAGAAATTGTGGTGAAGCAGAATCAAGCGGTCAAAAAGAAAGAACTAATCGCTAAAGGGGTCACACAAATTAAGTTTGAAGCGAACATGTGGGTATACTTAGTTTTAGTCATTTTGATTGGGATTTCTTGGGGAATTGGTAAAGCAGCAGTTTACAAACATATTCCAGAGTATTTTCCAAATGAAGTGGGTGTAGTTGGAGGAATGGTTGGATTAATAGGTGGTTTGGGTGGTTTTTTTGGGCCCATTATTTTTGGGTATTTGCTCAGTACCACTGGTCTGTGGACGAGTTCTTGGATTTTCATTTTTGCTATTTCAACGATTTGTTTGCTTTGGATGCACAAAACCATTATCAAAGCCATTCGCGTTCAAATCCCTCAATTTTCAAAACATATCGAACATGAGTAAATAAAGCCTTTAGAATAACCATAAAGACCATTCAAAATAATTATTTAAAAAATATTGTTAACTTAAACAGAACATCATATGAAAACATGGCTAGACAAGTGGGAACCAGAAGACAATGCCTTTTGGGAAAACACCGGTAGTGCAATCGCTTGGAAAACACTCACCATTACTACACTTTCATTAATCTTATCCTTTGCTTCGTGGTTCATGATGAGTGTCATTGCTGTAAAATTACCCGGACTTGGATTTGCCTTTTCAAAAGACGAATTGTTTTGGTTGGTGGCTATTCCTGGTTTAGCAGCTGGTTTTCTTAGAATCATTCACACCTTTATTCTGCCAATTTTCGGTACAAGACATGTAGTAGCATGGGCAACTTTAATCAAATTGATTCCTGTAGTAGGTATTGGATTTGCGGTTATGGATACCAACACTCCCTTTTGGGTATTTGCTATTTTAGCTTTTACCTGTGGTTTTGGTGGAGGAGATTTCTCATCTTACATGCCCAGTACTAGTTTGTTTTTTCCTAAACGATTAAAAGGAACCGCATTGGGTATTCAAGCGGGTATTGGTAATTTTGGGGTGTCTTTGGCTCAATTTGTTACCCCGCTTATTTTGGGTGTTAGTCTTTATGGCGCTAGTGCTGTTTTTACTAGTATTGATGCTAAAGAGGCGCTGTCCGTTTTTCAAACTGTAGAGCCAAGCAAGCAAAAAGAAGTGTTTAGTGCATTAGATGCACAAGTACAAACCGCCTTGTTGACTTCCGTAAAGCCCGCTGTTCTAGATTCCGTAAAAGCTACGATGAGTACTACTGATGATGCGACTCTATTTGTTGCATTACCCGCAAAAGCAAAAGCCAAAGTAATGGCGAATGCTGACCCAAAATTAGCTGAAAAAATAATGAATCAGTTGAGCCCTGATACTAAGGCCGTAGTAAATAAAACCATTTATATTCAATCGGCAGCCTTTTGGTATGTTCCATTTCTTATCATTTTATCGATTATCAGCTGGTTTTACCTCAGAAGTATTCCGATGCATTCTTCTATAAAAGAACAATTGGATATTTTTGGCAACAAACATACTTGGTATTGTACCATAACTTATGTCATGACTTTCGGAACATTTGCTGGATTATCCGCCGCATTTCCCTTAATGATTAAGTTCTTATATGGTGATTTTCCCAACGCTCCCGATCCTTTAGTGTACGCTTTTTATGGACCCTTAATTGGTTCTGCAAGCCGTGTGGCTTTTGGTTTTGTAGCTGATAAAGTGGGAGGCGCTATATTGACAACGCTGACAGGAGTGGGGATTATTGGAGGCGCTATTGTTTTAATTACCCAAGGACTGGTTGCGCCAACTAGTTTAGATCAATTCCCAATGTTTGTAGGGGTTATATTTTTAATGTTCTTTTTTACTGGTGTGGGTAATGCTGGAACCTTTAGACAATACCCTATCATATTTGCAGATAACCAACGTCAGGCTGCAGGAGTAATCGGTTGGACAGCTGCCATAGCGGCTTTCGGTCCATTTATATTTTCTAAATTGATTGGAAATAATTTAACCGCAAACGGTACTGTAAATCAGTTTTTTATAGGCTTGATTTTATTTAGTATCTTAGCTACTGTCATCAATTGGTGGTTCTACAATAGAAAAGGTTGCGAGAAACCGAGTTAGTATACATTTTGAGTAATTAATTTAGTAGGTTATACCATGAAAAATAAAAATCTCAATACAAAAGCTTTACTAATTGCAACAGGTCTCTCTATTGTGATGATTGCTTTGGTGTTTTTTGGTTCCAGAAAATTGCAAAATTTCGATGCGGCTTTAATTACGTATTTGTTTGGAACGGTTTTCGCTTTTTTCGGAATTGTCTATCGCTATTCGGTGTGGTTGCAACGACCGCCCACTTGGATTTACTTCAAAAGAGGCATTACGTATTTGGTTACTGGAAAGGTGTTTTCTCATTTTTGGTTTGCTACCAAAGAGTCTATTGAAAATATCGCTTTTCAAAAGTTTATTTATCCTAGAGGAAAATACCGTTGGCTGGCGCATTTTATGATAGCCGTGGGTTGTACCTCTGCTTTTTTGATTACTATTCCACTCACCTTCGGTTGGATTCACTTTGCTATGGCACCCAATACCATTTCTACCTATGAAGCCTATTTCTTTGGATTTAAAGTAATGGATTTTGAACTCGATTCCATCATAGCGTTTCTCACTTTTCATGCCTTGAATTGGTCTTCTTATTTAGTAATTTTTGGGTCTTTATATTATTTAAGAAGACGTTTGACCAATCCCGGTTTGATTGCTACTCAAACTTTTGAAGGTGATTTATTGCCGCTGATTTTGTTGATTGCTATTTCAGTGACAGGTTTAGGTTTGACTTATTCGTATCAATTCATGAAAGGATTCGCCTTTGATTTCTTGGCGGTTTTACATGCCGTAACTGTGATTTTGTTTTTGATTTGGATTCCCTTTGGAAAGTTTTTTCACATCATTCAAAGACCCGCTCAAATTGGCGCACATATCTATAAAAAACAAGGTATGAAAATGGGTATGGCCGTATGTCCTCATACTGGAGAAGAATTTGCTACCAAATTACACATCCAAGACTTGAAAACGGTTACAGAAGAATTAGGATTCGATTTTTCGCATGAAGATGGTACTTCTCATTTGGATTTGAGCCCAGAAGGCAAAAGATCACGATTGGCACAAGCCCATTTGAAGGCAAGACAAGCGGGAGGGAATTTGTTTGGATAAAAACTATAGCAAAAAGCACAGTCGGGCAAATAATTAAATTGTCCTTGTGTTTAAGAATTAAATGAATAAGATAGCAAGGTTAAACTGAAAAGCTGTCTTTTTCTAAATAAATTATTCATAAACTAACATCATCGCAAAGCTATAAAGTCATAATTAAAATAAAAATTGCGTCTTTGTGTCTTAGCGGTAAAAAAAAACATAAAATGGCAAAATTACCCGTATCAGAAGAAAACATTATTGCCAAGTTTGGTCCACACTTAAATTATGCTCCCAAAGATGGCTATGAAGGTAGAGATGAACCCGATAAAAATGTAAAAACCCATTGTTGTTTTTGTGGCATGCAATGCGGTATCGAATTGTTGGTCAAAGACAACAAAGTGGTGGGGTTTGAGCCTTGGATGGAATTTCCGTTTAATGAAGGAAGATTGTGTCCCAAAGGCGTACAACGCTATTTGCAGAACAACCACCCCGACCGATTACTCTCACCTTTAAAGAGGGTAGAAGGACAGGGATTTATGCCTACTAGTTGGGATGACGCCATGGAAAAAACCGTTTCTGAAATTCAACGTATTCAAGAAAAATATGGGAAAGATGCTTTTTCGATGCTCTCCGGTGTTTCCTTGACCAATGAAAAAAGTTATTTGGTGGGTAAATTTGCTAGAGTCGCTTTGAAAACCAAAAACTTAGACTACAACGGTCGTTTGTGTATGGTGAGCGCTGGAGCGGGTAATAAGAAAGCTTTTGGTTTGGATAGAGCCTCTAATAATTATTCCGATTTAGAATATGCTGAAGTCATTATTGTGGCGGGAGCCAATATTAGCGAAACGTTTCCGACCTTAACCCATTGGATTTGGAAAGCCCGCGATCGTGGTGCTAAGATTATTGTGGTAGATCCGCGCATGATTCCTCTCGCTAGAACTGCCGATATTCATTTGGATGTTCGTCCGGGAACGGATTCTGCCTTGTATGGAGCCATGTTAAACTATTTAGTAGCGCATGATCTTTTGGATCATGATTTTATTGATAATTACACTTCTGGATTTCAAGAAACCATTGATGCAGTAAAAGACTATACGTTAGAATGGGCTGAGGAAGTAACAGGAATCGATAAGAATAAAATACAAGCTGCGGCCGAATTATGGGGCAAAGCCAAAACTAGTTTTTTATTACACGCTCGAGGAATAGAACACCATTCCAAAGGTGTGGACAATGTTGTAGGTTGTATTAATCTCGTATTGGCTACGGGTAGAATCGGGAAACCTTATTGTGGTTACGGAACAATAACTGGGCAAGGAAATGGTCAAGGTGGTAGAGAACACGGGCATAAATGTGATCAATTGCCTGGCAATCGAGATATCGAAAATCCAGAACACCGTAAATATATTTCGGAAGTTTGGGGTATCAATGAAAAGGATTTACCCGGAAAAGGATTGTCTGCTTACGAAATTATAGAAGCCATTCATCGTGGAGAAATAAAAGGATTACTTTCGATTTGTTTCAATCCTCTGGTGTCTTTGCCAAATAGCAATTACGTTCGCGAAGCCTTAGAAAAATTAGAATATTATGTTGCTATCGACTTTTTCTTGAATGAAACAGCTCGTCATGCCGATATGATTTTGGCGGGTTCTTTACAAGAAGAGGAGGAAGGTACCACCACCTCGGCAGAAGGGCGCGTTATCCGTATTCGTCAAGCGGTAACCCCACCGGGTGATGCCAGAACGGATACTTCCATTTTATTAGAGTTAGCGGATCGTTTGGGGGCCAAAGATAAATTTACCTACGACAACAGTGAAGCCATTTTTAATGAATTGCGAGTAGCGTCCAAAGGAGGAACAGCCGATTATAATGGAATTACCTATAAAAGAATAGAAGATAATATGGGCATTTTTTGGCCATGTCCTACAGAAGATCACCCCGGAACCCCACGCCTTTGGGAAGATAGAAAGTTTAAAACCCCCGATGGGAAAGCCCATTTTAACCCAGCACCATATAAATTGCCAGGTGAAGTAGTCGATGCAGAATATCCCGTGGTTTTGACAACAGGTCGAGTGGTTTCGCAGTATTTGAGTGGTACGCAAACCCGAAGAATAGGGAAATTAGTAGATCAATTTCCAGAACCCTTACTAGAAATTCATCCCAAATTAGCTCAGCAATATGGTATCCAACAAAGAGAATTGGTAAAAGTGTCCACCCGAAGGGGAGAAGGAATTTTTCCAGCGAATATCGTTGAAACCATCAGAGAGGATACGGTTTTTATCCCTTATCATTGGTCAGGAAAAAAATCAGCGAATCAGTTAACACCCGGAACTTTAGATCCCGTTTCTAAAATACCCGAATTTAAAGTGAGTGCTTGCCATTTGGAACCTCTAAAAGAAATAGCGGGGCCATCTACAGAATCAACAGCTTATGCTAGTGTTTAATCTATAAAAAAGAAATATGAACTACACCAGTTTCAATACAAACGAGGAATTTTTTGTAGACATGCAACGATGTATAGGCTGCAAAGCGTGTGAGATGGCTTGTGCCGAATGCGAAACCAATGGGCAAGATTCTATGATTCATGTCAATTATGTAGATAGAGCTTCGACCATTCAAACTACGGTGCAGGTTTGTATGCATTGCGAGGACCCCGTGTGTGCCAATGTGTGTCCAGCCGATGCCATTTCAAAAGATGAATTTGGAATAGTGCATACTGCGAATACCGAGCGTTGTATCGGTTGTTCCAATTGTGTGATGGCTTGTCCGTTTGGCGTGCCTAAAAAGGAAGAATCCTACGATTTGATGATGAAGTGTACCATGTGTTATGACCGAACCAGCATTGGCAAAAAACCGATGTGCGCTACCGTTTGTCCAAGTGGGGCTTTGTTTTATGGTACCAGAGCTGAAATTGAAGAAATGCGACCTAATAGCACCCCTGTCAATACGTTTGTTTTTGGAAAAGAAGTAGTCAATACCAAAGTCAATATTATGATGCCCAAAGGAAGTACGGAATTAATCATTTATTAGAAATTACCAACTCCAAAGGTAATTTCACAGCACATTGAACACCCATAACTGACAATCTATAACCGAAAACCCATAACCGATAACTGATAACCGAAAACAGATAACTGTCTTATGTCAAAAGAAGATAATTTAAATAAAAATTGGAAAAAGGATTTTCCAATTCTCAAGCAACAAGCGAGTAATGTGAGTCGCCGCGATTTTGCCAAATTCCTCACCTTGGTTTCTGGCGGATTGATGGTGGGAAGTGGACTAGTTGCGGCCAAAGCCTATATACTCCCAAAAGAAGAAGTAGAAGGCGAACATTTCGTGTGTAAAAAAGACGAAATTCCTGTAGGAGGTACTCGTGCTTTTGTGATTGAAGGCAGCACCATCCCTTATATTTTAATTCATTTAGAATCGGGGGAATTCAAAGCCTATGAACAAAAGTGTACCCATTTGTCTTGCTCTGTTTTTTACAAACCCGGTACGGATATTATTTATTGTCCTTGCCATAATGGTTCTTTTGATGCCAAAACAGGAGAGGTATTAGCAGGCCCTCCGCCAAGAGCATTGCCAAATCTAGAAGTATTTTTAAAGGGGAATGACATTTTTGTAAAAGCTTCCAGCAGTGAAGCACAGTCGGTTTAAACTGAGCAAAAAGTATCAGTAATGCAAATAGACCATAAACTTAAAACAAACGGATAAATGAGCACTTTTAGAACCCGTCAAAATCAAGCGAATCCCAATAAACTGAATAATATTCTCTCCACCTTGATATTTATATTGATATTGAATGTTACGATACAAATTTGGTTGTTGTATGCTTCTTTGAACAATGCTTTAGAAAATAATCGGGAGATTTTGATTCCGGCATTTATTGCTTCACTGATTCTTTTTTTAATTGGTTTTGGATGGTTGTATTATTTGCCTTCAGGAAATAAACAACAACAATAAATGCAATTTATGTTACATTCTGACACCGTAAAATCAATTCGGAATTGTACTTTTGAATGCATCAAAAACTAATTTTATGATTACCGTTTCAGAAGCGTTTTCAATTTTACAAAATAATCTACCTACTCCTAAAGAAGAAAATTGCTCTTTGCTCGAAGCTAGAAAAAAGACACTTTCACAGTCCATCCTTTCTCCAATCCACATGCCGCCTTTTCGACAATCGGCTATGGATGGTTATGCGGTTGGTATACACGATAAGCTGACCTATCAAATTATTGGTGAAATCAAAGCGGGCGATGCCGAATCTTTTGTTTTGCAACCCGGTCAAGCGGTGAAGATTTTCACAGGGGCTCCTGTCCCAGATACAGCCCAAGCTATGATTCCGATTGAAAAAGTTACTGTGACACAATCGGTTTTGACAGTACAAAGTGTGCCAAAACTAGAGGATAACATTCGGCCGATAGGCGAACAAATCAAAAAAGGAGAGCTAGCCCTAGAAAAAGGAACTGAGTTGGATGCCGCAGCCATAGGTTTTTTGGCGGCTTTAGGAATAACGACTGTCCCGGTATATAAAAAACCAAGTGTTGGAATAGTAGTAACGGGTAACGAATTGCTTACCCCAGGTACACCTTTAACGTATGGGAAAGTGTATGAAAGCAATGGTGTAATGCTTGAAGCGGCTTTAATGGATGCTTTTTTTCAAGAGGTTACGCGTTACGCTGTAAAAGATGATTTTGAAAGTACCAAAAACACCCTCCAAACCGCCATTGAAAAGCACGATGTGATTTTGGTTTCTGGCGGAATATCAGTAGGGGATTATGATTTTGTTGCCCAAGCATTGCAAGAGTTAGAAGTAAAGAAGTTATTTCACAAAGTCAATCAAAAGCCGGGGAAGCCTCTTTTTGCCGGAAAAGTAAATGAAAAGATGATTTTTGCATTGCCTGGAAATCCAGCCGCTTGTTTGACCTGTTTTTATGTGTATGTGTTACCTACCTTAAAAAGAATTTCTGGACAGATTACGCAATATGAAGCAAGGAATAGCTTGCCATTAGAACATCATCTTTCTGTAAACAACAGCCGAGCTCAATTTTTGAAAGCAAAAATCACGAATGGTAAAGTGGCGATTCTATCGCATCAGGCTTCTTCTATGTTAAATACTTTTTCAACAGCAAATGCTTTAGTATATGTAGTTGATGGGAATTATGAATTGAAAGAAAATGAATTAGTTACGGTATATGGGGTAAAGAATTAGTATTTTATTTGCAAAAAGATAATACTATTTTTATACTTTTATGTAAAATATAATGCAACTATTGATTAGTTAGTTTAATAATAACCGAAAAAATAGCCGATATGATTTTAGAATACCAAGGTACGCACAAGGGTGTTCCAACAAAATTTACGATAAGAATTGTTGGAAACAATTTATCAAAAAGTAGCTCCAATTATCAATTGGACTTGTATGTAGGGGATAAACAATTGCCTATGTTTACAACCTTTATCCATCAAAGTTTGTCCAATTGCTTAAAAGAGATTTATTTATTTAGAAAGCACAATCAAATGACTTTTGATAGCCATTCTGAAAAGATTCTTTCATTATATGTGCCTTACGATAAAGTACTGTACAATTATCATAAGGGAATGATATTTAGAGCTTAGTATCTAGTTTTAAATGAAAAAGCTGTCCAAAAAGGGCAGCTTTTTTTATGCGGATATTGGAGAAAAAATTTCAGTTGCACTAATTAGATATGTAACAGATTCAATGCGATAATCACTTTTTTATAAAATCAAATTCGTTATATTTGTGAAAGTATAACGAATAGTTTTAAATCTAAAGTAAGTACAGATAAACAGTAACCGTTATCAAAATAAATTTTACCGAATGAAAATTAAAAGTAAAATTTGGATTGAATCCGAAGAGGGAGTTTTGATTAGCGAAGGGCGAGTACATTTGCTAAAGCTAATTGATGAAACGGGTTCGCTAAACAAAGCGGCAAAAGCGATGAATTTGTCTTATCAAAAAGCGTGGAAGTTAGTCGATGAATCCAACAAGGCAGCATCAAGCCCTTTGATTACTACTCAAATTGGTGGAAGCAAAGGAGGAGGGACTGTGTTGACGCCTTACGGTAAATCGTTAATCGCTTCTTTTGAAAGCATCAATAGCTCTTGCTGGGAGTATTTAGATGAACAATTAAAAAAACACAATCTATGACAGTTGCCACACTTTTTGACACGCCTATTCTACTGCTTTTATTACCTATCGTTGCTTTTTTGTATGCAAGTGTGGGACACGGAGGCGCCAGTGGTTATTTGGCTTTGATGAGTCTTTTTTCATTTCCAATGACTTTTATGAAACCTACGGCTTTGGTATTGAATATCTTGGTTTCGGCAGTATCGTTTTATTTCTATTATAAAGAACGAAAAATGAATTGGTCGTTGTTTTATCCCTTTGCCCTTACTTCGATTCCGTTTTCATTTTTAGGTGGTTTTTTGACCATAGACGCTTTTTATTACAAAATAATTTTGGCGACTGTTTTGGTTTTTGCAGTGCTTCGATTGCTGGGTGTCTTTGGTAAAGAAAATTCAGAAATAAGACCCGTATCCATTCCGTTGGCGTTGACCATTGGAGCCATTATTGGTTTTTTGTCGGGCTTGTTGGGAATAGGAGGAGGAATAATCTTAAGCCCAGTTTTGTTATTGCTACGATGGGCCACTATCAAACAAACCGCAGCGGTTTCGGCCTTGTTTATTTTGGTAAATTCTATTTCAGGTTTAATAGGGTTTGCGACCAAAGGCGGTACGTTGCCAGAAGCTTCTTTACTTTTAATTGCGATTGTCTTTGTAGGGGGAGTATTGGGTGCTTTTTTTGGAAGTAAAAAAATGAATACAAGTCAATTGCGATATGTTTTAGCTTTGGTTTTGGGAATTGCTATTTTTAAATTATACACGACAGCTTAATTAGAAAATAAATATGGAAAATGCTATCACAGCCTATATTTTAGCAGGAGGAAAAAGCCAACGAATGGGTACCGACAAAGGTTTTTTGGAATGGAAAGGACAGTCATTTGTGGCGAACATTATCGCTGCTTTAACTCCTGTAGTTGGGAATAGTATCGTACTAATTTCTTCAGATGAACGATACGATGCTTTGGGCGTAACCCGAATTTCGGATATCGTGACGAACAAAGGTCCTCTTGGAGGAATCTATACGGCTTTAAAACATACTACCACCAAACGCAATCTGATTTTGAGTGTGGATGTTCCAATGATTTCTTCCGAATTGTTACAATGGTTGGTCAATGCGCATTCGGATGCCTACCAAATGACGCAAGTACAAGTTAATGATAAACCAAGTCCGTTGGTCGCGGTGTATGATCGTTCCGTTCGCATTTTGTTGCCTGAATTTTTAGCAGGAAACCAACTGAAAGTAAGAAAATTTGTGGACGAACTCACACACCAAACAATCAATGTCCCTGAACAATGGAGTGCGCAATTGCAAAACATCAACACACCAGAAGAATATAAAAATTTAAAAGGATGAGCGTTACCCTAAAATATTTTGGCTTACTGGCAGAAATTACCCATTGCAACGAAGAACAAATGGAGTTGACAGCGGATGTCAATACGCTTTTGGGATTGAAAAGTGCACTAGAACATCGTTTTCCCGATTTTCAAAAAGCCGCCTACAGCATCGCTTTGAATCAAGCGCTTTGTAATGATGACCTTGCTTTACACGATGATGATGAAATTGCTTTTTTGCCTCCTTTTGCTGGTGGATAATAAAGCACTTTTTTCTTGATTAATAATCACTTAAAAAAATGAAACATTTAAGTCAAATAAGTTTTTAATTATAATAGTAAAGTTATTTATAGATGAGTAGTAAAAGTCCATAGAAGAGCGTTGAAAAAAGTAAATAAAATTGTATTTGAATCTTTTTATGATTGACTTGAGTTTACTTTTATGGGCTTCATTTTTCTTTAAAACCTAGTCAATAAAAAGGATACTGAGATGACTCCTATGTTTATAATATTTAACCGCAAGGATCGCAAAGATTTACGCAAAGTTCGCAAAGAAAAACTTAAATGACCTTCAATGCCTTATATGGTTTAAAAAAGTTAACTAGATAGTTTATAAAGAAAAAACTTCAATGTCTTATATGTTTAAACAGAATTAAATACAATATTTTAAAATGCACAACAACACCCGCTATTCCCGACAAATCATTCTCCCAGAAGTGGGAGCGCTCGGTCAGCAAAAATTACAAAACGCTTGTGTTTTGGTGATTGGTGCTGGTGGTTTGGGCTGTCCCGTTTTGCAGAACTTAGTAATGGCTGGTGTTGGGCATATCGGAATTGTTGATGGTGATGTGGTGGACGAATCCAACTTGCATCGTCAGTCTTTGTATACTCATTCGGATGTGGGAAAACAAAAAGTTGTGGTGGCTCAACAAGTGTTACAAGCACTCAATCCTGACGTGGAAATTGAAGTTTTTCCTGAATATTTCGATTCGAATACTGCGACTATGGTCGAGAAGTACCAAATCATTGTCGATTGTACCGATGCTATTGGTGTTCGGTACTTGATAAACGATGTGGCGGTGGCCAAAAGAATTCCAGTGGTCTACGCCTCGATTCATAAATTTCAAGGACAGGTTTCGGTGTTTAATTATCAAAACGGACCTTCCTATCGTTGTTTGTTTCCAGAAAAAGAAGAAGGAATCACCATTCCGAGTTGCGAAATGTCGGGAGTGCTGGGAGTAGTTCCTCAGACGTTGGGGAGTTTACAAGCCACCGAAGTACTGAAAATTATTTTAGGCGTTGGGGAGGTCTTGTCGGGTAAACTGTTACTATTTGATGCCCTTCGTGCTCAAACCCAAATGATGACTTTCGCCAAAAATCAAAAAGCGATTGAAAAAGGTATTATCAACGGAAATACGATATTGAATAATAAGAAAAAGCACAACGGTCTAAATACAACAGTTTTTTTAGAAAAATGCAATTCACCTGAAATAGTTGTAATTGATGTTCGGGAAGTGGAGGAACTTCCAGAATATAAAGGAACAAATATCATTCAGGTTCCTTTGGGACAACTAGCAGCGTACAGTAAGAGTTTGGATAAAAATCAGGAAATAGTATTGTTTTGCCAAACGGGTCAGCGTAGTCTTGCAGCTATGCAGTATCTAGAAAAATCAGGATTTGCTAACGTTTTCCATTTGGAAAAAGGCATAGTTTCATTGAAAAACCAAAATAAAAGTATAACCACATAGAATCATAGTGTATGTATCACGAGTTAAAGACCTAATAGGAATAGTACTATTTCTCACATAGATAAGCTATGTGAATAGTGAAACGTCTATTTTTTTTTATTTAAAACAACTATGAATTCTATGATTCTATGTGGTAAATACCTTTACCAATCCAACATAATTAAAATAATAGTTGATATAACTATGTGTCAATTGTTACCAAAAAATAAAAAATATGAGTAAAAAAGAAAATTCAGTTCCAGATACTGCTACCTCTCATTCGGTGAAACCTGATAAGGGGCACAAAAGTTCTTTTATCCAAGGACAAATTACCGCCGAGTTTATTGGAAATTCAATCGCCAAACACCAAAGTAAAACTAGCATTGGAGCCCATAACATTTTTCTCGGACAAGTTCGTGCCGACGAAATTAACGGGAAAAAAGTAACCGCCATTGAGTATTCGGCTTATGAAGAGATGGCAGAAGTTTCCTTTCATACCATACGCGAATCAGCTTTCGAAAAATACGATTTAACTTGTATGCATATTTACCATAGTTTGGGCAGAGTGAATGTGGGCGAAATTTGCCTTTTTGTTTTTGTTTCTGCTCCAAGACGCAAAGTGGTTTACGAAGCTTTGGAATATTTGGTAGAGGAAATCAAAGAAAAAGCACCCGTTTTCGGAAAAGAAATTTTGGAAGACGAAACGTATGTATGGAAAGAGAATAGCCCCCTAGCCCCGCCACGGCGGGGAACCACATAGGTTGTCTTAAAATTTGGGTTGAAATGCTAAAACTCTAAATCCCAAATCCTAAATCCTAAATCCTAATTCCAAAATCCTAAATCCAATGGTAGATATCACCCATAAAATAATCACCCAACGCACGGCAACCGCTCAGGCCATTGTCAAAGTTGGGACACCTGCTACAATGCAAGCGATTGTAAACAAAACGGTGCCCAAAGGCGATGTTTTGGAAGTGGCTCGAACTGCTGGTTTGTTCGCAGTAAAAAATACGTCGAGTGCTATTCCGGATTGCCATCCTATTCCGATTGAGTACACTGGAATTGACTACGAATTACTCGAAGATTCGGTAGTAATTAACGTAACCGTAAAAGCCATTTACCGAACCGGTGTTGAGGTCGAAGCCATGCACGGTGCGTCAATTGTAGCGTTGACGATGTATGATATGCTCAAACCTATCGACAAACAAGTCGAAATTTCGACCATCAAACTCTTGCACAAAAAAGGCGGTAAATCTGATTTTGGAAGCAAAAAAATATTGGATTTGTCCGTAGCCGTGATTGTGTGTTCGGATAGTGTTTCGGCTGGTAAAAAAGAAGATCGTGCAGGCAAAGTAATTACCGAAAAAGTAACGAATCTTGGCTTAAAAGTGTCTCAATACGCCATCATTCCAGATGAAATCAAAGACATTCAAACTACAATCCACCAACTTTGTGAAGACCAAAAAGAGTTGATTATCTTAACGGGTGGCACAGGTTTGTCCAATCGAGATGTGACACCAGAAGCAGTGATTCCGTTGCTAGATCGTCGTATTCCTGGCATCGAAGAAGCGATTCGTTCCTACGGACAACAGCGAACGCCTTATGCCATGTTATCTAGAAGTGTGGTAGGTTTCAAAGGCAATACTTTAATTATGGCCTTGCCCGGTTCTACCGCAGGAGCCAGCGAATCCATCGATGCGGTTTTTCCATCAATCTTGCATTTGTTCCAACTTCTAAATGGCTTTAATCATGGGCAATAATTCCGCTTTGTTGCAGGACACGCATTTTCGTACGCATTCTTATTTGCGCATTTCGATTACCGAAAAATGCAATTTGAGATGCACCTATTGCATGCCTGCCGAAGGAATTGCATTGACGCCAAGACCTCACTTAATGACCGAAGACGAAATTGTTTCCATTGCGCAAACCTTTGTGGATTTAGGCGTGACCAAAATTCGACTCACAGGCGGCGAGCCTTTAGTGCGTAAAGAAGCGCATTCTATTATCGAACGATTAGGACAATTGGGAGTCCAGCTTACTTTGACGACTAACGGACTTTTGGTACACGATTTTATTCCCACGTTTAAAAAAGCAGGAATAAAAGCGTTGAATGTAAGTATTGATACTTTGCAAAAAGAAAAATACAAAACCATTACTCGCAGGGATTCTTTTCATCAGTTATGGAATAACATTGAATTGTTGCAGCAAAATGATTTTCAAGTCAAATTGAATGTAGTGCTAATTAAGGGTTTTAATGACAATGAAATTTTAGATTTTATTGCATTGACCAAAGCACAAAAGCTTCAAATCCGTTTTATTGAGTTCATGCCTTTCGATGGCAATCAATGGAATAAAGAAAAACTCGTTTCTTATGCCGAAATTATCGAACAAGTGCATTCGGTCTATTCAGAAACCCAATTGCTCCGAATACAAGACCAGCCCAACGATACCGCTAAAAATTATAAAATCGAAGGGTTTAAAGGTAGTTTCTCCATCATCAGTTCGGTTACGAATCCGTTTTGCAATACTTGCAACCGCATTCGCCTCACCGCAGATGGGAAATTAAAAAACTGTTTATTTTCAAATTCAGAAACGGCTTTGTTGCCGACCCTGAGAGCGGCAAACCCCATCGAACCGCTTATTTATGAAAACATCCAATCCAAACACGCGATGCGTGGCGGTATGGACAACGATGCCAAGTTTCAAAATCCCGATTTATTCACACAGAATAGAAGCATGATTAAGATTGGGGGGTAAGAGGTTTTGAGATGCATTCCATAAGAATTAAGTTCTCCTGACTTTCTAATCCTAACACATCAGATTTGAAATTTGGAATTTCAGTTTGGGTATTTTTTCGATGCTTGGAATTTAGAATTTTAGTTTTGGAATTTCATCCCAATTTTTGGAATTTCCTTCCGCTTTATTTCAATTCAAATGTCATCCAAATAGGAACGTGATCCGAAATTTTTCGGGCGTCTTTCAAGCTGTAAAAAGCAGTGTAGAAGGGAAGAATCCCTGCTTGATAGACCTTGGTTTTGGTAGAGAGATAAAAGAAATTATCGAATTCTGAAGCCAAACAAGCATTGTGCTGACAAGCTTTTTTCAAGGAGGTTTTCTGTCCTTTCAGAGCGGAGTCATAGCCCATTTTCTTTAAAGGAGTAAAAACAGAGTGGGATTGCGGACAGTTGAAATCACCCAAAAACAAGAGGTTCAATTGTGGGTATTGAGTGGGCAAATACTTAAAATATTTGATTTCTTTTTCAGGTTGTTTGCTTTTGGTGATGGCATGAAAGTTCACGAGCGTAACTTCTTTTTGGTTGATTACAAAAGTGGCTAAGTATGGTTCGCGGTCTATTTCGAGTTGGAATTTCGACTCCAACCACGGTTTCCCTTTCAGGCGGGCGCGACTCGTTTTCCATAAATAGGCATAGCGCTCCGTTTTGTAAGCACTGCTGCTGGTGGGATCGCTAATAACATAATCCCATTTACTCCCTTTTCGGTTTAATTCGTCGGCTAATGTAGCCACAACTTGTGCGCCACCATAACCTGCCACTACTTCTTGAATCGCCACTATATCGTAGTCCTTAACAGTATTTGCAATGAAGCGAATCTCACTATTGGATTTTGATTGACCAAAGTTTGCTATGTTCCAAGACAAAAGCCGCGTTTGAGCATAAAAGGAGGTACATAAAAGGAAAAGAAACAGGCTGTAGGTCTTGTTCATCAATTAGGGAATTTGGGCCCCAAAGATAAAGATTGTAAAAGAAACATCAGTCTTCCCAGCCACAGAGAGTAAGACCTAAATTTTCGGCTTTAGATTGGATATGCTAAAATTGACGATAAGATTGAGCTCTTCAATCAACCCGGATTGCATCCCACTACAGGCAAAACGCTAAAACTCATAACACGATACATTATCAACAAATACCTTAGAGAGTAGTACTGTGTTTTTTTGATTTCAATTTTTTGCTTGCGCTATTTCATTGCTTTATCGAATGATACAGTACTTTAGATAATTTCATTTGATTAATAAAAGGATTCTTATATTTTTGCAACCTAAAATTTAAAACAATAAGAGCATCATGAAAGATTTAGTAGCAAGAATTAACGCTGAAATGGAAAACTTTAAAACAGAATCAGAAGCATTGGTAGAAAAAGGAGTAAAAGCAGCTTGTGCTAGAGCTCGTAAATCAAGCTTAGAAATAGAAAAACTATTAAAAGAATTCAGAAAAGTTTCTATCGAAGAATCTAAGAAATAATTGCTTGTAAAGGAATGTAAAAAATGGGGTGTAACAACCCCATTTTTTTATTCGAAATGTTTCGGAAAGCTTCAAAAAAAGGGGGGATAATTTTTTTTAGCAGTAAATTTTTATGATACTTCTGGATTGAGAGTTCAATATTTCATACAAATTAAAGTCACATAAAGCACAATCATAGTTTAACCTTCAAATTCAATAAATACCTAGAAAAAAGAGAAAATAGACCTTAAGTATTGCCTCAAAAATGCCTAACTTTAGCAGAAGAAAAAATTCAAAAAGAGAGGTACAGTTGTTCCATGAATTGAGTTTTTTCCATTCATTTAACTTATGCATAATGTTCCGATTCCTATTATTTTTTGTAGTGTTGAGTAGTTATACCTGCCACGCTCAAACCCAAACAGCCAAAGAAGTCAATCATCAAGCCCAAACTTGGGTGAGTCTTAATACCAATTACAAATTCAATGACCGCTGGGGAATGATGAATGATGTCCACATCCGCAGAACCGATTTTGCCGATAAAGAAAATTTTTATTTCGCCCGAACAGGAATTACCTATACTGCCTATCCTAATCTAACTTTAGCTTTTGGTTATGCGCATTTGTGGTTAGCACCAGCCAAACCAGAATGGAATAACTTTGCCGACGAGAATAGGGTCTATCAACAGGTCATTTATACGTCCAAAATTGGAAAAGTCAATGTACTCCAAAGAATAAGAAATGAACAAAGATGGCAAGACAAAATGGCGAATGACGTCGCAGTCGATACCCGATTCACCAATAGAGTCCGCTATTTGTTAAGCTTTACCATTCCAGTTTTTAAAGACAAATCACTCCCATCATTGGTCATAGCCGATGAGTTATTACTACATTTTGGCAAAGAAGTAGTGTACAATACCCTAGACCAAAACCGAATTTTTATAGGAATCAGACAAAATATAACCCCAAAACTCAGTTATGATTTTGGTTATATGAATGTCTTTCAACAAAAATATTCTGGATATCAATACGATGCCAACCACACACTTCGATTATTCTTCTATTACAACGGAGGTAAAACCCCCGAAAAGAAAGCGGTACACCATCAAGACGGGGAAGAGTAAGTTTTTTATTTTATCTTTATTTTAAACAATAAAAATTAAATTTAACTTATTTTGCGTAATTTATGTTTTATATTTTATTTATTTTGTATTTTTAAAGAAAATTTATTTTCAAGAAATACAACCAAACACCACATAACAAAACCAATAGTTTTATGAAAGCAACACGTAAAGAGCACGACTTTTTAGGAGAACTTGAAATCCCAAACGAAGTATATTACGGAGTACAAACATTTAGAGCAGTAGAAAATTTTAATATTACAGGTATTCCAATCTCAAAAGAGCCTTTGTTTATCAAAGCCTTAGGTTATGTGAAAAAAGCAGCAGCCTTGGCAAACAAAGACTGTGGTGTTCTAGATGCCAAAATTGCCGAAGCCATTTGTTATGGTAGTGACCAATTGATTGCTGGAAAATTCGACCAAGAGTTTGTGAGCGATTTAATCCAAGGTGGCGCAGGAACTTCTGTAAACATGAATGCCAACGAGGTAATAGCGAATATTGGCTTAGAATACTTAGGACACAAAAAAGGGGAGTATCAGTACTTACACCCAAACAATCATGTCAATTGCTCTCAATCCACAAACGATGCCTATCCTTCGGCCTTCCGAATTGCGTTATATCTTAAAATGGAAAGCTTTTTGACTACTTTAGAGGAACTAGAAAAAGCATTTACTGCAAAGGGTCGTGAGTTTAGTAAAGTCTTAAAAATGGGGCGTACGCAGTTGCAGGATGCAGTACCAATGACCTTAGGGCAAGAATTTCATGCTTATGCAACAACCATTGGCGAAGACATCAAACGCCTAAAAGAAGCTCAAAGTCTAGTACTCGAAATCAATATGGGAGCAACAGCAATAGGAACTAGAGTAAATGCACCAGAAGGCTATCCAGAAAAATGTGTGGGATATTTGGCTCAGGAAGTCGGAATTCCACTTACACTCTCTCCAGATTTAATCGAAGCTACCGTAGATACTGGTGCTTATGTACAAATCATGGGGACCCTAAAACGCACCGCAGTAAAAATCTCCAAGATTTGCAACGACCTTCGTCTTTTGAGCTCAGGACCCAGAACTGGTTTCAACGAAATCAATTTACCACCACGCCAGCCAGGTTCTTCAATCATGCCCGGAAAGGTAAATCCTGTAATCCCCGAAGTAGTCAATCAAACTTGCTTCTACGTAATCGGACAAGATTTAACCGTGACGATGGCCGCCGAGGCAGGTCAATTACAGTTAAATGTAATGGAGCCCGTAATCGCATTCGCCATGTTTACCTCACTCGATTATTTGTCCAATGCCCTTCATACCTTAATTGACAAATGCATTGTGGGTATCACGGCCAACGAAGCACATTGCTATGACCTAGTGATGAACAGCATCGGAATCGTGACACAATTGAATCCAATTTTAGGTTACGAGGAAAGCGCAAGCATTGCCGGCGAAGCCTTAAAAACCGGTAAAAGCGTTCATCAAATTGCGGTAATAGAGCGCCAATTAATCACGCAAGCCAAATGGGACGAAATCTATTCAATAGACAATCTCATCAATCCTAGATTTATCAATTCCTAAAAGTAGTAGTAGGAGCAGTAAAAAAGGGTAATATCAGTAGGCATCGTCCCGCTCTCCGCTATATCTCCTGTTTTGCCTCGTTCGAAAAAACGAGACAAAACAGGAGGATGCCGCTGCGATCGGGGCTATAAGGAAAGAGGGTTTTTAATCTGGAATCATTTCAAAATCTAAATTCGACAAATAGCACTAAGTTTTTCTAGATGTAATTAAGCTGTTGTTTTCTTGCATGGTCTTTTTCTAGTCCTTGTAGGTATTCAACTTCTGATAATGCTTTCTGTATAACAGTAGTTTGCTAGTTATTCCTGCAAGGTCTTTTTCCAGACCTTGTTGGTATTCAACTTCTGATAATGCTTTCTGTTTAAAAGTAGTTTGTTAGTTATTCCTGCAAGGTCTTTTTTCAGACCTTGTAGGTATTCAACTTCTGATAATGCTTTCTGTTTAAAAGTAGTTTGTTAGTTATTCCTGCAAGGTCTTTTTCGAGACCTTGTAGGTATTCAACTTCTGATAATGCTTTCTGTTTAAAAGTAGTTTGCTAGTTATTCCTGCAAGGTCTTTTTCGAGACCTTGTTGGTATTCAACTTCTGATAATGCTTTCTGTTTAAAAGTAGTTTGCTAGTTATTTTTGCAAGGTCTTTTTTCAGGCCTTGTAGGTATTCAACTTCTGATAATGATTTCTGAATAACAGTAGTTTGCTAGTTATTCCTGCAAGGTCTTTTTCGAGACCTTGTAGGTTTTCAGTTTCTGATAATGCTTTCTGTTTAAAAGTAGTTTGCTAGTTATTCCTGCAAGGTCTTTTTTCAGGCCTTGTAGGTATTCAAACTTCCGACAAAAATTATTTAGTAGTGACCTAATTTGCTAATCATCCAAGCAAGGCTTTGTCTAATCCTATAAAGGACTTCGCCAACTATTTGTTTGCGAAGTTTCAACGGGAATGAACTATACTATTTGTTTACAGAATTTGAATAGGAATGGGCTTTAGCCCATTCTTTAAAATATGTTTCGTATTCGGCTTTAGCCAAAATCTTCACTTTGATTTGAAACGGTAGTCGTCAACAATGGGAAGTCAATCCCTAAAAAAAAAAGACATAAAAAAAACCCGAACATCCGTTCGGGTTTTTCTATATAAGTAAGTAATCTAAATTGAGTTGATAAAACGTTTATTTTACTTTATTAAGTATAGCTTTGAATGCTTCTGGGTGATTCATAGCTAAATCTGCAAGAACTTTACGGTTCAATTCGATATTGTTAGCTTTCAATTTCCCAATGAATTGTGAATAAGACATTCCTTCCAATCTAGCTCCAGCGTTGATACGTTGAATCCATAAAGCACGGAAATTTCTTTTATTTACTTTTCTATCGCGGTAAGCGTAGCACATAGCTTTCTCAACCGCATTCTTAGCAACTGTCCAAACGTTTTTACGTCTTCCAAAGAAACCTTTGGCTTGCTTCATTATTTTTTTTCTTCTTGCTCTTTTAGCAACTGAATTTACCGATCTTGGCATAATTTTACTGTTTTTTTGTAGCAGGCGTCCTGAATTCAATCAAAGGAACTTATGGCCATACTCCAAGGTTATTAAATGTTTTTTAACCTAAAGAATTCTTTAAAGTAATAGTCTTAAATACTCAAGACTTGATACTTTTTATTAGATGATTCTTAATTGTTGTTTGATACTTTTCATATCTGTAGTGTGAACTAGCGCTGAGTGTGTCAAGGCTAATTTACGTTTCTTAGATTTTTTAGTCAAGATATGACTTTTAAAAGCATGCTTTCTTTTAATCTTTCCAGAACCAGTAACTTTGAAACGTTTTTTGGCGCTAGATTTGGTTTTCATTTTAGGCATTTTTTCCTAGATTTTTAATTTATTCTTACTTACTTATTTTTGACTTTCAAGCTCAACCGAAAGGAGGAACCAGAAAAGATATCATTACTCACCCTATGAATCTTGTTAGCGTTTCTTTTCCCTTCTCTTGGAGGGGCTGGGGGAGGCTCTACTTTTTCTTCTTCGGTGTAATGAACATAATCATTCGCTTACCTTCCAATACTGGCATGGCTTCCACTTTACCGTATTCTTCAAGATCTGTCGCCAAACGCAACAATAAAATTTGGCCTTGGTCTTTGTAGATGATCGAACGTCCTTTAAAGAATACAAACGCTTTTAATTTAGCACCTTCTTTTAGGAATTTCTCAGCATTCTTTCTTTTAAACTCATAATCATGCTCATCAGTTTGAGGACCAAAACGAATTTCTTTAACCACGACCTGTGAAGATTTTGCTTTCAGAATTTTGTCACGCTTCTTTTGCTCGTAAACAAATTTCTTATAATCCATAATCTTACATACCGGTGGTTCTGCATTGGGAGAAATTTCAACCAAATCCAATTCAAACTCATCCGCAAGACGTAATGCTTCGGCTAATTTAAAAACACCTGGCTCGATGTTCTCACCTACAAGTCTTACTTCCTGTACACCACGAATATTGTTATTGATTCTGTGGGCATCCTTTTTTTCTACGCGAGGTTGATAACCTCTGTTGCTTCTTATTGCTATGACTTTATAATTTAAGTTAAACTGTAAATACTTTCAATGTTTTGCTAATTTCTTCTTCAACAATAGCGGCAAATTCATCTATTGTTACGCTTATATTTCCTTTACCTTCTTGACCATGTCTACGGATCGAAACGGTACCGTTTTTCTCTTCTTCCTCACCTACAATCAACATAAATGGGGTTTTCTGCATCTCGGCATCTCTGATTTTCTTTCCAATAGTCTCGTTTCTATTGTCAATTAGGGCGCGAATTTCGTGATTTTCTAGCAGATTTAAAACTTTTTTAGCATAATTTTCATATTTCTCACTCAAACACAAGATTATAGCCTGTTCGGGCATTAACCAAAGAGGGAAATTTCCTGCTGTGTGTTCTAGTAAAATCGCTATAAATCGCTCCATAGAACCAAATGGTGCACGGTGAATCATAACGGGTCTATGTAGTTCGTTGTCAGAACCTTTATAAGTCAATTCGAAACGCTCTGGTAAGTTATAGTCTACTTGAATTGTTCCTAATTGCCATTGTCTACCTAAAGCATCTTTTACCATAAAATCCAATTTTGGACCATAAAAAGCGGCTTCACCATATTCTACAACAGTGTTCAGACCTTTGTCTTTTGCGGCATTGATAATTGCATTTTCTGCTTTCTCCCAGTTTTCGTCACTACCAATGTATTTATCTCGGTTTTCTTGATCTCGTAACGAAACTTGAGCGGTAAAGTTTTCAAATCCTAAAGAACCAAACACGTAAAGAACTAAATCAATTACTTTTTTGAATTCTTCGTCTAACTGCTCTGGAGTACAAAAGATGTGGGCGTCGTCTTGAGTAAATCCACGAACGCGAGTTAATCCGTGTAGCTCTCCACTTTGTTCGTAACGGTACACTGTTCCAAATTCAGCATAACGCTTTGGTAAGTCTTTGTATGACCAAGGGCGAACATTATAAATTTCACAGTGATGAGGGCAGTTCATAGGTTTTAGCAAAAACTCTTCTCCCTCGGCTGGGGTGTTGATGGGCTGGAAACTATCGGCGCCATATTTAGCATAATGCCCCGAAGTTACGTATAGATCCTTCTGTCCAATGTGTGGAGTCACTACTTGCTCGTAACCGGCCTTCTTTTGGGCTTTTTTCAAAAATTGCTCTAAACGATCTCTTAAGGCGGCACCTTTTGGTAGCCATAATGGCAAACCTTGTCCTACTTTTTGCGAAAAAGCGAACAACTCCAACTCTTTTCCAAGTTTTCTATGGTCACGGCGTTTGGCTTCTTCAAGTAATTCTAGATATTCAGTTAGGTCTTTTTGTTTTGGGAAAGACGTACCGTACACACGGGTCAATTGTTTATTCTTCTCGTCTCCCCTCCAGTAAGCACCTGCAACACTCATAATTTTTACAGCTTTTATGATGCCTGTGTTAGGAATGTGACCACCTCTACATAAATCGGTAAAAGTAGAATGATCGCAAAATGTTATGGTACCGTCTTCTAGATTGCTAATCAATTCAGTTTTGTAAACATTGTTTTTGTAAACTTCCAATGCTTCGGCTTTAGAAACAGCACGCATTTTAAATTCATGTTTCTCTCTCGAAATTTCTAAAATACGATTTTCGATAGCTTTAAAATCAGCTTCTGTGATTTTTTGTTCGCCAAAGTCAACATCATAATAAAACCCATTTGCGATGGCTGGTCCAAGAGTCAATTGTATGCCTGGAAACATTTCCTCTAATACCTGTGCCATAACATGCGAGGTAGAATGCCAGAAAGCTTTTTTTCCCTCGGCATCATTCCATGTATACAAAACAAGACTTCCGTCAGTGGTCAATGGGGTGCTCGTCTCAATAGTAGTGCCTTCAAAAGATGCCGAAATGACATTTCTTGCAAATCCCTCACTAATGTTTTTGGCAACCTCCATTGGAGTAATGCCTGGTGCAAACGCTCTAATTGACCCGTCGGGTAAAGTAATATTAATCATTGTTCTTTATATTTTAGGAATGCAAATATAAACGTTTACTAAAACACCTTCAATATATAGTCGTCTTTTTTTTAGGAGCTTTTTCCGGCTGTCCGTTGTATCTCTTGGGTCGAACCCCGCCCCAAGAGGATGCCACTCCCATCCGGGCTAGGGTAGTGAATGCTAAAAGAGCGTTTTT
>NZ_JBVHCY010000010.1:0-165339 GCF_057922445.1 Flavobacterium sp. UM26 | reverse complement strand
TAAGCCCGCCAGCGCAGATGGTACTGCATTTTGTGGGAGAGTATGTCGCCGCCTTTCTTTAATCTGAAATATTTTCAGATTCTTTTAAAACCCCTTCATCATTCGATGAAGGGGTTTTTTTTTTGCTCTTTTTTTACAACTATCTTATTGCTTTAAGAAAGTAATGGACGAAAGGATTTAATGAAAAGAGTGAAGATTGGAATACTACTTATGTTGACTATTCTGAATATTAAAAAATTAAATGTTTCAAAGTTTAAAGGCAATGTTCTAAGAATATTAGAGTTAATATTGGGTAATAATGCATATTAAAGATATGATTATTAACTTTTGACTACTTTAAGAAAGATCCAAATAAAACAGCAATATTGATTGAAGTGTCTTTTGATTCAAGTACATTTTTTGATGAATATGGTTGTTTCATTGGTGTTTTGATGATAAAAAAAATGTGAAATTGACAACTTATAATGAGTGAAAACATAAAAAGTCGGTAAGGATTTGTACCCTTACCGACTTTTTAATTAATCTATTTTTATTAAAGTTTTATCTTAATACAGCTCCAAGTTCTGTTTCAAAATTCTTTTGTAGTTTACTCATAATTTTATCAATTTGAGTATCTTCTAAAGTTTTGCTATTATCTTGAATGATGAAACTCAAAGCATAAGATTTTTTGCCTTCAGGTAGGTTTGAACCTTCGTATACATCAAAAAGACTAATTTCCTTTAGTAATGATTTTTCTGTTTGGCGTGCCACTTTGTAGATGTTATCAAAAGAAACCTCATTGTCTAATAGCAAAGCTAAGTCTCTTCGAACTTCTGGATATTTTGGTATTTCAGTATATTTTGTTTTGCTTGAAACCAATTTTAAAACTAAATTCCAATTGAAATCAGCATAAAAGACCTCTTGTTTGATTCCAAAATGTTTTAAAATTGATTTTTTTACCACGCCAAATTCAACTAAATTATCTTGGCCTAAACCGAGAGCTACTCCTTCAGAAAAAACATCAGAAGTAATAGGTAAACTATTTGTTTTTTGTATGCCTAACTTTTCTAAAATTGCAACAACATAACCTTTGAATAAAAAGAAATTCGAAGGCTGTAGGGTATGAGTCCAATTTTCTTGATTTCTATTACCTGTTTGAAATAGAGTTAAATGTTTTTTTTCTTCATAACCAGAAGAGTAGTTATGATATGACTTTCCAAATTCAAACAGTTTTAAATCTGATTTTTTTCTATTTATATTATAAGACAACGCTTCAAGACCAGAAAAAAGTAAAGATTGACGCATTGTTGATAAATCACTACTTAAAGGGTTAAGCATGGTTACGTTGTGTTCATCATTAAGTACTTCAGAAAGTTGCGTGTACGAAGCAGTTGTCAAAGAATTGGCCATCATTTCGTGAAAGCCTTGGGCGTTTAATTGAGCTGCTACGGTATTTTGTACTTTGTAATCTTCGGTTCTAGGAGAGTTGGAAACAGATGCGTTTATTTTCTTAGAAAGAGCAATATTATTGTATCCATAAACTCTCAAGATTTCTTCAATTACATCAATTTCTCTCTGTACATCAACTCGATATGATGGGATAGTTAATCCTAATCCAGCATCAGAAACACTATTTACTTTTATCTCAAGTGAGGCTAGAATTTGCTTAATGGTATCTTTTGGTAATTCTTGACCGATAATTTTAGCAACTTTACTAAAGTTTAAGAAAACTGTGAAGTCTTCTATTTTCTTTGGATAGATATCAACGATATCCGAAGTTATCTCACCACCTGCAACTTCTTGAATTAATAATGCCGCTCTTTTTAAAGCGTACTCAGTTATAGTAGGATCAATACCTCGCTCAAAACGGAAAGATGCATCAGTATTTAATTGATGTCTTTTGGCTGATTTTCTGATACTTACCGGGTTGAAATATGCACTTTCAAGAAATATGGACGTTGTATTTTCAGATACTCCTGAATTTTTTCCTCCAAATACTCCTGCAATACACATTGGTCCTTTGTCGTCGCAAATCATTAAATCTTCTTCATGCAAAGTTCTTTCGATATCATCAAGAGTAGTAAATTTTGTTCCTGTAGGCAAAGTTTTTACTTGTACTTTTCCGTTAATTTTGTTAGCATCAAAAGCGTGAAGAGGTTGTCCTAAATCGTGTAAAACATAATTGGTTACGTCAACAATGTTGTTTTTCGGATTGATTCCTATTGCTTTCAAACGATTTTGAAGCCATTCGGGAGAAGATTTTACGGTAATTCCAGAAATAGTAACCCCACAATATCTGGGTGCTAATTTATTTTCTTTAACATCTACATCAATTTTTAAAGTTCTTTTGTCTACTCTAAAATTGGTCACAGATGGGGTAATTAATTCTACATTGACACCACTTTGAAGCATTCCAGCTCTAAGATCTCTTGCGGTCCCAAGGTGACTCATAGCATCAGCACGGTTAGGTGTTAATCCTATTTCAAAAACTTCGTCATTTTCAATTTTAAATACAGTGGCTGCTTTAGTTCCTGGAACCAAAGTTTCATCTAAAATCATAATTCCATCATGACTTTCGCCAAGACCTAACTCATCTTCAGCGCAAATCATACCATGACTTTCTTGTCCGCGTATTTTTCCCTTTTTTATGGTAAAAGTATTTCCTTCTTTATCATACAAAATCGTTCCGATAGTTGCAACTGCTACTTTTTGTCCTGCGGCCACATTATTTGCGCCACAAACAATTTGAACGGGAATGCCATCACCTAAATCTACAGTTGTAACCTTTAATCGATCTGCATCAGGATGTTGTTCACAAGTTAAAACATGTCCAACAACGATACCTTCTAAACCACCTTTTACAGATTGATATTTGTCAACTGTTTCGACCTCAAGTCCTAAATCTGTTAATAATGCTGCTGTTTCTTCAGAATTCCAATCAATCTTAATGAATTGTTTGAGCCAATTATATGATATCTTCATTTGTCATTTTTAATAAGAATGCAAATATAAGGATTGCGCTTTGGAGATAGAAACATTTTTATTGTTTTTTGGAAACGGAGGAAGTATAAATTGTAGTTACAACAATTCCTCAATATGTTTTTTTATGTTGGAAGCAATCTTTGCTGTTGGCAAATCATTCGCATCAGAACCAAAAGGATCCTCAATTTCTTCTGCAATCAATTCTAAACTTGCCAAGACATAAAAAATAAAAACAACAACAGGAACTACATAATATCCTAAGCTAAATACATAACCAAAAGGCAAAGTAAGTACATAGATAAAAATGAATTTTTTGATAAATGCACTGTAAGAATAGGGGATAGGCGTGTTTTTGATGCGTTCGCAAGCGCCACATATATCTGTAAATGATTGGATTTCGTTATTTAGAATAATCAGTTGTTCACCAGTTATTTTTTTGGAAATATACAAATCATTGATTTTCTGAAACAGTATTTGTGCTATTTGATTAGGACGGTGTCTATGATGGTCAATTTCTAAATCTACATCATCAAACAGTTGTTGCGCGGTTTCTTCGTCGTTGAGATGCTTTTGCAAAATCGAAGCATAACCAGGAATCATTTTTCTAAAAAACACTTTATCCTTCTCGTCTTGCAAAATAGCAGACAATTTAATAGCTAGGTTTCTACTATTATTTACTAAACCGCCCCACATTTTTCGACCTTCCCACCATCTATCATAGGCTGTATTGGTTCGGTATGCTAGTAACAAAGATATTACGAATCCCAGCATACTGTGCATCATTGAAATATTTTTCACATGACTATCATCGGGTAAATGCCAATATTCAATTTCTAAATATCCTATCGCTGCCGAATAAGCACCAATCAAAAACATAATAGGCGCTAGTTTTCTAAAAGTATCACCTTTACTAAAGAAAAATATAAATTTTATCCAATCTTTGGGGTTATAGGAGGTCATTGTGGTAGAATGAAATATTAATACGAAATGTTTCCTGCTAACTCTTTTAGCGCAATTTCAGATAATTTCGCTTGGTATTGTGCATTGCTATTTCTAACTCTTGCATTTACATAATTCAATTGAGCGGCTCTAAATTCGATGGTAGTTATGGTACCAATTTTTAGCTTATCAATTGTAATAGCAAGATTTTGTTTGGCAATCGCTTCGTTATTTTGCTCCAAATTAATTAATTCTAAATTGGTCAAATAGGTTTGATAAAACGTAGACAACTGCGATTCCAATACTTGAGATTGCTGCTCGATAGCTAGTTTTGTGTTTTCTAACTCAAATTTGGCTATTTTTTCATTTCTATTTTGAGCAAAACCATCAAAGATATTTAAAGTTGCTGAAAAACCGTAATTGAATCCTCTGGCAGAAGATTCTCTAGTAAATCCCAAACTCGATTCGGTATTTTGAAAATTATAACCAGAGTTCAAACTAATTACAGGATAACGATTTGCTTTTACCTGTTTGAGTTGCAATTCCGAAACATTTTTGGCAATAATTTGGGTTTGTAATTGTGGATTTTGCTGTTTAGCTAGTTCAATTAATTGAGTTAAAACCAAAGAATTATCCACTTTGATATCATTCAGAACCGTAAATTCTTTCTTGACATCTCTAGCCAAAATTTGATTCAATTTAATTTTGGTGTTAGCGTACAATTCTTTTTGTCGTAATAGTGTCACTTTATCGGTATTCAAATCTACCTGAGCATTCAAAACCTCTAATTTTGAGGCTTTTCCAATTTTGAATCGGTTTTCAGCCAATTGTAATCGCTGCGATGAAATCAGTAAGGTACTATCAATAGCTATCAATTGCTGTTGTTGTTGCACCAAATCAAAATACGTAGCATTTACTTCGGCAATTTTTAGCAAAATCGTTTGCTTTAATCTTGTCTCTCCTAACTTTTGCAGTTCCTTCAATTGATCGTATCTCGCAAACATTCTTAAACCATCAAAAATGGTCCAATCCAAACTCACACCATAATTCAAACTGTTGTTTTTGGCATTTTTCAACGAATTTACCTCCCCAGTTTGCAAGGTTTGAGAACTGTTTTGAACCCTATTATTGTCCAAGACGGAACCCGTTATCGTAGGCAACATCCCAGCATTTCCCTCAGACATATTGACTTTGTCTATGTTCAGGTTATTACTCGCAATTTTTATTTCGAAGTTATTCTCCAAGGCTATTGCCACCGCGTCTTTTATAGTCAAGACTTCTTGAGCATTTCCTAAAACACTGCAAAGCAATACCAAAAAAGCAATTATATTTTTTCTCATTTCTTATTTTCAACTACCAATTAAATTCTAATTTTCTAATTTGAGGAGCACCACATTTGTTTTCAAAACACGATTCCTCCCGCTATCCGCTATATCTTTTTTTATTTTTGAAAAGAAAAATAAAAAAAGGATGCCGCTACACACGAGCGAAGCGAACTGGCGAAGCAATCGGGGCTAAATCACACTTCTCTTTTTCATAAGACGAATCAAAGACTATTTCGATTCGGCTTCGTATTCTGCAATATGGTCAAATTCAGGATAATGTTTTCTTGCCTTAGACCACATCAAATACAACGCTGGAATTACAAATAAAGTCAACACCAGCGAAAATATGGTTCCTCCCACAATAACAACTCCCATACCAATTCTACTAGTAGAAGCGGCTCCAAGTGACAATGCAATTGGCAAAGCTCCTAACGAAATCGCTAAACTCGTCATCAAAATAGGACGCAAACGCGCTTCAGAAGCTTCCATAATCGCTTCAAATTTCGGTTTGCCTTGTTCTCGTAATTGATTCGCAAATTCTACAATCAAAATACCGTTTTTGGTCACCAACCCAATCAACATTACGGTTCCAATCTGACTGAAAATGTTCCAAGTCTGATTGAACAACCACAATGAAAATAAAGCTCCAGCTACCGCCATCGGAACAGTCAAAATGATAATAAACGGGTCAATAAAACTTTCAAATTGTGCTGCCAAAATCAAAAAGATCAAGATTAAAGCCAATCCAAAAGCAAAGGAAGTATTTGAACTACTTTCCACAAAATCTCGAGATTCTCCACCTAAGTCAGTAGTAAACGTATCGTCCAAAACTTTGGCTTTGATTCTATTCATCGCTTCAATTCCCTCGCCCAAACTTTTGCCTGGCGCTAATCCTGCCGAAACAGTGGCCGACATATAACGGTTGTTGTGATACAATTGCGGTGGATTACTTTGTTCTTGAATGGTCACCACATTGTCCATCTGAATCAATTCTCCTTTGTTGTTTTTGACAAACATAGAAGCAATATCAAGTGGTTTTGTACGGTCTTCTTGGTTGAATTGACCAATGACTTGGTATTGTTTTCCGTTTTGCATAAAATAACCAAAACGTTGTCCGCTCAACGAAAGTTGTAAGGTTTGTGCAATATCCAAAACCGAAATTCCTAAGCTTTCTGCTTTTTCTCTATCGATTGTAACGGTGACTTCAGGTTTGTTGAATTTTAGATTCACATCCGTAATCGCAAAAGTAGAATCTTTAGCAGCTTCTTCCATAAATAATGGAATTTTCTCTTCTAATTTTTTAAAGTTTGGCGCCTGAATAATGTATTGAATAGGCAATCCTCCACGACGGTTCACTGCAATGGTTGGTTGCTCAATCACCGCTGTTTTCGCTTCAGGGAACTGTTTGGTGATTTTAGTTAATTGTTCTGCAATTTCCTTTTGAGAACGCTTCCTTTCTTCTGGTGCTTTTAAGGCAATACGAACACGCCCGCTGTTTACCGTAGAAGCTCCAAAACCTGGTGATGTTATGATAAGCGAAACATTTTTCTCTGGAATAGAATCGTCTACAATTTTAGAGACTTCTTGCATAAAACGGTCCGTATACTCATAAGAAGCGCCTTCTGGGGTAGTCATTGACATTACAATGGCACTTCTGTCATCATAAGGAGCTGTTTCTTTTTTCAAAAGCGAAAAGAAAAGGTAAATCAATCCAAAACAAACAATTAGAATAGGGAAACTCAACCATTTCTTTTTCATAAAACGGCCTAATGATTCCGCATAGTTGCTGTTTAATTTCTCAAAATAAGGTTCGGTCATCAAATAGAATTTTGATTTCTTTTGAACGCCACCTTTCATTAAATAAGCATTTAGCATTGGAGTTAAAGTCAAAGAAACAAAAGCTGAAATTAGTACTGCTGCACCAATCACCACCCCAAATTCCCTAAACAATCGACCCACAAATCCTTCCAAAAATATAACAGGAAGAAATACTGCGGCCAACGTAATCGAAATTGAAATTACCGCAAAAAAGATTTCATTCGACCCTTTTATTGCTGCTTCAATAGGCGACATTCCTTCTTCTACCTTTTTGAAAATATTTTCGGTTACTACAATTCCATCATCAACTACCAATCCTGTAGCCAAAACAATTGCCAACAACGTCAACACGTTAATCGAAAATCCAAAAAGCCACATAATAAAGAATGTTGCAATTAAGGAAACGGGAATATCAATCAACGGACGGAAGGCAATAGCCCAATCTCTAAAGAACAAGTAAATAATTAAGATTACCAGAATGATTGAAATACCAAGGGTTTCAGCTACTTCAATCACCGATTTTTTTACGAAAATCGTACTGTCAATGGCAATGTTTAATTTGATGTCCTTTGGTAAATCTTTTTGCAAAGAATTGTAGACTTTATAAAACTCTTTTGAAATATCTAAATAATTAGCCCCAGGAAGCGGAACAATAGCCACACCCAATAACGGAAGCCCAGATTGACTCATTTTGGTCTCTAGATTTTCAGCACCAAGTTCAGCATTTCCAATATCACTAAAACGGACAATTCTATCGCCCTCACTACGAATGATGATATTATTGAATTCTTCAGGTTTAGAAAGATTACCAACTGTTTTTACTGTTAGATCAGTATTGCTTCCTGTTAATTTTCCTGAAGGTAATTCTACGTTTTGTTTATTTAATGCCGTACGAACTTCAGCTACAGTACACCCATAAGCTGCTAATTTTACTGGGTCAATCCACAAACGCATAGCGTATCTTTTTTGTCCCCAAATTTGAACGCCACTTACACCAGGAATCGTTTCTAGGCGTTGAGCAATTACATTCTCTGCAAAGTCACTTAATTCTAGTGCGTCTCTAGAATCACTTTGTACCGTCATAGAAATAATGGATTCCCCATTGGCATCCGCTTTAGAAACTACAGGAGGAGCATCTATATCTTGTGGTAAACTACGAACGGCTTGTGATACTTTATCACGAACATCATTTGCAGCTTCCTCTAAATCTTTGTTCAAATCAAATTCAATAGTAATGTTACTACTTCCTTGAATACTTGAAGAAGTAACATTTCGAATCCCATCTATAGAGTTTATGGCTTTTTCTAAAGGTTCAGTAATTTGAGATTCGATAATATCTGAATTCGCTCCTGTATAATTCGTTCTCACCGATACTTGAGCAGGGTCGATAGAAGGGAATTCTCGAACTCCCAAAAAACTGTAGCCAATGACTCCAAATAAAATGATAGTCAGGTTTAAAACTATCGTTAAAACGGGTCTTTTTATGCTTATGGTGGATAAACTCATTTGTTTTATTTTTTCTTTTAAAGTCCTTAGAGGTTAGTTCTTAGTTCTTGGTTTTTAGTATATAATCTTCAGTTGTTTATGACTAATTACTAAGGACTAATCACTAATTACAATAAACACTACTTAATAGTAACTTTTACTGGTGTTTCATCTTTCAACGCCATTACGCCTGTGGTCAGTAAAGTATCTCCAGCTTTTAATCCTGAAAGAATCAAGATGGAAGCATCCGTTCTGGTAGAAGCTTCTACTTTTACTTCTTTTGCCATTCCTTTTTCGGAAATGAAAACTTTTTTACCATTTTGAATCGGAACTATTGCTTCCGTAGGGACAATAATTGCATCGTTAATGACATCTAATGGTAATTCGACATTAGCGAAAGTACCAGGGAAAAGCTTTCCTTCTTTATTATCGGCAATAGCTCTAACTTGTAAAGTTCGGGTTGCAGTGGCCACTTCAGGTTCGATAGCATAAACAACGCCGTGGTATTTTTGAGTAGTACCAGAAACTGAAAAAGTGATATTGGTATTTAACTTGATTTGTGAAGCATATTTTTCTGGAACCGAAAAGGTAATTTTTAATTTTCCGATATTAACTAAATTCGCAACTAGAGTAGTAGGGGTAATATAGGTTCCAGGAGAGATGGAACGTAATCCTATTTTTCCAGAAAAAGGAGCTCTTACTGATGTTTTTGCAATTTGAGCTCTAATTAATTGCACTTGGGCTTGCGTCGATTTGTGCTCAGCTCTTGCTACATCATATTCTTCTTGGCTGATGGCTTCTTTTTGTAAAAGCAATTTAGCTCTTCTAGCATTTTCTGCGGCTAGACCTTCTTTAGTTGTTGCTTGAATGAGTTGGGCTTTTAATTCTTGGTCGTTGACTTTAAATAACACTTGACCTTTGTTTACAAAACTTCCTTCTTGAAACGAAATGGCTTCTACAATACCAGAAACTTCACTTCTAATTTCAACTTGTTCATTGGCTTCGATAGAACCTGAAAGGGATAGATTGTTTTTAAAAACTTGGGTTTTAATAACGATTCCACTGACGTTCATCGGTTTGTCTTTTCCTCCTTTGTCTTTTGAATCGCCTCCTTTTTTAGAATTCGAAACTACTCTGTAGGCTATAAAACCACCAATGATAAGTACTAAAAGCGTGTAAACAAGGTTTTTTATTTTCATAAGGTTATTTATTTTTTTTTTTTGGCAATTCTTTGGGTGTGGAAAGCAGTTTGTTTTTAACCTTCTAATGTAAGATAAATTGAATTTTAAACTTGCTTTTTTATTAATTAATTAGATGAGACATCATAAATAATCAATGGTTTAATTGGTTTTTAAAAAAAGTTCAAAAACAAAAGTAAAGCATTTGTAAGAAAGCGATAATAAGAAAAAATAATTTAACATTTGTACATACAAATTAATAAAACAACTCGGAATCGTTTCGTTTTAAATCATAAATTCTTAAAAACAAAGAGAATTTAATAATAGATTTAACTAATATAGTTCCAAATATTTTTTTTCTTGGTAAGTTCCATAAATACCATTCTAAGGATAGTGTTTTCTGGTTTTTGCATAGAAGGGTCGTCATTAAGGACTTTGAAAGCGTAATTTCTAGCCAAAAGCAATATGTCTTTGTCTTTGACCAAATCCGCAATTTGAAGGTTTAAAACGCCGCTTTGTTGGGTTCCCATTATATCTCCTGGTCCGCGTAATTTCAAGTCTACTTCGGCAATTTCAAATCCGTCATTGCTGTTGACCATAGTTTCCATTCTGATTTTACTATCGCTGGTCAGTTTGTGAGAAGTCATTAAGATGCAATAACTTTGTTCAGCACCACGACCCACGCGACCACGCAATTGGTGGAGTTGAGAGAGTCCAAAGCGTTCGGCGCTCTCAATAATCATTACACTGGCATTGGGCACATTTACACCAACTTCAATTACAGTAGTGGCTACCATAATATTTGTTTTTCCATCGGCGAAGCGTTTCATTTCGGCATCTTTTTCTGCAGGTTTCATTTTACCGTGCAAAATCGAAATGGAATAGTAGGGTAGTGGGAAATCGCGTGAAATACTCTCGTAACCATCCATCAAATCTTTAAAATCCATTTTTTCGGATTCCTGAATTAATGGATACACAATATAAATTTGTCGTCCCAAAGCGATTTCATCACGAATGAATTTCCAAACTTTCAAACGGTTGGAGTCAAAACGATGCACGGTTTGAATCGGTTTTCGACCCGGAGGTAATTCATCAATAACCGAAACATCTAAATCGCCATACAAACTCATCGCCAAAGTTCTCGGAATAGGAGTAGCTGTCATCACCAAAACGTGAGGAGGAATGGAGTTCTTTTTCCACAACTTTGACCTTTGTTCAACGCCAAAGCGATGTTGCTCGTCGATTACGGCTAGGCCTAAATTTTGAAACTTCACTTTGTCTTCCAATAGCGCGTGAGTACCAATTAAGATTTGCAAACTTCCATTTTCGAGTTCTTCGTGAATGATTTTTCGTGCCGCAGTTTTGGTTGAACCTGTTAGTATTTTTATGTTGATATTTAAGGTATTGGCAAATTCTGAAAGTCCGATAAAATGTTGATTGGCCAAAATCTCTGTGGGCGCCATCAAGCAAGCTTGAAAACCATTGTCTAAAGCCAAAAGCATACTCATAAAAGCCACAATTGTTTTGCCAGAACCCACATCTCCTTGAAGAAGACGATTCATTTGGGCATTGCTTCCCATATCGGTTCGGATTTCCTTGATTACTCTTTTTTGCGCATTCGTCAAATCGAATGGTAGGTGATTTTGATAAAAATCGTTGAACAATTCGCCTACTTTTGAAAAGGGATGGCCTTTGATTTTGTGTTTGCGAATCAAATTTTTGGTAATCAATTGCAGCTGAATGTAGAATAACTCTTCAAACTTCAGACGGAATTGCGCTTTGGCTAGGGCTTCACTACTTTTTGGAAAGTGAATATTGAATAATGCAGCATTCTTTGGAATCAATTTCAATTCTTCAAGCAAATATTTCGGTAAAGTCTCGGTAAACAAAGCCTGTGTTTCCAAAAACAATTGCTGCATCATTTTGTTGATGACTCTGTTGCTAATCCCTCTGTTGGCCAAAGTTTCGGTAGATGGATACACGGGTTGCATAGCCGAACGCAAGCTTTGTTGGTGCTCAGCGAGTAACTCAATTTCTGGATGCGCTATACTGAACTGACTGCCGTATTGCGTACATTTTCCGAAAACAACACACATTTCATTGAGTTTTAAACTCTCCTTAATCCATTTGTGACCTTGGAACCAATTCAAATCCATTTGTCCTGTCTCGTCAACGAAAGTAGCCACCAAACGTTTTTGGTTTTTACCAAACTCCACCGTTTTGATATGGATGATTTTACCAACAATCTGTACCTCGGCGGTGGTGCCTTGCAATTCATTGATTTTGTAATAACGGGTACGGTCAATGTAGCGATTGGGGTAAAAATTGACCAAATCTCCATATTTGTGAATACCCAATTCTTTGCGAAGTAATGTCCCGCGAGTGGGGCCAACGCCTTTTAAGTATTCGATGGGAGTTTCTAGGAGGTTATTGGACATTTTTGAATTATCGGTTATCAGTTATGAGTTGTCAGTTATGAGTTACTTTCAATTTTTTTTTCGCAAAGCGAAGATACTAGATTGTTTCTAGATTTGGAAATGGGTTTGTTTAGGAAATTCCTTCAATTCACAATATCTTTGGAAACTAAATACTAGAAATATGGTTATTGATAAAATAGAGAATTACCGATTATACAGCCAATTGACTCAACGTTTGGCTAAAGGTTTTGAGTTTATAACTACCACCGATTTAAAGGCTATTGCCTCAGGAAAGCACGATATTGATGGCGAGGCTGTTTTTGCGATTGTACAAGAATATGATACCAAAGACGAATCCGAATGTGTGCTGGAAGGTCACCATAAATACATTGATATTCAATACGTCATCAGTGGAGTGGAGTTGATGGGATTTGCGCCTTTGACCAACCAGAAAATGGTGGAAGAAGACTTAGAAAAGGATTATACATTTTATGAAGGTGATACTTCGTTATTGCGTGTGGAAGAAGGGATGTTTACTTTGTTTTTTCCCGAAGATTTGCACCGTCCTTGTGTAAAAGCTGGTGTGGTTTCGAAAGTAAAGAAAGTAGTGGTGAAGGTTAAAATTTAATTTAAAAAATAATGACAACACACTTAGCGCTCCTCCGTGGCATCAATGTTTCTGGGCATAATATGATTAAAATGGAGGTTTTGAAAACGACTCTTGAAGCCGTTGGTTTTAAGAACGTGCAAACTTACATTCAGTCTGGAAATGTTTTTGTTGATAGTGAAGAGGAAAATCCTGCGAAGGTAGGTTTTGTGATTAAGCAAGAACTATTTAAAGCGCTTGGACTTGAAGTTCCAGTGGTGGTGATTGGGAAATCGGATTTGGAGGCTTGTTTTGCCAATAATTCTTTTTTGAAGGAAAAAGAAGTGGATTTGAAAAAATTGTATGTGGCTTTTGTTTCGATGGAATTGAAAAGTAACAGTATCAATGATTTAAAAATGAGTCAAGTGAAACCCGATGAAGCGCAGATTGATGCTAACAGAATTTACATTAAATACGCTGTGGGCGCTGGGAAAACGAGATTCGACCAAAAATATATTGAAAAAAAATTAAACCTGATTGCTACGATAAGAAACTGGAATACAGTAACTCAGCTTCTTAAGTTGTTCGAAGAAAGATAAAATTTTAAAAAAAATAAAATAATTGACGCAACCTTTTTCGATTATGACAATCTAAGCTAAGAGATGCAGTTTGTAGTAGAATACAATTGTTACCACAATGACTACTTTGGGCTACAGCTTAAATTGTTTATAATTTGATTTTTTGGTTAATTTCAATTATGACGGCACCTTAAAGAGAACTCTAGAGCTTTTGCTTTATTGTTCTCTTTTTTTTAGCCCATTCATCCAAAAAAGTACGGATGTAGCCTCTTAGCCCCGGGAGTAGCGGCATCCTTTGCTTTTTTTCTTTAGAAAAGCAAAGATATAGCGAATCACGGGACCATTGATGGCTAAAAAGCCCCATTCTTCCTGCTCCTAATACAAGGCTTACTTAGGAATTAAATCGCAATACCAAAAGCCGTAGTCAAAGGCATCTGAGGCGCTGGTGTCGCAAGCGGTATCGGACGTATCGGTGGTGGCTGGTTTTTCGTATTTTCGGTAGACAACTTCTCCGATTTCAAAATCAATGGGCTGTTTGAACAAAGGACCATCGAAAGTAAAGGTGTGGAATTCGCCGTTTTCGCCGCAAACATCTACGTTTTCTGGTAAATCGTTGATGAAATCTTGGTCAATGATGCGTCCCACAAAACTTTTATCCAAATAGCGCTCGTTGACACAAACGACTATAGTTTTGAAGCCTAAATCGATAAACTCTTGAATCAGGTCTTTTGTTGGGATTTTCCATAACGGAAACACGCCTTTTAAGTCCATTGTGGCGAGTTTGTCCTCGCGGTATTGGCGTAAATCTTCGAGGAAAATATCGCCAAAAATCGAGTGGGTGATGCCTCTGGTTTTGAGTTGTGTTAAGGTTGCGGCTAAGGCATTTTCGTAAACTTCCATCGTGGGCATTTCTGGAATTTCGACGATTTCGAGTGGTAAGCCGATGCTTTCAGCTTGCGATTGCAGCAATTCAACACGAAGACCGTGCATAGAAACCCGTTGGTATTTTTGGTTGACACTCGTCAGAAGACAGTCGATTTCGAACTCGGGATTTTGTAGTGTTTTGTATAAAGCAAGTGCAGAGTCTTTGCCGCTGCTCCAGTTAAATAAAGCTTTTGTTTTCAATTTGGGGTTTGTTTTTGTAGGCCGTAAAATTATGAAAGTAGCCACGAATTACACCAATTGCCACTAATTATTTAAGATTATAATTAAATTACTCGAATTCTAGTACAAATCTGTTGATTTGCTTTAATCTATGATTCTATGTGGTTATTTTTTATTTGTCCTTAATCAATCAACATTAACATTAATAATTCGTGATTCATTAGTGAATTCGTGGCGGATATTTTTAAAAGCCGAAGTCCTGTTGTAACTTTGAAATTCAAATCCTCTCGAAAATCTGTTTAGATGAAATATATTTTTCTTTTTTTAACCTCATTTATTTTTGCACAACAAACGCAATCGGTTGACTTTAAAACTGCCAACGGTCAGTTGTTCGTCAACCCAAAGGACAAAACGATTGCGGGTACTGTTACTTACTTGTTTGATGTGTTGCAACCTATCGATACCATTAAGATTGATGCGCAAAATATGCAGTTTACCAATGTGAAATTGAACGACAAACCGATTTCTTTTGTTACCAATGGAAAACAACTGTTGTTAATTCATCCGTTTAAAAAAGGTAAAAAATGGGTGCAGTTTTCTTATGAAGCCAAACCTAAGCAAACTTTATACTTTATAGGTTCTGAAGCGAATGCTAATTTACAGATTTGGACGCAAGGACAAGGGAAATACACCAGTCATTGGTTTCCGAGTTTTGATGATGTGAATGAAAAAGTGGTTTTTAACTTGGAAATTGTCTTTGATAAAAACTATCAAGTCATTGCCAATGGAACCTTGAAAGAGAAAATGACTAATGGCAATAACACTTACTGGCGCTATAGAATGCAAAAGCCTATGAGTTCGTACTTGTTGATGATGGCTATTGGTAAATTTGATAAAAAAACGCAACAATCCAATTCTGGCGTGTCTTTAGAATGGTATTATGAACCTAAAGATGCAGCGTTTTTTGAACCAACCTATCGCCATTCGGAGGCTATTTTTAATTTTTTGGAGAAAGAAATAGGTGTTAAATACCCTTGGGGGAATTACAAGCAGGTGCCTGTTAGAGATTTTTTATATGCAGGAATGGAGAACACTTCGGCAACCACTTTTTCGAGTCGGTATGTGGTGGATGCAGTTGGTTTTAACGACCGAAAATATACCAATGTCAATGCGCACGAATTGGCGCATCAGTGGTTTGGTGATTTGGTAACTGCCGAGAGCAGCAAACACCATTGGTTGCAAGAAGGTTTCGCGACCTATTATGCGCTGTTGGCCGAGAAGGAGTTGTATGGTGAAGATTATTTTTATAGTTATTTATACGAGAAAGCACAACAGCTCAAATTCGCCTCCCGAACGGATACCATTCCTGTGTTGAATGCAAAAGCGAGTTCTTTGACCTTCTACGAAAAAGGTGCTTGGGCTTTATTTGTTTTGCATCAAAAAATAGGAGATAAGGCTTTTAAAAAAGCCATAAAAAACTACCTTAAAAAGCACGCTTTTCAAACGGTAAACACCAATGATTTTTTTGTAGAAATTGAAAAAGTTGCCGCTTTTGACAGTAAATTATTTTCTAAAGTATGGCTTGAGGATTTTAAATTCAATACGCTAGAAGCTAATTATTTACTTAAAAAAAATGCGACAATAAAAGTCCAGCTAGAACTAGACCAATTGCGCAACACTCCATTGGCAGAAAAGAAAGATTTTTTGATGAAAGTTTTGCAATCGGATGTCTATTACACTGTGAAAGAAAGTGTAATTTTTCAGCTTCGAAAAGAGTCCTACGACAATATAAAAGAGTTGTTAGCTTTAGCTATAGCGACAAAGAATTGGTCTATCCGACAGAAAATCGCAAACCTATTTCCTAAAGTTCCAGAAGCCTTCAAAGCCGATTATGAAACCTTGCTAACCGATGCTTCTTATCAAACGCAAGAAATAGCGTTGTTTCAGTTATGGAACAGTTTCGAGAATGACCGAATTCGTTATTTGGACCAAACCAAAAATTGGATAGGTTTTAACGATTATAACTTGAGAATTTTGTGGTTGGCTTTGGCTTTGAATACGCCCAATTACAATGCAGATGCTGCCGCTTTGTCTAAAGAACTAATTCAGTATTCTAGTCTATATTTTGAAGCGAGCACGCGTCAGAATGCATTAGAGAGTTTGATTTTCTTAGATTTTTTTAACACAACTGTTTGGAAAAATTTAGCAAATGCTACCACGCATCATTTATGGCAATTTTCTAAATTCGCTAGAGATGCCATCCGCAAACAGATTAAACAAGAAAATAAAAGGAAGGCTTTACAAGAAGTGGCTTTGGATTTGCCACCAAAAGAACAAGAAATTATCAATAGATTGTTGAATGAGTAATAAGCCAATATGAGGGCACTAGTGATTTCTGGCGGTGGAAGTAAAGGGGCATTCGCAGGAGGAGTTGCCGAGTTTTTATTGAATATTAAAAAGCAGCACTACGATATGTACATTGGTACTTCAACAGGTAGTTTGCTGATTTCTCATTTGGCTGTTGGAAAAGTGGACAAAATCAAAGAGATTTACACTAATGTTGGAATGAGCGATATTTTTAATGTTAATCCTTTTAAAATCAAAAAAGAAAGAGGTTTTACCTCCGTTTCAATCAATCACTTTAATGTTTTGCTTCAATTTCTTAAAAGAAGACGAACTTTTGGAGAAAGTAAAAACCTCTTGCATTTCATTCAAAGCAATTTAACTCGCGAAGAGTTTCAAACGCTTAAAGATAGCGAACCCGATGTGGTTATTACCGTGACGAATATATCCACTAACGCTTCAGAATACAAATCCATTCACGAATGTACTTATGAAGAATACTGCGAATGGATTTGGATTTCTTGTAATTATATTCCCTTCATGAGTTTGGTTAAGAAAAACGGTTGTGAATATGGTGATGGTGGTTTTTCTAACTTGGTTCCTATTAACGAAGCTATTGCAAGAGGAGCTACAGAAATTGATGTAATTATCTTAGAATCTGAGCATCAATGCAATCGAATTGGGATTGGAAGAAACCCTTTTTCGTTGTTGATAGATATTTTTAGAGTTACTCTTGACCAAATAGAACGCTATGATATTACTTTGGGTAAAATGATGGCTTCCATCAAAAATGTACAACTCAACTTGTATTATACTCCCATACAACTTACCGACAATGCATTAGTATTTGATCGTTCTGAAATGCGGAAATGGTGGAAAATTGGATTTGATTATGCCCAAAGTAAAAATGAAAACTACAGTGAAATCATTTTACCATAAATCACTAACTTCTTGCTTGATAAACGCCAGAGCCGCGTTACTAGGGGATTGTTTTTCTAACAAATCATTCAAAATCAACTCACGCATTTGATTGGCGTTTTCTATAGTTTCTTTTTGAGCCGCCATTCGAATCATTTGAATAGTTGCGTTTTTTGCAGTTAAAATAATACTCCAACATTCATCCGACATATACACTTGTTGGGTCAAATTATGTTCAAATTCTTGCTCGATATGCGCTATAACCAATTGTTCGTAATCCGTTTTTATGGTCGAAATCGGAGCAATGCGAATCAACAACTGATTCAAACTGATGCGTTCCAAGAACAAAGTCATACGCTCATACGCCTGCAAACGTATAGGCAAAGCCGTTTTTTGAGCTTCTCTATGCAATAAAAAACGACGACGTCCCGCCTCGTCTTTGGTATGTAAATTAAAAAATTGATAGGCCACCACTCCAGTAATTAGCGAGGGTAAAGTGTAACTAGCTAGTTCAATAATTCTTGTTGCGTCCATAAGTATAATTGGGTTTGGGGCACAAAAATAAACTTTTTTGGATTAGAATTGTTTAGTTGCTTAGCTGAATTATTGGTTAATTGGTTGACTGGGTAATCGGTTAAACTTTGTGGTATATTCAGCCACGGATTTTACGGATGCTACGGATTTTTACAGTTATAAATTTGGTTAAACTTTGCGCCACTTGCGGTTAAATTTTTTCACCACTAAGAACACAAAGAAGGCACAAAGCAACGCAAAGTTTTATAATTTTCTTAGCGACCCTTGCGTAAACCTTGCGACCTTTGCGGTTAAGTTTTTACCACCAAGAAACACAAATTTTTATAAGTATCATTGTGAACTTGGTGTAAATCTTAGTGCTCTTAGTGGTTAAGTACTAGACACAAATTCCACAGATAGCTACTTATATGTCCTTATTTGTCTTATATGGTTCAAAAAAAGAGTTAAATTAAAAAACTGTTATGACTTATATGTTTATATCTAACGGTTAAAAATTAAATTTTCTTCATCAATTGATACTCAAAATCATTCGATACTCCTATTTTTGCCGCAACCAATACAAAACCACCGCTCAATGGACGTTACCATCTTACTTTTACTTTGTTTAGCCGCTTTTGCTGCGGGATTTATAGATGCTATAGTAGGAGGAGGTGGACTCATACAGACCCCCGTTGGACTTATTTTGTTGCCCAGCCTTCCTGTCGCGACCGTAATTGGAACCTTAAAAGTACCCGCCTTTAGTGGTACTTCTTTTGCAGCTTTTCAGTACTTGAAAAAAGTGGATTTGAACTGGAAACTACTCGGAATTATGATGCTTTTGGCATTTCCGTCCGCGTTTTTGGGTTCGACTTTGCTGACGTATGTGAGCAATGATTTTATGAAACCACTTTTGTTGGTCGTGCTGTCGTTTTTGGTAATTTATACTTATGCTAAGGAAAATTTTGGACAGCAAATAGAAAAAAATATTTCCCATCAACGCCAAGTAATCAATGCTGTTGCTATCAGTTTTGTGGTGGGTTTGTACGACGGATTCATTGGTCCGGGCACGGGAAGTTTCTTGGTTGTGGCTTTTATTGCTATTATGGGATTCGACTTTTTGCACGCCTCTGCGAATGCAAAAATGGTCAACTTATCGACCAATTTTGGTTCGATTTGCTTGTTTATGCTCAAAGGTAAAATCATTTGGGCCATTGCGCTTCCTATGGCGGCGAGCAATGCCCTCGGTGGATGGTTGGGCGCCAAATTGGCCATCAACAAAGGCAATAGTTTTATCCGAATCTTTTTTCTAGTGGTAGTCATTGGCACGTTAGTCCGATTTGCCTATGATGTTTTTTACCAATAAAAAAAGGAGAAATTATCTCCTTTTTGTGCTAATTATTCTTTACAATCCGTTACAGAGAATTTGTATTTTACGTTTTCATAATCGATAGGTTGACCTTTGACAAAATAGGTTTTTCCTAAATACGTTTCTATTTTGCCATTACCGAGGATTAGTTCCTTTCCTTTTTTGAGTAGAGCCAATGGGTTTTTAAAGGTTGTTTTATCAGTTACACCTTCAACATAACTGTAATCAACCAATAAGGTGTCTCCACTAAATTTCCCAATGATTTCGCCATTTTTAACAGGAGCATCAAATTCTTTCATCACCAAATTGCCAGTGATGGTTCCATCTTTTAAGGTGTTAAGTTTTAACGAAACTGTGTCTTTTTCATACACTGCTTGGTAACAGGCTACTTGTAAAGGAGGTTGCTCAATTGCTTTTGAATTGTCTCCCTCTTTTTTGCAGCTTGTTAATCCCAAACATGAAATAATCATGTAAATCCAAAAATTGTTTTTCATGTTTTCTATTTTTTGTTATTTAAATTTAGTCCTAAATTACAAAATAATATCAAGTTATTGATGGAACTCAATGGGTGATTTTAATTCCCACACAATATAGTCCTTAAAAACAAATTCTTAATTAGAACAACGCGCTACACACTCAGGATTTTTAGTTGAGTAGCGTGTTTTTTTTGGGGATTATGAAAGTTACTATTTGGAATTTATTTCATAATTTAAATTCAGAAAAATTGTATGTTTTTTTGCTGAAATGTTTATATTTGGGAAGCTACAAACCAAACTATTTTAACCAAATCTGGTTATGTATTTTGAATGTTTTAGCGGTTATATACAAGTTACATGCAAGGCTAAAAGACACGACAACGAATGACAGAAGAACAAAAAAAAGAGCAATTATCGAATCGATTTATTGGTATTTTAGCAGCCAACAAAGGATTTGTTATTGACAAACCTGAATTGGATTTAGGTGTTGACTATCAATTGAAGAAGACAACAACATATACTACCCCACAAGGTAAAACACGTTACACATATGACAGCAGATATATTGATCTTCAATTGAAAGCCACAACTGACAATTCGATTGTTGATGAACCCAACTCTATTAAATACGATTTGGAAGCAAAATCATTTAATGACCTTGTAGAAAGACAAACTAATGGAACTGCTCCATTAGTGTTAATTTTATTTGTGCTTCCACACGACCAAAATACTTGGGTAGAAATCGACCAAGCTGAAATTAAACTAAGAAAACATGCTTACTGGTTCACTCCTCCTGTTGGTTCATTACCAACTAATAATGAGCATAGGATTAGAATCGAAATTCCAAAAGCAAATATGCTAGGTATAGATTGTTTTAATAATTTACATCAACAATTTTATCCATAAGCTATGATTACAGAAAAAATTATATCATTTCTAAAAAATAGAGCGTGGAATGTGTCCAATGAGACGGACACTTTTATTTCTTTATTACCGCCAGCAGAATTTCATCTCAATGATGACTTCAGATTACATATACCACGACAAATTGACAAGATAGATTCTGAAAGGTTTATATCTAATGTTTTAGAAATAATTGCGGATTTTTATGACTTAACAATGGATGACTTAAATGTTGTTCTAAAAAATGAGAACACAGTCTTGAAAGTTAGAGTTTATGACGAACAAACAGAACAAGGAAGAATCCCATTGACAAGATTTGAAGAACTTGTAGAAAGAATAAGATTTATACTTTCTGACACAGCAAGTTTTGTAATTGATAGAAGCGTAACATCGACAAGAGTTCCTGAAGAGGTTAGTCGATATTTAAATCTCTGCAATTTTATGCAAACAGAGAAAGGAAGTTTTGTTGCAAAAATTCAATTACCATCAAAAGAATTAATAAAGGACAGCGAATTATTTGATAGACAAGAAATATTCTCAGAAGAGATAAACCAAAAGCTAAGCGAGGTTTTAACTTTTGTAAATCAAAATATCTTTGAAGGTGAACCACAAGTCTCCGAAGATTATTTAATAGAAAATGAGACCAGAATTAACATTAAGTTATTAAAAGACATTGAATCATTTTTCGAAAAAGCGAAACTAAAAAATATTGATTTTTCATTTCACAGCATTGCAAATAGTAAAACTATTGTAAATCAAAATATCACACCACTAAAACTCAACAAACTAAATCAGTTTGTTGAACAAATCGAATCACATTCTTTTGAAGTTGGTGATTTTAGCTTCACTGGACATATTATTGCTTTGAAGTCTAAAAATCCCGATGGGTTAAAAAACAGTGTAACATTTTCAGGAATACATGATAATCTTGCAATGGTTGCGACTGCAAATCTAGATAGTGAACATTATAAAGATGCAATTGAAGCGCATAAATTAAAACAAAATATTATTGTAACAGGTTTGGCTAAAAGGACGAAAACACGAGCTAGATTTATTGAAATTACAAACTTTGAAATTGAAGAATAAAGCCCAGCATGTAACAGGCGTTTGGCAAGATTGCGAATTTTGTAGTAAATACTATTAGTGCCTTTTAAATAAAAAACACAATTAAATGAAATTTGAAATTCCTTTTGACGAAGATATTACCAGAAGTCAAACTAAACTAAAATTTGATTTGGTTTGGGACAAAATACGAAAGAAGAATAGAACAAATATATACGTAACAATTTTTTTAATTGTGTTTGGTTCGCTTATTATTTATGGAAATGGAAATATAGGCTATCTCTTACTGATTATGGGCTTTTTTGGCATTATAGCAAGTTACAGAGGGAAATTAATTTATCAGGAAAATAAGAAAAAGTACGTGACTTCAATGAATGATGAAATTGAAAAATACAAAACAAATAATGGAAGTTCAGTTTGGGAGTTTAATGATACATATTTTCACTATAAAGATTTCAAATATGACTTGAAAATCAATTGGGATGGATTTACCACTTTTAGAATAATTGAGAATAATTTGTTTCTAGATTTAGGAAATGGGTTATCATATATTTTAGGAAAAGACGAAGTTGGAGAAGAATCTTTCCAAAACATAATAGATTTTGTGGAAACAAAACTGAAAAGAACCAGCAATTAACTAACTTAGAGATTACAATTAGATAGTAATAAACATAAAACTAAAATTAAATAAATAACAATGAATAGAATAAAAAAAATCAGTAGTGTATTATGGATAGTTTTGGCAATGATTTTTGTTGGATGCAGTGGTTCTGACACCTATAGAGGTGCTTGGAAAGCTACAGACGCTAAAGGAGCAAAATTTGATTTAGTCTTTGAAGCAAAAAAAGTTACGATAAAAGATAGTTCAGGAAAAAAAGAAGTATATGATTATAGTCAAAATTCAGTTGCCATTGAAAATTCAGTTGCTACATATGGAATTCAACTAGGAGACGGAAGAAGTTATCAAATTAATTTTCCCAATTCAGAAGATGAAAGTTTGGGGTTAATCAAAGATGAGAACGGTAACCCTATGTATACAATCAGCAGAAATAATTATATTAAATACGAAGATGTTTTCAAGTTGTAAAATAGCTGATATTTCAAGACGTTGCAGATAATTTTGCCTTTTTTTATTGGCATTCCAAAAAAGAAGTAGAAAAGTAACTAGCTTTTTAAATTCTCTAACAATAACAAAACGCGCTACACACTCAGAAGTTTGAGTCGAGTAGCGCGTTTTTTTTGGTTTGGGTTTTGGTTTATTTTTTTCCTTTGGTGTATACGATAGGCAATATGGTTTTTGTTTCTCCAAAAACGTGACTAAGGTCGCTAGGAGCCAAGCCATTATTGTTGTTATGGCAAGAAAAACAAGAAATAGAATTCGCCGAAGTCGATGCAGAGGAGGGCGATTGTACATATGTTTCCATCGTGCTGTTTGACAATTGCGAGGTACCAATGGCATCTCCAAGCGGAGTTGGTGTTGGTATTGAATCGGTTGGCGTTTGGTTATTCACCTGTGGCGCATAAGGATAACTAGCACCGTTGGGCGCATTGCCACCAAAAGTCCAAGTCGCACCAATCAATAGATAGTTTTTTCGAATGTCGTTACCTACCAATAAACTACGAATGTCGTTGTTGATAGAAATAACCTGACTATTGGCATCAGCAGGAGTTTTATCTTCTGGATTAGGTACTGTGTTGGATGCACTTCCCCAAGCCATTATTCTTCTAGCACCGGGACTGTAGATTTCTGGATTAGTAATCAAAATAGTATCCCCACTCACTCTCATATTTTGAAAGTTTTGTTGTGCACCTTGGTCAGAAGCATTCGCATTAAACAACCATCCTGTTCCTTTGTCAGCAGGAACTTCTTTGATTTGTCCTTTGGTATCTTTATAAGAATACGCCTCGTTTGGTGTGTTTTTTTGATGTTCAAAAGTAGCCCAAATCATTTCTGGATGTCCAGCTACACTACCTACAACGTGCATTCCTACCAAAGCTAATGTAGCGGTTCTTTCGCCGTTTACCACCCATTTGTTTGGATTGGATTTGTTGTAAGTTGGAATGATTGCTTTGATGGTAACATAACTTTTGGCATTAGGCAGGTTCGTGGTTTCTACCCAAGAGGTTTTCAATTCTATTGCTAAAGCATTGGCATCTGGAGGATTGGGTAATCCTTTTGCTTTCGCGTAAGCCAAAATACTGTTGAGCTCTTTTTGTGTCGTTGGAAATTGAGAATTGTTTAGTTTTCCTTCGTTGACACCGCTTAGGTAATACGCATATACATCGTTTACCATTGTAATATAGTATACCAGCGATTTGTTTTCGGCCATTAAGGCTCCATTCGAACCTGCTTGTCCTTGCTCTGTTTCGATTTGATTTCCTGAAGCGTCTAGGAAAATTTGTTTTTTCCCAAGTTTGAAGCTATGCACCACGCGATTAGGATTGATTTTGCTTTTTATTACCGCTTTAGGTTGTTCGATAACTTTTCCTTTGGCATCTAAAAAATCAATACCTCTTTTTTCGTTAGCGACCAAGCTTTTGATGGCTACCAATTCGTTTTTAGCATTTTTTAGAAACGTTACTTCGTTGCCCTGACTGGTTTCTACCTCAAACATACGTCCTTGCTTGTCAATGATTACCGGAAGCTTGTTCGGACCATTTTGACTAATGTGAGGGGTTACTCTCAGTAATTCTCCTGGTGTATGCGGCACTAATTTTCGAACGCCGTGAGGGTTTTGTTTACTTATATCATAAGGAGGCGAAACATTATAAAATACGGGAGATTCCATAATAGTTCCTGTGTTTCCGTAACTTCCTGAAGCAGGAGAGGTAATCCAAAGAAACATTTGGTGAGACCATTTGTAAAAATCACAATTGTTTTGATGGGGAAAAGTTACACTATTAGCGGGAGAAACTAATCCGTTTTCGGTGGCTTTACCGCTGGCAAACCAAGTATCAAAATCAGCTTTAGAAATGGTACACGTTTTTTGTACGTCCAAAGGTAGGTAACTGGCTTCGATGTCGGCATCTTTTTTACATCCCAAAAGGATTAATCCAGAGGTTATAAAAAGTCCGATGGCTATTTTTGTTTTTGATGTTTTCATTTGTGGCAAAATTTAGTTTTTTAGTTTTATCTAATGCTTGTTTTTAAAGATTTATTTGGAACGGCGTCCATTTTTAGGGCTTTACCAGCATTAGAAGGTTTGTGTCCGATAACTTCTGCTGTGAATTCTATTGCTTCATTTGAAACAATCTCAGGTGATAAATGGTTGAGGCTAAAATGTGCTTTGACACCCAAATGCGTCTGACAATTGGCACACCCTTGAATCGCATTTCTACTCAATACGGATTTTACGCCAACCAAATGCTTTTTCCCATTGACAGTTGCGTGTGCAGCAATAATAAACGAACCACTGATAGCCGCTTTATTGGCACCAGAAACTATTAATGTTTTATTGCTATTGGTTTCTGAGGATTTCATTAATTGTATTTCATTTGTAGCCGTTGGAGGCCAAAATGGCTGGTCCAAAGAACCGATGGAATAAGTGTAGTTGAGTTGTTTTTCAATATTCACCACATGAGTAGAATTATAAGGATTGCCGTTAGCATCTGTAAATGGCATTAATGGTGAATCCATAGAAAGCCATACGTTTCCTGATACACCCGGTGTTGGTCCTTGACTATCTACAGAATTGGTTCCTGGATATTGTGGAATCACTTCTAAAGTGTCAAGATTTCCAGTTTTTTTCTGCCAAACCCAAAACATACGGTCTACATTGCAATGATGGAAAAAGAAAATAGGGTCTAGACCTGCTGTGTCATTTTCACCCATATCTCCATTTGCTCCAACAATTGGCGAAGCATCAAAATTTTGCCCTGGAACAGTTGTGATATCTGCTCCACCAACAGCCAAATGTATGTCATTGTGCGGTTGCTCTAAAGGCATTACAGGAACGGCTCCAGAAGGCAGCAAATCGTTATAGGCTTGACTTGAGGTGGTGTTAGAAAAAACAGTGTAGTTGGGTGCGTTTAAGCAATCTTTGTACGCTTGATAAACCCCAGCAGGAAAAGTTGTGGGATGGGTATTGTTTACGCCGTCTGGTGCAATAGGAACAACAGAAAGATTGAGCCAATTTACAATGTTTTGATTCAATACTGCATTTCCTTCAGCTGATGTAGGCCATTGGGCGTTATGAATGGCAGTTTGTTTCTGATCTTCAGGAGTACCCACCAAACCAGAATAAGGATATCTTACTGTTGTGTAACCTACCTCTTTGGTATACAATCCACCGCCATTGGCTTGATCGGAGGAGACATTATCAGTAATAGTTACAGGAAAAGTAAAGGAAACCAATGGATTAGGAATTACCGTTCCATCTGCATATTTAAAGGTATCATCGGTCAAACAACTCGGGATTCCGTATTTTAGGGAATATTCGTCTGTTTCATCCCAATAGGGCAGCATTACATTTTCGCAACCTGGAATACTTTGTAAAGCTTGTTCTAAGCGCACTAAATACATTCTGTGCCAAGTTGGGAATAGGACATTACCATGATTACACCAGCCGCCCCACCATTGACTATTTCCGTAACCTGCTCCTCTAAAAGGTTCTCCGTGATAACCTCCGATTACAAAAAAGGAGTTAAGATCACTTGGATCTAAAGCTTTAATTCCAGCCCAAGCCGTCATTAAGTTTTCTAATTCTGTTGTATTACCGTTCTCGTAATCTCTTTGGATTTCTAGAATCGATTTTCGTACTCGTATTTGATTTGTCGCTGTCATTGTATTTGAGGTTAGTTTATTGATTTAAGTTTATTGTTTTGTTTAGAGAGTAAATAGCTTATTATTTGTACGCCAAAGCTTAGCCACAACGAACTAGAAATGATAAAGATCATTCCAAGTATTGCAATCCAATTTTCGAGAGGAAAAAATACTTTTCCAATAAGTAGAAGTATAGCGCCAGCAAGGCTCAAATGAAATGGGATATAGCCATTTTTGGGTGATTTTCTATAAAGAATAATCAAATAGACACCCAGAAATAAGAGTAAAACCGGAAGCATCCAAGACATGTAGGGCAACTGAGATAAACCTAAAAAGCCAAATAAACTCATATAGGCAGCCCAACAAAGCGGACATTTTGGAAAGAAGGCAATTAGAACACTCAATGCAACAGAAGATAATGATTTGAATCTAAAGTTGGGTTTATCCTTTTCTAGTATTTCTTTTTTTAACTCCTCAGTTTTTTTACTATGGCAACAGCAGTTGTTTGTGTTTGAAAAGGTATCGCTCATAATCTTTTTTTTAAGTTAAACTTGTTATTTAGTTTCGGGTTGCAATACAGCATAAAAAGAACAAACTACGCCCGCTGGACTTGTACCTCCTTGGCCGTCTGGATGTGGAATGGCTCTAGTAACACTTCCAACTAAAGCTGGAGTTTGATTGATTCCGTTTGGAATTTGAGGTACTACATAACATAGGTAGTCGTAAATCCAAAGAGATCCACCAACAATTCCGCTTCCTTGAAACCACAAACAAGCTGGATTACCATATTGAAAAGAACCTTTCAATTCAAGTTCCCAACCAGTATCGTATATTTTACCAGTTAATTTGCCATCAAGATTTGTAATGATTTGAAGATTTCCTCTTCCAAATTCGAGTGAATTAAAATCTGCAGTTAAGTCTGGATTATTTAATAGGCTTCGATAGGTCCATATTCCAGAGCCTAATTTTGGGGTATTAGGTGCATTCATAATTGATTTAGGTTAGTTAATAATTTTTTCTATTTGAAGAGTCAAAGCCTTAGTAAAGTCTTCATCTTCTTTTCTCATTTTTTCGGTGATATATGGTGGGGCGTGGTCAGGATCCCCTGAATCTACTGGAGGATTAGGCTGATATTGTATGAATAATTGTGTGGTTTGAGCGGCTTCAAGACCTTTAATGATTAGTACGATTTCTAAAGCAAGGTCCAAAGAAGAAGAAATACCCCCTCCAGTAAATATTTTTTGCTCCATATCTATCGCGAATCGAGGATAGCTAGGAGGGATTTTTAATTCTAGGTAATCGGATAGTAATCCTAATGTTGGAATTTGCGACCAATAAGTAGTAGCCAAACATTTTTTTAAAATTCCAGCAGCAGCCAGTACAAATGCGCCAGTGCATACAGAGCCATTCCATATTGTGGTTTCGGAAATTTTTCTAATGGAATTTAGATAAAGGTCATCTTGCATGGCACCAATTACACCAGTAGGTCCACCACCAGGGACAAAGAGAATATCTACTTTTGGAGCATTAGAAAATGTATAATTAGAAACCACACTTACTCCCTCAGTTGTAGTAATGGTTTCATCGGTAGCTATCCAAATGGTTTTAAAACCATCGCATGAACTGAAAACTTGAGTAGCTCCAGCAAAATCTACAAGGGTGCATCCTTGATAAAGAGCAAATCCCACTACAATATCATTTTGTGTCTCCATTATTTTAAAATTGAAAGTAAAACAGTAGTTTATTCAATATTAAAATTACATCGACTCAGTAAAGGGAATTAAATAAATGGTATAAGAAGCAGTATTGATGTGATAGAACTATTTTTTTGGAGTACAAGAGTAAATTTGCAAGTATAGCTTATACATTAGTTTTTAAGAGTACATTCTTTTGAGGTGTTAAAACAAAAAAAGCAATGTTCTCACATTGCTTTTTTAGTTATTTCGGTTGAATCAAAAATTCCTTCGGGGGTTGTGCATGAAGCAAATGGGTTACGAAATAATCCCATCTTTTACGCATCATATAAAAAGTGTCTGCTCCAAAACCATGTCGAGCATTAGGGAAAAGGATGAAATCAAAATCTTTGTTGGCTTTTTGTAAAGCTTGAATTACTAGATAAGTATTGTAAGGAGGGACGTTGTCATCCATTCCGCCATGCGCTAATAATAATTTTCCTTTTAGATTTGCAGCAAAATTAGCGTTGGCTTGATCTTCATAATTAGATTTTCCGTTGGCGTCTTTAGTCAGAAGCCCGATATATCGTTCACCCCAATCATCTTCATAGTTTCGATTTTCATGATTACCAGATTCAGAGATACCTACTTTGTAAAACTCTGGATATCTAAATAAGGCTGCCGCTGTAGCATAACCACCACCTGAATGTCCCCAAATCCCCACTTTGTCCAAATCCATAAAAGTATATTTAGCGGCTAATTGCTTAATTCCTGAAATTTGATCTTCTAAAGTGTTATCGGCCATATTGCCATAACAGGCATCGTGGAAAGATTTGGAACGATCTGGATTACAAGTTCCATCAATGATAACAACAACAAAACCCAATTCAGCCAAAGCTTGATGATCACTTCGAGCTGAGAAAAAATTACGACTGCCTACACCGCCACCTTGAGGTCCAGGATATATGTAATTAACTACAGGATATTTTTTTGTTGCATCCAAATGAGTAGGAGTAAAGAGCAATCCATACAGATCCCATTTGCCATCTCTTGATTTTACTTTGATAGGCTCAGGTGCTTTCCAACCCGTAGCTAAAAGTTTTGAAATATCAGCTTTTTCAAGGGTTGCAATTAACTTCCCATTGGTAGCTCTCAAAACCGAAATAGGTGGCACATTGGGTTGTGAATACGTATCTACAAAATAGTCTCCATTGGGAGATAATGAGATATTATGGTTTCCATCTTCTGGAGTAAGTAATTGAAGATTTTTTCCGTTGAAATCAATTCGGTAAAAATGACTGAAATAAGGATCACGACCTGTTTCTCTTCCATTGGCTTCAAAATAAAGCACTCGATTTTTTTCGTCTACTTTTAAAACTTGGGTTACTACAAAATTCCCTTTGGTAATTTGTGATTTTAATTTACCAGTTTTGGCATCATACAAATACAAATGCCCCCAATCGTCACGTTCACTGTACCAAATGATTTCATTGGAACTTTCTAAATAATGCCAATTTATTTTTCCTTGACCACTTTCGTATTGTGTAGCCACTTTTTCTTCAAAGATGTCTTTTACGGCGCCAGTTAGTGCATCGGCAATTCTGACTTTGGCTTCTTTATGATCTCGTGAAGTAGAAACAAAGACTAATTTTGTTCCATCAGCATTCCATTGGTTATCATCAAAAGAACCTGAACACGAAATATCATCACACAAAGTTCCTCTTCGAGGATCGGGAGCCATATTCAAGCGAATAACTTTTGGTGTTTCGACTTCGATTATTACTCGCTCAATTTGAATTATTTTTTCATCACCAGGAAGCGGATATTTCCAAGCCTCCAATTTGGGAGCTCCCACATTGGTTGATACCAAATACATATCTTTTACGTGACGTTGGTCTTGTTGAAAAGTGGCAATTTTTTTAGAATCGGGAGACCATAACAAAATGGCTTTGTTGCTATGTTTCCATCCCGCATTATCTGTGGCATAGCCGTAATCTTTTACGCCATCGAAAGTCAGTTGTGTTTCTTTTTGTGTTGCCAAATCTTTGATCCATAGATTCCAGTCTTTGATGAAAGCCACTTTTTTACCGTCTGGCGATTTTACTTCAAAAGGGCTAACTGTATAAGTTGAGGTAGAAGTTGTTTGGTTTTCTGGGAGTAAAGATTTTAAATCAGCACCTGTTTTTCGGGTGCCGTCAACTGTATGAATGACTACTATTTCTTTTCCTTTGGGAGTAGTATTGTTGTACCAAAAATCACCATTTGGTAACCAATTTGGGTTTACGTTACTATTGAAAACTAATTTGTTGGTATTGAATCCTAAATATTTTACCGCTTGTTCATAATCGGTTGCCGTAAGTGTCTTGTTGCTGTTTTGAGACCTGACAGTTAAGCCTATTAGCATTAGAGCAAGAAAGAGAAAGCTGTTTTTAGTCATAATCAGTAATTAATAATTGTTTTGGATAAATTTAAACAATTCTATGAAACTATTGTGGTTTTGTTTTTACTCTTCAGATTTGTATTACTTTTTATTTTGAATTTGTCTTTTTGTTTGTAAGCAATAAGTGTTAGTTCTTCAGGCGTATACGGATGGGTCGAGCTCAGTTATAAGTAAAAAGAGTTACTTATATACCTAATATGAAAGCTCATTTTATTACTTTGGTGACGTTCAAATTTTTGGTAATCAAATGCATTATTTTTTAACTCAGTAAATTGTAAGCAGCCATTCGGAATTCCTACTTAAATCCTTATTTTTGCCTATCTTAAATAAAAATTCATGCACCAATATATCGATCAGCTCAACGAAGCCCAACGTGAACCTGTACTTCAAAAAGATGGACCAATGATTATTATCGCTGGTGCAGGCTCCGGAAAAACTAGGGTTCTTACTATTCGTATTGCCTATTTAATGCACCAAGGAATTGATGCTTTCAATATTCTGGCTTTGACTTTTACCAACAAAGCAGCTCGTGAAATGAAAAATCGTATTGCTCAGATTGTTGGTTCTGCCGAAGCTAAGAATTTATGGATGGGAACCTTTCACTCGGTTTTTGCCCGAATTTTAAGAGCCGAATCGGATCATTTGGGTTATCCTTCTAATTTTACGATTTATGACTCTCAAGATTCGGCTCGATTGATTTCGGCAATTATCAAAGAAATGCAATTGGACCGTGATATTTATAAACCTAAGCAAGTTTTGGGACGTATTTCGAGTTATAAAAATAGTTTGATTACGGTAAAAGCCTATTTTAATAATCCTGAATTGATGGAAGCCGACGCAATGGCTAAAAAACCACGTTTAGGTGAAATTTATCAACAATACGTTGAACGATGCTTTAAAGCTGGAGCGATGGATTTTGATGATTTGTTGCTAAAAACCAATGAGTTGTTGACTCGTTTTCCTGAAATTTTGGCTAAATATCAGAATCGATTTCGTTATATACTTGTTGATGAGTATCAAGATACCAATCATTCGCAGTATTTAATTGTACGAGCACTTTCGGATCGCTTTCAAAATATATGCGTAGTTGGGGATGATGCCCAAAGTATTTATGCTTTTCGTGGTGCGAATATTAATAATATTTTGAATTTTCAAAAGGATTATGAAGGCGTGAAAACCTTTCGTTTAGAACAAAATTATCGTTCAACTCGAAATATTGTAGAGGCCGCCAATACCATCATTGATAAAAATAAAACCAAATTAGACAAAGTGGTTTGGACAGCCAATGATTTTGGTCCAAAAATCAAAGTACACCGCAGTTTGACTGATGCCGAAGAAGGTCGATTTGTTGCGAGTACTATTTTTGAGCAAAAAATGCAAAATCAGTTGCATAACGGTGCTTTTGCCATTTTGTATAGAACCAATGCTCAGTCAAGAGCTATGGAAGACGCTTTGAGAAAAAGGGATATTCCGTATCGTATTTACGGTGGATTATCTTTTTATCAAAGGAAAGAAATCAAAGATGTGTTGTGTTATTTACGCTTAGTAATTAATCCAAAAGACGAAGAAGCTTTAATTCGTGTGATTAATTATCCTGCGAGAGGAATAGGGGATACTACTATCGAAAAGTTGACGATTGCAGCAAATCATTACAAGCGTTCGATTTGGGAAGTCATGCAAAATGTGGATAAAATTGATTTGAAATTGAATTCGGGTACAAAGCAGAAGCTAGCTGATTTTGTTACTATGATTCAGAGTTTTCAAGTTATTAATGAAAATCAAGATGCTTTTTACATTACGGATCATGTGGCCAAAAAAACAGGCTTGGTTCAAGAATTGAAAAAAGATGCTACTCCAGAGGGAATGGCAAAAATTCAGAATATTGAAGAACTCTTGAATGGTATCAAAGATTTTACCGAAGGTCAAAAAGAAATTGATGGTGCTCGTGGTGCATTGTCAGAATTCATGGAAGATGTTGCTTTAGCAACTGATTTGGATAAAGATACTAACGATGAAGATCGAGTGGCTTTAATGACTATTCACTTAGCAAAAGGGTTAGAGTTTCCTCATGTTTTTGTAGTGGGAATGGAAGAAGATTTATTCCCATCTGCTATGAGTATGAGTACCCGAAGCGAATTAGAAGAAGAACGAAGATTGTTTTATGTAGCTTTAACACGTGCAGAGCATCAAGCCTATTTGACCTATGCACAATCTCGCTACCGTTGGGGAAAATTAACAGATAGCGAACCATCCCGATTTATTGAGGAAATCGATGGTCAATATCTAGAATATTTAACTCCTGCTGAGAGTAGCTATCGTTATAAACCACAAATTGATAGTGATATTTTTGGTGATGTAGATAAGTCAAAATTACGATTATCAAAACCTGTTGCAGGAACTCCTCCCAAGTATAGTACTAGTAATGAGCCAAAACCCGATACCGTTATTCGTAAATTGAAACCAGTGGGAAGTACTAATTCCTCAAGTAACACCAATTTATTTGATAATCAATTGGTAGTTGGAAATGTTGTGATGCATGAACGCTTTGGTAAAGGACAGATTTTAAATTTAGAAGGAGCTGGTGCTGATAAAAAAGCCGAAATTAAGTTTGAAGTCGGTGGAATAAAGAAATTATTGTTACGTTTCGCAAAATTGGAAGTGATTGGATAAAAACAGTGAAAAGTTTAGATAGATTTGTACTATTATTACTAATTATATCTGTAACTTACTGCTGTTAATTCTATCTTTTAAATATAAATACAATCCGAGATGGCACAATTTATTAAAATATACGAAGATAAACCCAGTGAAGCAGCAATTGCTAAAGTGGTAAAAGTTTTAAAAGATGGAGGATTAGTCATTTATCCAACTGATACGGTGTATGGTTTGGGATGTGATATTACCAATTCTAGAGCACTTGAAAAAATAGCCAAAATTAAAGGTGTCAAATTAGAAAAAGCCAATTGGTCTTTTATTTGTCATGACTTGAGTAACCTTTCAGATTATGTTCGACAAATAGATACAGCTACTTTTAAGATTTTAAAAAGAGCTTTGCCGGGTCCCTATACTTTTATCCTTCCTGGAAATAATAATTTACCAAAAGAATTCAAGAAAAAAACAACGGTTGGGATTAGGATTCCTGATAATAATATTATTCTAGAGATGGTTAGACAATTAGGAAACCCCATAGTGTCTACTTCTATTCGTGATGACGATGATGTTATTGAATATACGACTGACCCTGAATTAATTTTTGAAAAATGGCAGAATCTTGTAGATATTGTAATTGATGGTGGTTATGGAGATAATATAGGTTCTACTATCATTGATTTATCTGATTATGAGCCAATTGTGGTAAGGGAAGGTAAAGGAAGTTTGGATGTTTTATAAAGTAAGAATAGTAGTATTGCTATTTCAATTTTTAAAAAACAAACTGAAGTATGATTTTTTTTATATTTTTTTATATATTTACTATAGTATTCAGTTAAAAACATTTAAAAAACACAATAAAATGTTATTCTTGATATATTTAATTGGTTATTAAAACAATATTGAGGGTACATATTGGCAGGTCGAAAGGCCTGCCTTTTTTGTATAAAAAAAAGCGTCAATTTAAGACGCTTTTTTATAAAATATTGAAGAAATGATTATTGTTGTTGTTTCTTCATTTCTTTTTCGATCATGTCGTAGAATTGATCAATTTTTGGTAACACTACAATACGAGTTCTTCTATTTTTAGAACGATTCTCAGGAGTATCATTTTCTACCAATGGTACATATGAACTTCTACCTGCTGCAATTAATTGTGCTGGTTTTACACCTAAATCATTAGTTAAGACTCTGATAATAGAAGTAGAACGTTTTACACTCAAATCCCAGTTGTCTAATAGTATTCCATTACTTCTGTAAGGAACATTATCGGTGTGTCCTTCAACCATACATTCAAAATCAGGTTTGTCATTCACTACTTTGGCAACTTTAGCTAAAACAGCTTTAGCTTTGTCGGTTACTTCATAGCTACCACTTTTAAATAATAATTTATCAGCAATAGAAATAAAGACAACTCCTTTTTCTACATTAATTTCAATATCTGGATCGGATATACCTACAGAACTTTTTAAACTAGTAACCAATGCAAGGGTAACGCTATCTTTTTTGTTCAAAGCATCTTGCATTCTACTTATCTTTAAGTCTTTTTCTTTGATGGTTTCTAAGGCTTTTTCAATATTTTCAGCTCCTTTTGCAGTTAGAACTGTCATGTCTTTTGAAGTATTAATCAATAATTGGTTTTTCTCTTTTAATCCTTCAACAGTAGCTGCCAAACCAGCTTTTTCTTCTAAGCAAGAGTTCAATTTTACTGTGGCAGTATTCAATAAATCTTGAGTTTCTTTGTTTTTAGCTTCCAAGTCTGCATATTTCTTTTTAGAAACACAGGAAGTTAGCAAAGTTAAAACGGACAAAGCAATTACTATTTTTTTCATAATTTTTCTTTTAATGATGTTTTACAAAGTTAAATCTTAATATGAATACCTAGGTATAAAATATTGTTAAACTAGCTTTTCAAAAATAGTGCCACTCTTAATAAAATAAGTATATACGATGCTTTTTACTTTGTAATAGGACTCTTTTTGAAAAGCACCTCTTTTTTTAAAGTGTATGCTAAAATACTGATAAAAAGCCAAATGTGCTTTTAAAATTGCCAAAAAATGTTTGGGTTTGCCTTTTACTAAAAATTGTATTCCTGCAACACCATCTAATAACATTCGGATGAAAAGTCGACGAAACATAACCGATTTGGGTAGGTTCTTGGTTAGCATAAATAGGGAATTTCTGAAATTCAATTCTGTTTTTTTAGGACTTCCCTGTTGTAATGTTGCGCCTCCCACATGATAGACCACCGAAGCAGGTTCGTATTTTATGGTATGTCCTAAGTTAATTGCTCTCCAACATAAGTCAATTTCTTCTTGATGAGCAAAAAAGTCTGCATCAAATCCGTTTAACTCATGATATATTTGTGCACGAATAAAGAAACAAGCTCCAGAAGCCCAAAAAATTTCAATTCTATCATCGTATTGATTAACATCTTTCTCTAGAGTGTCAAAAATACGACCTCTACAAAATGGATAACCATATTTATCAATGAAACCTCCCGCAGCACCAGCATACTCAAAATACTCTTTATTTTTAAAGTCTAATATTTTGGGCTGAATAATAGCTGTTTTCGATTCTTTTTTAAATGTATCAATAATAGGCTGTAACCAATTGGCCGTGACTTCGATGTCTGAATTGACTAAAGCATACACATCAGCATCTATATATTGTAATGCTTCATTATAGCCTCCAGCAAATCCATAATTGGCTTTGTTGATAATGATTTTTACTGAGGGAAAATTAGCTTTCACGTAAGCCACAGAATTATCTGTAGATGCATTATCAGCCACATAAATGGTGGCTTCTGGTGAATATTGAATAATCGTTGGAAGAAATTGTTCTAAAAGAGATTGTCCATTCCAATTAAGAATAACTACGGCTAATTTCATTGATATTATTTACTGTTTTTAGAGATAGGAAGAGAATATTCCGGTATTGATTTAAGGAATTCATATTTTTCATTTTCAAAATCCATCGTGCAATAATAATGATTCAAACCATTAGTTACCATTAGGTATTGTGATTGTAATGTCATATTGTATTGTGCGATTTGATCAAAAGTGGCTTGGCTGATAGTTATGTGTGGTGCCTTGCATTCTACCAAGGCAAAAATAGATCCATTTGGGTTAAACAATACGATATCATAGCGTTTTCGTAAACCATTTACATGTAATACTTTCTCAACATTGATAAGGGATTTTGGGTATTTTTTTTCTTGTAGTAAATATTGAACCACGTGTTGTCGAACCCATTCTTCTGGGGTAAGGATTATAAATTTTTTCCGAATTTCATCAAAAATAGACACTTTATTTTCGCTATTTTTGAATCGAAATGAGTAAGAAGGAAAATTAAGTTTTTGCATGTCGCAAAAATAGTTATTTTGTTTGTAGTTTATCATTTGAAATAAAGCAAAAAAGATTCATTATAAACGGCTAGTAGATACAAAAAAATGGATGAAGTAGTAAAGATTGTAAATGATATAAAAGCTGGCAATATCAAACCTATTTATTTTTTAATGGGTGAAGAGCCATATTATATTGATAAATTATCCGATTATATTGAAGAAACAGTCTTGGCCGAAGATGAAAAAGGGTTCAATCAAACGGTTTTGTATGGTCGTGATGTCTCTGTAGAAGATATTGTAAGTACTGCCAAACGTTATCCAATGATGGCCGAGCGTCAAGTTGTGATTGTAAAAGAAGCTCAAGAACTTTCGAGAACTATAGATAAATTAGAAAGTTATGCCGAAAATCCAATGCCTACAACTGTTTTGGTGTTTTGCTATAAATACAAAACTTTGGATAAACGTAAAAAAGTAACCAAAGTTTTGGCTAAAAATGGTTTGGTGTACGAAAGTAAAAAGTTGTATGAAAATCAGGTTGGTGATTGGATAAAAAGAGTATTAGCCGGCAAGAAGTACGCTATAGAACCCAAAGCCTCAGCTATGTTGGTCGAATTTTTGGGTACGGATTTGAGCCGAATTAACAACGAGCTTGAAAAACTTAAAATCATTTTACCAGCAGGGAGTACCATCACAGCTCATCATATTGAAGAAAATATTGGTTTTAGCAAAGATTTTAATGTTTTTGAATTACGAAAAGCCATTGGTGAACGCAATCAGTTAAAAGCTTATACTATTGCAGATAATTTTGCTCAAAACCCGAAAGAGAATCCTTTAGTAATGACTACAGGTTTGGTTTTTAGTTTTTTTGTGCAACTACTAAAATATCATGGGCTTAAAGATAAGAATCCTAAAAACGTGGCTACAGTTTTAGGTGTAAATCCTTATTTTTTGAAAGATTATGATGTGGCTGTTAAAAATTATCCCATGAAAAAAGTCAGTCAAATTGTTAACTCGTTGCGTGATATCGATGTAAAGAGTAAAGGAGTAGGTGCTAATGCATTGTCAAATGCAGATTTACTAAAAGAAATGTTGTATAAAATTTTCAATTAAAGAAATATGAGTACTTTATTTAAAAATATCATACTGAGTATGGGGCTACTTTTAATGCTGCCATGGGCTAAAGCTCAAAATTCAAAAAACAATACTATAAAATATACCTCTTTTGATACTTATCCTGTGTATTTAAAAGAGGATTTAGGGGTTACTTATTCTCCTCAAAAGACGATTTTAAAGCTATGGAGTCCCAATGCCGAAGAAGTTCAAGTACATCTTTATGCAAAAGGTAATGGAGGAAATGCTTTTGATACAAAGAAATTAACGTACGAAATCAAAACGGGAGTTTGGTCTATCGAATTAAAAGGAGATTTTCATAATACGTATTACACTTTACAAGCAAAACATGATGGCAAATGGTCTAAAGAAATGCCCGACCCTTATGCCAAAGGAGTTGGCGTGAATGGTAACCGTGGGCTAATTTTTAACCCCAATAGTAATAATCCAACTGCTTGGAAAAAGGACAAACAACCCGAACTGAAATCTGTTGCTGATATTATTTTATATGAAACTCACGTTCGCGACTTTTCTATAGATCCCTCTTCAGGTATCAAAAACAAAGGTAAATTTCTTGGTTTAACAGAAACCAATACTAAAAATAGTTATGGCGAAAGTACGGGATTAGATCATTTAAAAGAATTGGGAATTACCCATCTTCATTTGCTTCCAGTTTTTGATTACAAATCTATTGACGAAGCAAATTTAGTTAAGCCTCAATACAATTGGGGGTACGATCCACAAAATTATAATGCCTTAGAAGGGTCTTATTCAACCGATCCTTTTGATGGATTGGTGAGGATGAAAGAATACAAAGAAATGGTACTAGCATTGCATCAAGCTAATATTCGTTTGGTGATGGACGTAGTATATAATCACACTAGCTCCACTGATATTTTTGACCAATTGGTTCCAGGTTATTATTACAGAAATTGGGCTGATGGTAAACGTTCGGATGCTTCGGCTTGTGGCAATGAATTTGCTTCTGATAGAATTATGGCGCGTCAATTTATGCTTTCATCTCTAAAATATTGGGTAAAGGAATATCACGTAGATGGTTTTCGCTTTGATTTGATGGCTATTCATGACATCGAAACCATGAATTTGATTGCTAATGAACTTAAAAAAATTGACCCTACCATTTTCTTATACGGTGAAGGCTGGACGGCAGGAGATTCTCCACTTCCTTTGGAAAAAAGAGCCTTAAAAAGTCATGTAAAGCAGTTGAATGAAATCGCTGTTTTTTCAGATGATATCCGAGATGGGGTAAAAGGACATTGGTCTAATGTTGAAGAAAAAGGATTTGTGAGTGGAAATAAAAATCTCAAAGAAATTATAGAATTTGGAGTTGTAGCTTCAACCAAACATCCACAAATAAAGTACGATAAAAACAGAAGTTATGCTCAGTTTCCGTATGCTGATAACCCAACTAAAGTTATTGGATATGTTTCTTGTCACGATAATAATACTTTGTATGACAAATTAAAAATAGCGAATCCTACTGTTTCAGAGAAAGATTTGGTAGCTATGGATAAATTAGCGAATACCATTGTTTTGACTTCTCAAAGTATTCCTTTTTTGCATATGGGTGTTGAAATGAAACGAACAAAAAAAGGAGTTGAGAATTCCTATAATTCCCCAGATAGTATCAACAAAATAGATTGGAATTGGAAACATGAAAACAAAGAATTGTATCACTATTACAAAAATTTAGTAGCACTTCGTAAAGCACATCCCGCATTTAAAATGACTACAGAAAAAATGATACAACAGCATTTGGATTTTGTAAGCACAAATGATCCTCTGCTAGTAGGCTATACTTTGAATAATTATGCAAATGGTGATGCTTGGAAAAATATAAGAGTATACTATAATGGTGATGCTATTGCTAAAACAATTACTTTGGAAGGAACTTGGACTATTGCTTGTAATGGAGAAATAATTGCTCTCAATTCAGGTAAGAAGACGCAAAACCAGGCCATCGCTATACCTCCTCATAGCGCAATGATTTTATATCAGGAATAAGAATTTTGTTCCAAAATCTATAAAAAATAACGATATTTGCAGTTCCGAAAAAAATAAAATACCACGATTATGGGAATGAATAAAAATACCATCTTAGGATGGGCAACATTTATAATGATTTTAATGGGATTATTACTGATTGCATTGGGAGCTTTTCGCTACAGAGACGTATCTGGATGGGGATTTGCCGCAGTTGGAATTGGATTTTTAGCCAATGCTTGGGTTTTTAGCTCTTTGAAAGGTAGAGTATAACTTATTTTTAGACTGTCTATGGTTTTTGCACTAGCAAATTAGGTGACTAATCATTTATGAAAATTTTAAAATTCAAACCCAAAAACAATAATTCATTAAACTACAAACAGTAAACAAATAAACTTAGAATATGTCAGACGATAAGAAGGTCATTTTCTCGATGCAGAAATTGAGCAAAACCTATCAAGGTGCAGATAAACCAGTATTAAAAAACATCTATTTGAGTTTCTTTTATGGAGCTAAAATTGGTATTTTGGGTCTTAATGGCTCTGGTAAATCTTCTCTTTTAAAAATTATTGCTGGAGTTGATAAAAATTATCAAGGGGATGTTGTTTTTCAACCGGGTTATACCGTTGGTTATTTAGAACAAGAACCAGTTTTAGATGATTCCAAAACAGTAATCGAGATTGTTCGTGAAGGAGTTGCTGAAACTATGGCGGTACTTGAAGAATACAACCAAATTAACGATTTGTTTGGTCTTGAAGAAAACTATTCTGATCCAGACAAAATGGATAAATTGATGGATCGTCAAGCTGCTTTGCAAGATAAAATCGATGCTCTAGGTGCTTGGGAAATCGACACCAAACTAGAGATTGCTATGGATGCTTTACGTACTCCAGAAGGCGATACTCCGATTAAAAACCTTTCAGGTGGTGAGCGTCGTCGTGTAGCTTTATGTCGTTTGTTGTTACAACAACCCGACGTATTGCTTTTAGATGAGCCAACCAACCATTTAGATGCTGAATCCGTATTGTGGTTAGAGCAACATTTAGCACAGTATTCAGGAACTGTAATCGCCGTTACTCACGACCGTTATTTCTTGGATAATGTTGCGGGTTGGATTTTGGAGTTAGATCGTGGAGAGGGTATTCCTTGGAAGGGTAACTATTCTTCTTGGTTGGATCAAAAGTCAATTCGTTTGGCTCAAGAGGAGAAAACAGCTTCTAAACGTAGAAAAACGTTAGAGCGTGAGTTAGAATGGGTACGTCAAGGTGCCAAAGGTCGTCAAACCAAACAAAAAGCACGTTTACAGAACTATGACAAACTTTTGAATGAAGACCAAAAGCAATTAGACGAAAAATTAGAGATTTATATTCCTAATGGTCCTCGTTTGGGTACCAATGTTATTGAAGCTAAAAATGTAGCCAAAGCTTTTGGAGATAAGCTTTTATATGACAACTTGAATTTTACTTTGCCTCAAGCAGGAATTGTTGGGATTATCGGTCCGAATGGAGCTGGTAAATCGACCATTTTTAAAATGATTATGGGCGAACAACAAACCGATAGTGGTGAATTTACAGTTGGAGAAACCGTAAAAATCGCTTACGTTGACCAATCACACTCCAATATAGATCCAAATAAATCGATTTGGGAAAATTTTTCCGATGGTCAAGAATTGATTATGATGGGTGGTAAGCAAGTGAATTCTAGAGCTTATTTGTCTCGTTTTAATTTTGGTGGAGGTGAGCAAAACAAGAAAGTATCAATGCTTTCTGGTGGAGAGAGAAACCGTTTGCACTTAGCGATGACTTTGAAAGAAGAAGGTAACGTATTACTTCTTGATGAGCCAACGAATGATTTGGACGTAAATACATTACGTGCACTTGAAGAAGGATTAGAAAACTTTGCGGGTTGTGCTGTAGTAATCTCTCACGATAGATGGTTTTTAGATCGTATTTGTACACATATCTTAGCTTTCGAAGGAAATTCTGAAGTATATTTCTTCGAAGGAAGTTTCTCTGATTATGAAGAAAACAAAAAGAAACGTTTAGGTGGTGATTTGACTCCAAAACGTTTAAAATATAGAAAATTGATTAGAGGATAAAACGAATCAACATTTTTTGTAATCCACTATTTACTCAAAGTAGGTAGTGGATTTTTTTATGGGGTTATTTTATTTTCTATTATAGAAAATATTTCGTTTTTAATTAATAGTTTTTTCTTATTTTGGTAAAGCATTTATTTAGAGCTTTATATAGGATGTTTTTTGTTGATGTAAAGTATTCGAAGAAAATAAATTCTTAAGTTAACTATGATTCTAACCAATTTACCAAAACAACCGCCATTATTTATTTCCTATTTGAAGGTGGGTAAATTGTTGTACTATTCGTTATTTCTTTTTGTTCTAGAGGCTTGGTTTTATGGTGTGCAATTACGTAATGCCATGCTAAATCAAGGATTGATACTAATTATTTTATGGCTACTATGTTTCTTGTTCGCCTTTGTGCATATTTTTTTGGTCTTGGCTGATGGATGGTCCCGTTTTCAAAACTATAAAAGAGCGAAGGATCAGTTTTTTATTCACGGTTTTAATAGACGTATTTGTGATACTTATATTGTTTCAAAGTGTCAACGCATGGCTGCGCTTGTGGCTGCTGAAGAGTTAGGACTAGAAAAGCAAGTAGCAGAATACTATGCACAAAAAGGCGTAAAATGGTATCATTTCATTCCATATTTTATGGTTAAAGATCCGTTGTTTTTCTTTAAAAAGAAGTTTTGGAATCGTACTTTTTTGGAGCCAAATTATCAGTCTAAGTTTAATTTCAACACAATCCAAATGGACATTTCGCAATAATGGAAGTACATAACATTTACAAATCATACGGTAATTTAGAAGTACTTCGTGGGGTCTCCATGCATTGCCAACCTGGTGAAATGGTAGGTTTGTTGGGAGCTAATGGTGCCGGAAAGACGACTTTATTCAAGATTATTTTTGGACTCGTTCAACCGGATAGTGGAACGGTTACTTTGCCTCAACATTACGCAAAACCATTAGGTGGGATTATCGAAAAACCGGGACTTTATGAATATCTTTCTGCTGCTGAAAATATCAGGTTGTTTGCTGGTTTGCAAGGGATAAATACCACAAAAGAGTTTATTAGCGAATGTCTTTTACAAGTTGGCTTGGATATCCAACGAAAAGATCCTGTCAATCGTTTTTCGATGGGCATGAAACAGAGATTAGCCATTGCTATTGCATTATTAAATCAGCCTGCGGTTTTGGTTTTAGATGAACCTTTTAATGGGCTAGATCCCGTTGGAGTGACCGCTTTACGCGACTTAATATTAGAGCTTTGTGAAAAGAAAAAATTAGCGATTATTTTGTCCTCTCATATTACTGAAGAATTGGCTAAATGCTGCCACCGTTTGTATGTGCTTAAAGGTGGTGAAATGATTCACAGCGGGCCTACCCAAGACATTCTTTCGACACACACTGTTGGATATGCTTTGTATGGAAAAGGAATAAGTAATGCAAAAACATTGCTAAATTATTCTTTTAAGGTACGTGGACAAATGGTTTGGGTAGCCATTGGTTCTGATAAAATAAGCAAACTATTACAGGATTTACTTATCGAAGGGATAAATATAGAATCTTGTATTCCTGATTATAGTATGAAAGAACTTTTTGAAGTATAGGTATGATGTGGCAATTGATGAGAATTGAATGGTTTAAACTTTTCAAACAGCAAAGAACCTATTGGGCTTTAGCTGCCATTTTGATTATCGAAGGATTAGTTTTGGTGGGAGCTTATTTTCAAGGTACAGAAATTATCGAATTGTTATTGGAGAACCTCCGGAAATCCTTTTATTTTAAAGGAAAACTGTTGAATGGCAATCTGATGATTTATCTATTATTGAATACTCTTTGGTTTCATTTACCCTTGATTTTGATGATATTAGTATCTGGAATGATGACCACAGAATACAAAGACAAAACACTTCAAGCTACCTTTTTGCAACCTGTAAAAAAAGGAAAATTTATTCTATCTAAATACTTGGTTGCATTGCAACTAACGATTCTTGTTTTGGTTTTTTTAGCGTTAACTTCTATTTTGCTGTCTAATGCCCTTTTTGGACAAGGAGATTTGATTGTTTATTTAGAATCACTTAATTTTTTTACTAACGAAGAAGCGAAGGAGCGTATTCTTTTTGCCTTTATTTCTGGAGGTTTTTCGATGTTATTTTATACTGTGGTGAGTATGACATTGGCAATCATCATAAAAGAAGCCACAGCCACTTGGATAGCATCTACTTTTTTTCTGGTTTTTACTAATTTATTGCTAAAAATAGATTTGAATTCTACTTTTTTAAATCAATGGGCTTATGTAAAACTAATAGACAGTTGGCAATACTTTTTTTATCCTGTAGTAGAATGGGATCAAGTAAGTTTTAATGCTGTTTTGTTGTTCTTTTATACACTAATTACGGCACTTTTTGGTATTTATTTATTTATTAAAAAAGACCTCGAATAATGCAAAAATATTTTTTCATAGCCCTTTTTTTTATTAGTAGTTCTACTTGTTTTTCGCAACAAATCGATAAAGATTTTTTGTTGTTAAAGCAACGAATGGATTCTGTATCTTCTTTCACTGCGAAATTGGTCTTGGACGTTGATATTTCTTTTATTAATATGCCAACAAAGCAAGCAACATTAAACTATAATCGTGGTAAGAGAATGAAAATTGATGCAAAAGATTTTGTGCTTTTGCCCAAAAGAGGATTGGATTTTTCACTTAACAGTCTTACAGAATATCCATACATCACTGTTGACAGAGGGAAAGAAGTGAAAAATGGTAAACTTTGTAAAGTACTAAACATTATACCGATTGATCCCAAAGCCGATTTTTCGATAGCCACTGTTTGGTTAGACCAAAAAGCGAAACGTTTGCATACCACGGAAATCAATACCAAAAAAGATGGCGCGTATCAAATGGCGTTGGAATATCAAAAAGCAAAAGACGTTTTACCTCAAAAAGTTGAAGTGAGTTTTGAAATTGAAAAATTAAAAATTCCCGTTAATTTTCTAGGAAAAGGTTCATCTATTGACCGTAAAAAGATGAAAGCTACTGCTGTTAAAAAAGGTAAAATATACTTACTACTGCATTATGCTTCCATAAAAATGGCTGTTTAACTTCATCTGAAGATTTACTTTATTTACGAATAGAAAATAGTTTAGTTTACTCTTTCATTTTTGGTTGATCTTCATACCAATCATTAAAGGTTTTTGAAGTAGTAGTCATACTTTTAAGTACTCGATACACCATCAATACAATCAAAAAATTACCAATTACAAACAAAATATTCATAACCGTAAAAGAAGATTCAAATTGGCAAAAAGCAATTGTGAATATTAAAAATGAAACAGTCACTACTCCAGTAAAAAAGGCTATTTTTTTCATTTTATTACAAATTAAAAATGTTATCGTTGCGTTGATTTTAATAAATCAAAATTCGCATAATCAATTGTTTTTCAAACGATAACATTTGTTAATTTGTAGTGAAATTTTTAAACGAAGTAAAGATTTTTTGAAGTTTTTTAAAAATCGCTAAACTGTAGGTTGCTTAAATTTTTATAAGTACCATTTTCTATGGCAATCAGTTCTTGATGTGTTCCTTTTTCGGTAATTTGTCCTTGATCTAAAACCAAAATTTGATCGGCACTACGAATAGTAGATAAACGATGTGCAATTATGATACTCGTTCTTCCTTCCATTAAAACTTCTAAAGCTTCTTGGACTAATTTTTCACTTTCGCTATCCAAAGATGAAGTGGCTTCATCCAAAATCAAAATACTTGGGTTTTTTAGCAATGCTCTTGCGATAGCAATTCGCTGTCTTTGCCCTCCTGAAAGTTTAATGCCTCTTTCTCCGACCACAGTTTCAAATTGTTCTGGGAAACCTTGAATGAACTGTAGCGCGTTGGCTTGTTTAGCAGCCAACATAATTTCTTCGTCGGTAGCATTGGGTTTACCGTAAGCAATATTTTCTTTAATGGTTCCTCCAAACAAAATTACATCCTGAGGAACAATGCTCATATTGCCACGCAACGCTTCTAAATCATACTCCAGTATGTTTTTGTTGTCAATGGTAATACTACCTCCAGTAGTGTCATAAAAACGCAATAACAAAGAGGCAATAGTAGATTTTCCTGCTCCACTCGGACCAACAAGAGCAATTTTTTGACCTGATAAAGCGGTGAAACTTACTTCTTTTAGTACTTGAATCTCTTTACGAGAAGGGTAGGTAAAGGCAACATTCTCAAAAGAGACATCACCTTTTATTTTTGGGAAATTTTGATTTTTTGTGCTATTGATTTTTTCTGGAATTTCTTCTAGTAATTCAAAAACACGCTCTGTTGCACCAATGGCTTTTTGCATTTGCGCATACAATTCGGCTATGCCTCCAGAAGAAGCACCAACATAGCTTGAATACAGAATGAAAGTAAACAATTCGCCTACAGTAATTTCGCCAGCGATGCTTAATTGCACACCATACCAAACTACGGCTACTATTGTTCCGAACAAACAAATAATAATAAAAGAAGCAAAATAACCGCGTAATTGTCCACCCTTTATAGCTACTTTTACGACTTCTTTAATTTTTGTGGTGTAGCGTTCAATTTCATACCATTCGTTGGCAAAGGCTTTTACTATACTAATACCTTGCATTGTTTCTTCAACTACAACTTGGCTTTCGGCTACTTGATCTTGAACTTTTTTAGAATATTTACGAATAAATCTACCGAAAAATACTGCGGCAACACCAACTAGCGGAACAACAGAAATCATCATTATTGTCAACTTGATATTGATACTAGCCAACATCACAAAACTTCCAATAATCAGAATGAATTGACGCAAAAACTCGGCAATAGTCGTAGTTAATGTGTCTTGAATTTGACTAATGTCGTTACTGATTCGGCTGTTCAATTCGCCTACACGTTTTTGAGAGAAAAAAGACATTGGTAATTTGATCAAATTCGTATACAACGCTAATCTCACATTAGCCAAAGTGTTTTCAGTAAAATTCACGAAAAGTGACAATCTAAAAAAAGAAAAAACAGATTGTAGTACTAGAACTAGTCCTAGTCCCAAGGCTATTTGGTTAGCTAAACCGCTATCTTTTTTATTGACACAGTCAACCAACATTCCCATAAATTTAGGAAAAGCTAGTGCGGTTACGCTGGTTAGTAAAAGGAATAATAATCCGAGGTAAAACTTCCAAGTATTTTTGCCTGCATATTTAAAAATAATTTTGGCTTTGTTTATTGAAGAGGCTGTAATTTTAGCTTTTGGTAAATCGTTTTCTTTAAATCTTCCCATTGGTTTTTATTTATGTTTCAAATGTACCACTCTGAAAGTGGAATTCAAAAAAATATTGGATTTAGAACATAAAACTAAAACGCTGTGTGTGAGGATTTAATTAATTTATGATTGATTTTTTTGATTTTTTTCAAAAAAAAGTCTTGCAAATACGAATTCTAGCTGTATATTTGCACACGCAATCGGGCGATTAGCTCAGCTGGTTCAGAGCACCTCGTTTACACCGAGGGGGTCGGGGGTTCGAACCCCTCATCGCCCACCAAAAACTCCTTAAGTAATTAAGGAGTTTTTTTTATGTTTAATTATCGTTTACCTATGATGACTTTTAAATAAAAAGCATCAAGTTTTCTGTATTCTTTAAACGAACTTTTTCTACTGTAATTCTTTCTAAATTTATTTCTCTATTTCGAGATAATCTAATTGTTGTTCTGTTGATTTTCTTTTACATTGCAATAATTAATCTTTTCGTTATGAGAATTATTTATCAGAGTTTCTTTTTTTTATCTGCATTTGGTTTAGTTAGTTGTGGTAGTTTTCAAAATAATCCTTTGAAACAAATTTTGAAAGTAAACGATGGTGTCATCCATCAGGTGATGCAAAATTCAAAAGAGTACGAAGTGCAAATTGTTTATTCTCAGATTGAGAGAAGTAAAAACGGCACGGTTACATTCAAGGATTATAAATACAATGTAGATGCAAAACAATATTTCTATCCCGCAAGTACCGTCAAATTTCCTATTGCTGTTATGGCTTTAGAGAAGTTAGACGCTATTTCAGGTACTTCTGTAAATTCTACATTTTCAATTGGAGATGAAGTAAGCCAGTGGAAATTTTCGGAAGAGATTTCAAAGTTGTTTGCTGTAAGTGATAATGAAGCCAGTAATCATTTATTTGAATTCATTGGATTTGATAGTTTGAATAACGGTATGAAAAATAAGGGTTTGTCTCCTTTTAGAATTACGCACCGATTATCTACGGCAAATTCGGGTAGTAGGGTAGTGCAACCTATCATTTTGTATAAGGATGATGGTACAGTTATGAAATTTCCATCAACTCAAACGAAAGCATTTCCTCCCTTGAAATTAAAAGGAATTCAAAAAGGGAAAGGGTATTTAGAAGGAGAGCAAATCATTCAAAAACCATTTGATTTTTCAGCAAAAAACTATTACCCTTTAGAGACTTTGCACAATACACTAAAAAGAATTGTTTTTCCAGAAGCATTTGAGGAAAAAGAGCGATTCAAGCTGTCAGAAAAAAGCAGAGAATTTATATTGTTTTCGATGCAAAACTTACCCAGAAATGCAGGATATGATCCAAAAGAGTATTTTGATGGGTATTGTAAGTTTTTTATGTTTGGTGATACAAAAGAACCTATTCCGGATTATATTAAAATTTACAACAAAGTTGGTGAAGCCTACGGAACGCTAACGGATTGTGCGTATATTGTCGATTCGAAAAATAACGTAGAATTTTTAGTTTCGGCTACTATATTGGTTAATAAAAACAAAATATTTAATGATGGAATTTACGAATATGATTCGATTGGGTTTCCTTTTCTAGCAGAACTCGGTCGACAATTGTATAAAAAAAGCAAACAATAATCTAATTTAAGGTTAACGCTCCTAAAATTTCCTCAAACAAGAAAGGTCCTCCAGGATATTTAGCTGTATAATCCAAGTTCATCCATACTTGTCCGCGTTCATCAATATGATAATGCAATTGTTTGTTGGCGCTTTCCCTTGGGAATAATTCGTTTTTGATTAAATAATTCACTTTTTCTAAGTCTTCCATAGAGCCAATTAATATTTCGGGATAAATGTGTCCTTTGGTGTGAATTAATCTTGGGGTTCCGCCAATAGCTCTAACACAAGCTGCCATAAGAATGGAATGGTCATCACAATCGCCAGAGAAATACATCAAAGATTCTGTTGCTGTAGCAATATAATCGCCTTCTTTAGGGTCGTGAACGTAATTCCAACGCGAATTAATTTCCTTGAAAACTGCAAAACACTGAATAATTGTTCTGTAATCGCTATATCCTTTTATATTTCGAAAGTGCTTTGTAGTAGCCATAATGGCAAAATTCCTAACTTTTGGATTTTGATATTCAATAGCGCCCAAAATTTTAGATTTATTAGGAAAGGGAAGCAGTTTTGCAATGATAATGTCTTGAGGGTAAGGACTGTCAGACATAGTATAGACCATTGAATTGTAATCTTCAACGACACTGTTAAAGCCATAATTTCCGAAGATACTGCCATAAATAAGAACAAAAAAATAAATGAGAATGGCAATCATCATAAAGGTTCTCATAGCGTTAAGAACGAAATGAATAACAATGAAGACCAATAAGAATATAAGAATTCGGTCTAAATTAAAAGGCCAATTGAAATCAATAATATTGTGATGTATAATGATAAAAACAGGAAAGGTGATGACCAAGTTCAAAAAAGATATAATAATAATATCCCAAGGTTTCTTAACTTGAAGTTGGGTTTTTAGTTTATTTAAATCAATTTTTTTTGGGTCTATCATATCTTAAAAAAGGAGTACGATTATACCACTTTTACTATTTCAGCAAATGTACTTTTTTTATCAATAATTCCGAGTTCCAACAATTGATTTTGGACATTGTTTAACACATTTTCACTTATTTCGTTTTGTGACCATTCGGTTAAAGCTAGCCATTTTTCGAGGTCTTCTTCTTTTTGATGATAGCGTTCTGCAAGTTTTGTTTTTATATTGGTTAATTCTTTGAATTTAAATGTGTAAGCATTAATTATCTCAAGTATTTTGGAGATAGTTTGAGGTTCTTTTTCCAGAATTTCATCTCGAACAGCAATAACAAAACAAGGCCAAGGTGTGGGGCAGTCAGCGATTCTTCTGAAAATTCCTTGGTCAACGAGAGGCTGTGTCATGAATCGTTCCCACATAAAATAATCAGCAGTACCTTCCGTCAAAGCAGTAACGGCACCATCAATGGTATTGACGATTTCAAATAATAGGGAATTAGTATCCCAATTCTGATTACCTGCATTGACATAAGCCATTAACTGGGAACCAGAACCTATTCTTGAAATGGCTGCTTTCGTACCTTCGAGTTGAGCCAAGTTCTCGTATTTAGATTGTGCTGCGACATGAATTCCCCAAATCAAAGGAGTTTCTACATATACTTGAACGATTTTTGAAGGATTACCAGCTGTAATATCTTTTACAATACCTTCGGTTAAAATAATAGCAATATCCGTACTTCCATCGCGTAGCATTTGGCACATTTTACCCGTGCCCTCTGGAACATCGGTCCATTGCAAGTCGATAGCTTCTTTTTTAAAATCTCCATTTTCTATGGCTAAATGCCAAGGTAAATTAAAATGTTCTGGAACACCAGCTATTCGTATTGTTGTCATTTATTTTTGATTTGGATTAAATAGTTGCCACCATTTCCAATTGATGCCGTCTTCAGCCGTATATTCTTCTACAAATTGCATCCCACATTTGCTTAAAATATGATTGGAAGCGCCATTTTGAGCGTGGGTGTAAGCATTCATTTCTTGTATTTTCAATTGAGTAAAACCATAATCTAACCAGAATTTTGTGGCTTCCGTGGCGTAGCCCTTGTTCCAAAAGCGCTCATCTAAACGGTATCCGTAATCGTAAAAATTAGTATTTCCGTTTTCTATATGGTCGTTAATGAACTTAATACCAGTCCAACCGATAAACTGACCATCTTCTTTTAAAAAAGTAGCAAAACGGCCAATTTTATTGGTTGCATACTGTTTCTGAAGCGATTCAATCACCGGATAGATTTCTGTAATACTATGAACGGGTTTGTTCCATAAGTATTTGTGTACGTTTGGATTAGAATCCATGATAAACATAGCTTCGGCATCGTCAAGCGTAAATGGGCGCAGTATTAATCGGTCGGTTTCGAGGTGTACATCCATATTTTGTTGTGATTATTGCGCTAGTTTGTTGAGTGTATACAAAATAAGTTCGTCTACAGCTTTATAAGGATCTTGGCTAAAAGTGCCGTTAGCACGATTGGCAATGATGGCATTCATAGACAAACAATGATGACCTAATAATTTACCAAGTCCATAAATGGCACTGGTTTCCATTTCTAAATTGGTAATGCGATGTTCTTCGAAACTAAAAGAATCCATTTTAGCATTCAATGCTGGATCTTGTATTCCTAATCGTAACACACGTCCTTGAGGACCATAAAAACCACCAGCAGTTGCTGTAATGCCTTTGTGAATTTGATCACTTGTAATCAATTGCTCTAACTCAGGGGAACAACCGATGACATAAGGCGTTCCTTTTTTCAAATCCCAGTTGGTATGTTCGATAAACGCTTTTTCTAGACGAGATTCAGCAATAGATTCAATTAAATAGGAGCGAAGCATATTGTCTAATCCTAGTCCGTATTGCGCCATCACAAAATGATCTACTGGAATATCGGCTTGTAGAGAGCCAGAAGTTCCAATTCTGATGATTCTCAATGAGGTTAGGGTATCTTTTACCTTTCTAGTTTTTAAATCGATATTGACTAAAGCGTCTAATTCGTTGAGTACAATATCAATATTGTCAGGACCTATTCCAGTAGAAACCACACTAATTCGCTTGCCTTTATAAGTTCCGGTTTGCGTTTTGAATTCTCTTTTTTGAACAGTAAACTCAATAGCATCAAAGTGCTTAGTGATTTTTTCTACACGATCTTGATCACCCACAAACAGAATAGTAGTTGCAATTTGCTCTGGCTTTAAGTTCAGATGATAGATACTACCATCTGGGTTGAGTATTAATTCGGAATCTTTAATCATAACCTATGTTTAAATTGTTTAAGGCTTAATCGTTTAATGTTGTTAAACTGATTACTAAAGCTTGCATTCTGAGGACTGGAGTACGTGCATTTGTGTTTTTTATCTATTAAACTGAACACTAAAAACAGCATACTGAACACTTACTATTTACCCTCCAACTCTTTTTGTTTTAAAGCCTTTTTCTTTTAAAAGACTCATAATTTTATCGCGATAATCACCTTGAATGATGATTGCACCTTCTTTGAAAGTACCACCCACACTCAATTTTGTTTTTATTTCTTTGGCTAAAATTTTGAAATCCTCATCGGTTCCCTCATAGCCTTCTATAATGGTGGTGGCTTTGCCTTTTCGTTTTTCGTATTTACAAATCATAGGTTCTTTTTGCACATACAATTCGTGTGCTACTTCCTCAACGGGTTCGTCGGGAAGAGGTTGATGATCTGGAAAAAGTTGTTTTAATTGGTCTTGTAAATCCATAAAATTGAACTTTTGAAAAAATCAAATTCCAAATTCCAAGTTGGTAAGCTTTGGAATTTGGAATCACTGATAGGTATGTTTATACTTTTACTTTTTGATTAAACCCAATTCTACCAAGCGCTCATACAAATAATCGCCAGCAGTGATGTCATCAAATAATTTAGGATGTTGGTCATCGATACAATTTTCCAAGCAATTTAGCTTCATATCGCTAACAGGATGCATGAAAAACGGAATAGAATAACGTGAGGTTCCCCAAAGTTCTCTCGGCGGATTCACTACTTGATGAATAGTTGATTTCAAACGATTATTGGTATGACGTGATAACATATCACCAACATTAATCATTAATTCATCAGGTTGTGCCATAGCGTCAATCCATTCTCCATCGTGGTTTTGCACTTGTAAGCCTTTTCCTTGAGCCCCCATTAATAAGGTAATCAAATTAATATCTCCATGTGCTGCTGCACGAACGGCGCCGTCTTTTGGCTCATCTGTGATTGGCGGATAATGAATAGGTCGCAAAATGCTATTACCGTCTTTTACGTATTGGTCAAAGTAAAATTCGTCCAAACCAATAAATAAGGCTAAGGCTCTTAATACATAAACCCCTGTTTTCTCAAGCATTTGATAAGCCTCTTTCCCCACAGTATTAAAACTTGGTAACTCAGCTACTTCAACATTGGCAGGATATTCACCGGCATACTTTGAACCTTCGCTTACATATTGGCCAAAATGCCAAAATTCTTTCAAATCTCCAGCTGAGCGTCCTTTGGCATGTTCTTTTCCAAAAGAAATATAGCCTCTTTGTCCACCAATACCTGGAATTTCATATTTTTCTTTTACTTCGAGAGGAAGTGAAAAAAAGTTACGAACTTCGGTATACAAGTTCTCAACTAATTCGTCATTCAAAAAATGACCTTTTAATGCTACGAAGCCTATTTCTTCGTAAGCGGTTCCGATTTCATTTACAAATTTTTGTTTACGTTTCGGGTCATCCGAAAGGAAATCACGCAAGTCAACACTAGGAATGTTTTGCATATTATTTGAATTTTGATAATTTAGAAGCTTTTTAAAACTTCTAGTTACAAATGTAAAGAATATTTTCAATTCTGACTTTTTAAAAAATCATTTGAAATTCAAAAAATATAACAAAAATAAGTCAAACTGTTATATTTTTATATCTTTGAAGCACTCATAAAAAACCGAAACCTATGACTTTTGATAGAAAAGAACTTAGCAACGAACAATTAATTAGTCTCTATAAAAAAATACTGTTTCCTAGATTAATCGAAGAAAAAATGCTCATTCTAATAAGACAAGGCAAAGTGTCTAAGTGGTTTTCTGGTATTGGTCAAGAAGCTATTGCTGTGGGAATTACCGCTGTCTTAGACCAGGATGAGTATATATTGCCTATGCATAGAAACTTAGGCGTTTTTACAGGACGCGATATTCCTTTACACCGATTATTTTCACAATGGCAAGGTAAAGCCAATGGTTTTACAAAAGGTAGAGATCGTAGTTTTCACTTTGGTACCCAAGAATATAAAATCATTGGAATGATTTCGCATTTGGGTCCGCAATTGGGAGTGGCCGATGGGATTGCGTTGGCTAATACTTTAAAAAAGAATAATAAAATTACAGCCGTTTTTACAGGTGAAGGGGCTACAAGTGAAGGCGACTTTCACGAAGCATTAAACATTGCTGCTGTTTGGGATTTGCCGGTTCTTTTTGTTATAGAAAATAACGGATATGGACTTTCTACTCCCACAAATGAACAATACCGTTGTGAAAATCTAGCCGATAAAGGAAAAGGTTACGGTATGGAAAGTCATATTGTAGATGGGAATAATATTTTGGAAGTTTTTAATTTGATTTCCGAATTAAAAGCTTCAATGATTGAGCGTCCACGTCCTATTTTACTAGAGTTTAAAACGTTTAGAATGCGAGGCCACGAAGAGGCAAGCGGCACTAAATACGTTCCTCAAGAATTGATGGATTTGTGGGCCGCAAAAGATCCTGTGACCAATTATAAAAATTTCTTAGTTGAAAACGGTATACTTTCAGAAGCATTGGATGCTGAAATGAAAGCAGAAATCAAAAAGGTAATTGATGCCGATTGGGCTTTGGCTAATGCCGAACCAGAAATAGAAGCTAGTTTTGCCGAAGAGCTAAACGATGTCTACAAACCCTATGTTGCAGAAATTGTAGAACCCTCAGGAGCAACAGAAAATATTCGTTTTATAGATGCTATTAGTCAAGGATTAAAACAATCCATGCAGCGCTATGAAAACTCAGTAATTATGGGGCAAGACATTGCTGAGTATGGAGGTGCTTTTAAAATAACTGATGGTTTTGTGGCTGAATTTGGAAAGGAACGCGTTCGAAATACTCCAATTTGCGAAAGCGCAGTTGTCTCTGCGGCTATGGGATTATCTATTAATGGATACAAAGCCATTATGGAAATGCAATTTGCAGACTTTGTTTCTACAGGTTTTAATCCAATAGTAAATCTATTGGCAAAATCGCATTATCGTTGGTTAGAAAAAGCCGATGTTGTGGTCCGAATGCCTTGTGGCGGTGGGACACAAGCGGGACCTTTTCATTCTCAAACCAATGAAGCTTGGTTTACCAAAACACCAGGTTTGAAAGTAGTGTATCCGGCTTTTCCATATGATGCCAAAGGATTATTGAATGAATCCATTAATGATCCAAATCCGGTTTTATTTTTCGAACATAAATTATTGTACCGTTCCATTTATCAAGAGGTTCCAAAGGAGTATTACACGCTTCCTTTAGGTAAAGCATCTCTTTTAAAAGAAGGGGAACAAATCACCATTATTGCTTTTGGAGCTACCGTTCATTGGGCCTTAGAAACCTTGGATAAAAATCCACAGCTTAGTGCTGATGTGATTGATTTACGTACCTTGCAACCCTTGGACACCGAAACTATTTTTGCTTCTGTAAAGAAAACAGGAAAAGCCATTATTGTGCAAGAAGACAGTCTTTTTGGTGGAATTGCCAGTGATTTGTCTGCATTGATTATGGAAAATTGTTTTGAGTATTTAGATGCGCCAGTAAAACGAGTTGCTAGTTTGGATTCGCCAATCCCATTTACTAAGGCGTTGGAAGACCAATATTTACCAAAAGGTAGATTTGAAAAGGAATTACTGGATTTAATAGCTTATTAATTGCAAAAGGGTTGCTTGTATTTTTGTATATGAGCAACCTTTCTATTTTAGTAAAGACAGAAATTTTTCTTTAATTAAGTTTATTTCGGTCAAATGTTCGTTTTTCTTTCTTGAAGCAAAATAGAGTTTATTTACCAAAGGATTATTTCCTTTCCAAATTAATTGAACAGCCCCATTTTCTATCTCGTTTTTGCAAAGAAAATCAGGAACTACTGCTAAACCAGATCCCGAGCTTAAACAACGAACAATTGAATTGATATTTGGAACAATGTAATTAGGTCTAAAATCAGGATGCTTATTAAAATTTAATTGCCAAAATTTACGAAGATGCTCCATATCGCCAGTAGTTCCATACCATTTTTGCTGTTTTAACCAAGTTTCGATTTCTAACAAATTCTCATTCTTAAGTATTGCATTAAATTCATCACCGTCAGTCTCTTTTCCTCCAATAAGAACAATGGTTTCTTTAGAGAACTCTTGATAATCGATTCCGTTTTTAGTTACCATTTGTGGCGTTATGATAAGGTCTAGGATTCCTTTTTCTAAATTTTCTATCATCTCTGGGTATAATCCAAATTGAATGATCATATTGAAAGGCAAACTAGAAACAAATTGCTCTAAAGTAATCTGAAAGGTTTCAAAACACATTCCTACGCTAATGGTTGGTGTGTCTTTTTCTGTACTTCGTTGGAACGTTTTTTCTGCTTCTTCTAGTTTATTCAATGCTTCAACTATAAAATTGTAAAGAACTTTTCCTCTTTCGGTAGGAATCATTTTTCTCCCACTTCGGTCAAATAATTTATATCCTACATAATTTTCTAAAGCACTTAAATGCAAACTTACCCCAGGTTGAGATATGAATAGCACCTCTGCTGCATTCGTCAAAGTTCCTGTTTTATAAATCGCTTTAAAGGTTCGATACCATTCAAAATTCACCATAACTATTATAATTATAATACAAAGGTATAATTTATATTGTTTTTGTAATAGATAAATGCGTTCTAACTTTGCAAAGTCAAAAAAATACAACTTATATCATGAAAAAAATATTTATAATCAATGGTGGACAAAAATTTGGTCATTCAGGTGGACGATTCAATGAAACTATTGCATCTGCCTCTTTGGAATTCTTTGAAAGTAATCCAAATTTTCAAGTAAAAATGACCAATATTAATGACGAGTATAATCCAAAAGATGAAGTAGAAAAATTTGTTTGGGCTGATGTAATTATTTATCATACTCCAATATGGTGGTTTCAATTGCCTCACGGTTTTAAAAAGTATATTGATGTTGTTTTTACAGAAGGTCATGCTAATGGCATTTACAAAAGCGATGGTCGTTCTGCTGAAAATCCAGCAATAAATTATGGAACTGGTGGCATGTTGATAGGAAAACAATATATGGTTACCACTTCATGGAACGCGCCCAAAGAAGCTTTTACTTTACCAGGGGAGTTTTTTAGTCAACATTCTGTAGATGAAGGGCCGTTATTTGGTTTTCATAGAATGAATGCGTTTGTAGGATTACAACCATTACAAAGTATGCATTTTCACGATATTGAGAAAAATGCCAATGTTGAAAAGGACTTAGAAAAATATCAAAACCATTTGGAACAACTATTTTTAAATTAATTATGAAAATAAATCTAACTGCGATTTTAAAAAGTAAACCTGAGAATATTGAAGAACTTCGTCACATACTTTTGGATATGGTTTATCAGTCCAAATCAGAAACTGCTTGTGTTCAATATGAATTGCACCAAGACAAAAATGACAAATCTCTTTTTATTTTTCATGAAGTATGGGAAAATCAAACTGGTTTTGACCTTCATAATCAACAAAGTTACATCCAGTCTTTTTTTCAAAATTCAAAATCATTCCTTCAAGAAGAACCCTTGTTATATTTTACGAATCGAATTGCATAAAAATTTGTGCACTCAGGGCGTATGGTTTAATTTTGAAAACCAACTGTAAGAGAGAGAAAATATGAAACCACTCAAAGAAAAACTATTAATTCAAGATTCTACAATTCATAAAGTGCAATATGATACGGAGTGGTTTTTCAATTTGGAGGATATGGCTTTTTACCTAAAAGAAGACCTTTCGGAGGTGGAATGGATTTATTTGCCAATGATGATAGAAGGGGAGCAGGAAATTGTGAGATGCTGCACTTTTGAAGATATTCTGAGAGGTAGAAAAGAACTATAAACAAAAAGGAGGTATAATTAGTACCTCCTTTTTCCTTTTTTATCGATTATTTATTTTGGCTTTTTCTTTTATGATTTCACTAATTTTTCTGTTTTCAATTTTGCTTTCTAGCCACGAAATGATATCCAAGTATAAGAAAGCTCTTTTTTCATAGGTGTTCTTGTCGAGTTCAACAAAACGCTCTTTCATTTTTATAAACTCCTTTTTGATATCACTTGGATAAATCGAGTTTAAGTTTTTCATAAAACGAATAATTTCTTTTTGCACTTCATGTAAATCATTCATCTTAATCAAAAATTTATAGGTGTTTTTGATTTGGTTTTCGATGTAAAAATCTTTACCTAATTCATAATGAGCAATTAAGCATAAAAGCCTAGAAAAACACATCAAATCTTCACGCATTGATAAGTTTTTGTTGTTGATTATTTTTTCAAGATAATTAATGCACTCCGCATATTTTTCGTTTCCAAAATAGATTGAAGCTATCTTGTAATAAAACAACATCTCATGATGCTCATCAAGATGGTCATTGTGAATTTTGAGTTTATTCAAAATCTCTGGAATCAGATATTCGCTTTCTACAAATGAGCCTTCTAGAATGTGATAATTGAGTTTGTTGTTATACAAATACAGAAAGGACAAGCAAGCAATATTGTCGTTGATTGGAAAACGAGCATCTTTGATGGTTTCTTCAAGTAAAACTAAGTATTTCTTGAACTTTGATTTGTACTTGAGCATATATAATGACTCCAAAAGATAATTATTTCCTTTCAAGAAAAACACAGGGTTCAAATAAATCATGTTGGGATTGTCATAAAACAAGGTCACCCACTTAAAGGCATATTTATAACTGGCCAAAAAGTCCTGAACCAAGAAACTACGCCATAAATTGGCATTGTAAAACCAGTATTTTTCTCTAAAACCAAATTTACTTTCGTCTAATTTGGAGATGTGCTTTTTGAAATAATCATCAATGTATTTGTACTCGGCATCACTTTTTACATAGCCCGTTTTCAGCATAATACCATATAACTGCAACGAAAGATTGGATAGCTTACTCGAAATGGTATTACGGTAATTTAACTCTTTAGCCTGTACTACTAATTCATCAGCACGACCTTGAATACTTCTTGTGATGTATTGTGACTCGATTAGTTTCTCAAATTCAACAATTTCAAAAGCCATATATTTTTCATCATTTTCAATGGCTAAAGCTTTGGTTTTATCTAAAATTTTCAAGCTTTGTTTATACAATCCTTTGTTGTACAAAATCACTGCAAAATCAATCTGTTCACGCAATTGATAACGAATATTTTGACTTGGAATATTTAAGCGAATGCTAACAAGGATTTGTTTGTACAAATACGACTTCAAATTGGATAATTGTACTTTTTTGATCAATCCATTTTTTAAAATCATCTTTTCATCATAGACTTCTGATTTATCCAAAATATTGAAAAGCTCGATGAATTTGGTATTTGAACTAGTCTCTAATCGACTGGCAAAAATCTTAAATTGACGTTTTTCAGACTTGGAAAGGGACTTTATTAAAACAAATAAAAAATCTTTTTGATGGTTAGCCATTGTAAAATAATGTATCTTAAACTATTGATAATCAAATAATTGAAAACAATTAACTGCTTTTATAAAGAGTATATTTGAATATATTGGTTTTTGTGCTTGTGTAACGAAATCTATTTTTGTTTAGAGATGTGAAATTACATTAAATAAATTAAAATGAATAGAGAGAAAGTTCAAATTTTTGACACCACACTAAGAGATGGAGAGCAAGTTCCTGGATGCAAGCTAGATACCAAACAAAAGCTGGTAATTGCAAATCGTTTAGACGAAATGGGAGTTGATATCATAGAAGCTGGTTTTCCGGTTTCAAGTCCAGGTGATTTTTTATCTGTTTCTGAAATTAGCAAAATTGTAAAAAATGCAACGGTTTGTGGTTTAACCAGAGCCGTAAAAAACGATATAGATGTTGCTGCTGATGCTTTAAGATATGCCAAAAAACCTAGAATTCATACAGGAATTGGTACCTCAGATTCGCACGTAATACACAAATTGAATACAACAAGAGAAGATGTAATCGAAAGAGCAAAAGCGGCCGTTGCCCACGCAAAATCATATGTAGAAGATGTAGAATTTTATGCTGAAGATGCTGGTCGTACCGATAATGAATTTTTGGCACGAGTCTGTGAGGAAGTCATTAAATCGGGAGCTACTGTTTTAAATATACCAGACACAACTGGTTATTGCTTGCCAGAAGAATACGGTGCAAAAATAAAATACTTGAAAGAAAATGTAAAAGGTATTGAGAATGTAATTCTTTCTTGTCATTGTCATAACGATTTAGGAATGGCCACAGCCAATTCAATTGCTGGAGCTATAAACGGAGCAAGACAAATAGAATGTACTATCAATGGTATTGGTGAACGCGCCGGAAATACAGCACTTGAAGAAGTGGTAATGATTTTCAAACAACATCCTTATTTGAATTTAGACACCAATATTAATACTCGACAATTGAACGAAATGAGTCGATTGGTTTCTGAAAGTATGGGAATGATTGTACAGCCTAATAAAGCAATCGTGGGTGCCAATGCTTTTGCTCATAGTTCAGGAATTCACCAAGATGGTGTAATTAAAAACAGAGCCACCTATGAAATTATGGATCCATTAGACGTTGGTGTCAATGAATCATCTATTATTTTGACAGCAAGAAGTGGCCGCGCTGCTTTGGCTTACCGAGCAAAGAAAGTAGGTTATGAATTAACCAAAGTACAATTGGATATTGTTTATCAAGAATTTTTAAAGTTCGCAGACATTAAAAAAGAAGTGGTTGATACCGATATTCATCAAATCATAGCCGCTTGTAAAATTGAAAGCGAGCTAGCCAAAAACTAAACCAAAAGACTATTAAGACCAAAAAATTATGAATTTAAAAATAGCAGTACTTTCAGGAGACGGAATAGGTCCAGAGGTAACAATGCAAGCTAAAAAAGCGTTGAACGCTATTGGCGTGGTTTACAACCACGAATTTGTTTTTGAAGATGCTTACATAGGTGCAATTGCTATCGAAAAAACTGGAAAACCATTACCGGAACAGACTTTAAATTTATGTAGAAATACGGATTGTATACTGTTTGGTGCAATCGGAGATCCGATGTATGATAATAATCCAACTGCAAAAGTTCGTCCAGAACAAGGATTATTGAAATTAAGAAAAGAATTAGGCTTATATGCTAATATTCGCCCCATAAAAGCTTATCCACATTTAATGAGTTCCTCCCCTGTAAAAAAAGAAGTTTTAAATGGAACTGATTTTGTGGTGTACAGAGAACTCAATGGAGGCTTGTATTTTGGCAAAAAAACAACCAACGAAACCGAAACCTATGCTTCGGATTTGTGTGAATACAATGAATCTGAAATTGCAAAAATCACGCATTTGGCTTTCAAAGCTGCTCAAGCTAGACGCAAGAAAGTAACATTAGTAGACAAAGCCAATGTATTAGAAACCTCACGTCTTTGGAGAAGAGTAGTTACAGAAATTGCTTCTGAATATCCTGAAGTTGAATTGAATTTCTTGTATGTAGACAATGCAGCAATGCAAATCATTTTGAATCCAAGACAGTTTGATGTTTTATTGACCGATAATTTGTTTGGTGATATTCTTTCAGATGAAGCAAGCGTTATCTCGGGTTCAATCGGGTTAATGGCTTCTGCTTCTATTGGAGATTATCATTCATTGTTTGAACCTATTCACGGTTGTTATACCGAAGCTAAAGATAAAAATATTGCTAATCCAATCGCTTCGATTTTGTCTGTAGCTATGCTATTAGAACATTTTGGATTGTTTGAGGAAGCTAAAAAAGTAATTGCTGCGGTAGAAGCTGCCATAAGTAATCAGGTCGTCACCGTAGATTTAAGGGTAGATTCACGATTTGGAACAAATGAAGTTGGGGATTTTATTGCTAATCACATTATGGATGCAGAAGATTTGTACTTCAAAAAAGATTTTGTACAAATTGGTCGATCAACTATAGTCTAGTTTATTGATAAAACATTAAAAATAGAGGATTCATTGTTTTTTTATCCAAACTTTTAGTAGATTTGGACTTCAATAAAAAAAAAACAATGCAAAAACATAACAATATTATTACCTCTATTATTAATGTCATCGTAATTATTACGCAGGCAAGAGGAATGGTATGATACTATGTTATAAACATATATAGAAAACCTTCCAGTCTCTTGGGAGGTTTTTTTTTACACAATATTTAAAAAAAAAAAAAATAGATATACATAAAAATGGAATTAAATAAATACAGTAAAACAATTACACAAGACGAAACACAACCAGCAGCACAAGCAATGTTGTACGGAATTGGATTAACTGAGGAAGATTTAAAAAAAGCACAAGTAGGAATTGTAAGCATGGGATACGAGGGAAATACCTGTAACATGCACTTAAATGATTTAGCAAAACACGTCAAAAAAGGGGTTTGGGATGCCGATTTAGTAGGCTTGATTTTTAATACAATTGGTGTTAGTGATGGAATCTCTAACGGTACTGACGGAATGCGTTATTCATTGGTTTCAAGAGATGTTATTGCTGATTCTATTGAGACTGTAATGGGAGCGCAATGGTATGATTCTATGATTGCCATACCAGGATGTGATAAAAACATGCCCGGAGCATTAATTGCTATGGGAAGAGTAAATAGACCAGCCATTATGGTTTATGGCGGATCAATTCATTCAGGTGAATGGAAAGGTGAGAAGCTTAATATTGTTTCTGCCTTTGAAGCCTTGGGTAAAAAATTGAAAAATACAATTTCTGAAGAGGATTTTAAAGGAGTAATTCAAAATTCTTGTCCAGGTCCTGGTGCTTGCGGTGGAATGTACACAGCCAATACTATGGCTTCGGCTATAGAAGCCCTAGGAATGAGTTTACCATACAGTTCATCGAATCCAGCTTTGAGTGAACAAAAAAGAAATGAATGTTTGGATGCTGGTAAATATATCCGTTTGTTGCTCGAAAAAGACATCAAGCCAAGAGATATTATGACTCGAAAAGCGTTTGAAAATGCGATTACGATTGTAGCTGTTCTTGGTGGTTCTACAAATGCTGTAATGCATTTAATCGCTATGGCGCATTCAGTTGATATTGAAATTACTTTAAAAGATTTTCAAAATATTAGTGACAAAACACCTATGCTAGGTGATTTGAAACCAAGTGGTAAATACATGATGGAGAATCTTCATTATGCAGGAGGAGTTCCAGCAGTATTGAAGTATTTATTGAAAAACGGTTTGATCCACGGAGATTGTATGACAGTAACTGGTAAAACAGTAGCTGAAAATCTAGCTGACATTCCAGATTTAAATGATGGTCAGGACGTTATTCACGAAATACAAAAGGCATTAAAACCTACAGGAAATATTCAAATTTTATACGGAAATCTTGCTGAAGAAGGTTGTGTTGCCAAAATAAGTGGTAAAGAAGGTGAATATTTTGAAGGAACTGCCGTAGTTTTTGAAAGTGAATTCGAGGTTATTCCTGGAATTGAAGCTGGAAAAGTAAAACCAGGTAATGTAGTCGTTATTAGATACTGTGGTCCCAAAGGTGGTCCAGGTATGCCAGAGATGCTTAAACCAACATCTGCCATAATGGGAGCTGGCTTAGGAAATTCGGTAGCTTTAATTACAGATGGTAGATTCTCAGGAGGTTCTCATGGTTTTGTAGTAGGTCACATCACTCCAGAAGCTTATGATGGTGGAGGAATTGCTTTAGTAGAAGAGGGAGACGTAATTGCTATTGACGCCGTCAAGAATACAATTAACCTTAAAATTTCTGATGAAGAATTTGCAAGACGTAAAGCCAATTGGGTACAACCACCACTAAAAGTTACAAAAGGAGTGTTACTTAAATACGCTAGATCGGTCTCTAGTGCTTCAACAGGATGTGTAACCGATAAATAACTAGATGACATAAAAATGAAAGCAATTTCATTTCAAAATAAGAATACCAATGGTAACAAATAAAATTACAGGCGCTGAAGCAATCATCAGATGCCTATTAGAAGAAGGTGTAGACATCGTTTATGGATATCCAGGTGGAGCCATAATGCCTGTATACGATGAATTATATAAATTTCAGGATCAGTTGCATCATGTTTTAGTTCGACACGAACAAGGAGCAACGCATGCTGCACAAGGATATGCAAGAGCTACTGGAAAAGTAGGAGTAGCCATCGCTACATCTGGACCAGGAGCTACAAATTTAGTCACTGGAATTGCCGATGCTCAAATCGATTCAACTCCAATGGTTTGCATTACAGGTCAGGTTGGGAAACATTTATTGGGTTCTGATGCTTTCCAAGAAACGGATATTATAGGGATTTCGACTCCGGTAACCAAATGGAATTACCAAGTTACAGAAGCTTCAGAAATTCCAGAAATCATCGCTAAAGCTTTTTACATTGCTCGTTCAGGACGTCCAGGACCAGTTTTGGTGGATATTACTAAAAACGCTCAGTTTGATGAACTTGATTTTAGTTACAGCAAATGTAAAGGAGTTCGTAGTTACATACCAAAACCTATTTTAGATCACCAAAAAGTTGCTGAAGCGGCTGCATTGATCAATAGCGCCAAAAAACCTTACATTGTTTTTGGTCAGGGTGTAATCTTGGGGCAAGCTGAGGAATTATTAAAAGCGGTAATTGAAAAAACAGGAATACCAGCAGCTTGGACAATCTTAGGTCTTTCTGCGTTACCATCAGATCATCCTTTAAACGTTGGTATGTTGGGAATGCATGGTAATTATGGCCCAAATATTTTAACCAATGAATGCGATGTTTTGATTGCCATCGGTATGCGTTTCGATGATCGTGTTACGGGTAATTTAGCAACCTATGCTAAACAAGCCAAAATAATTCACTTTGAAATTGACCCAGCAGAGGTTGATAAAAATGTAAAAACAGATATAGCGGTTTTGGGTGACGTAAAAGAATCGTTAGCGGCACTTTTACCATTGGTAGAAGCTAAATCACATGAAGCCTGGCATAACGAATTCAAAGAAAAATATAAAATTGAATTAGATAGTGTTATCAATGACGAGTTAAGGCCAAAGGGTGAAGGAATTTCGATGGGAGAAACTATCGAAATGATAAACAAGCACTCTAAAGGTGATGCAATTATGGTTTCTGACGTTGGGCAACACCAAATGTTTACCTGTCGTTATTCTAAATTCAATCAATCTAAAAGTAATATTACATCTGGAGGCTTAGGAACGATGGGATTTGCTTTGCCTGCAGCTATAGGTGCCAAAATGGGACAACCAGATCGTGAAGTAGTCGCAATTATTGGTGATGGTGGATTCCAAATGACAATTCAGGAATTAGGAACTATTTTTCAAACTAGAGTACCTGTAAAAATTGTGGTTTTAAATAACGAATTTTTAGGAATGGTAAGACAATGGCAGCAGTTGTTTTTTGACAAACGCTATGCTTCTACAGAGATGATTAATCCCAACTTCATTGCGATTGCAGAAGGCTATTACATTAAAGCTAAAAAAGTGACCAAAAGGGAGGATTTAGATGCTGCTGTTGCTGAGATGTTAGCTTCAAAAGAAGCTTATTTCTTGGAAGTAGTAGTAGAAAAAGAAAACAATGTATTTCCAATGATTCCAACAGGAGCCTCAGTTTCTGATATCAGATTAAGTTAAAAGTTATGGAAAATAAAACATTCACAATTTCTGTATATTCAGAAAACAACGTAGGCTTATTGAACAGAATTTCAGGGATATTCTTGAAACGTCATATAAATATTTTGAGTTTAAATGTATCCGAGTCAGAGATAGAAAACGTTTCTCGATTTGTAATTGTAGTTAATACAACCGAAAAATGGGTACAAAACATCGTAGGTCAAATTGAAAAACAGATTGAAGTAATTAAGGCTTTTTACCACATCGATGAAGAAACCATCTTCTTGGAAAGCGCTATTTTCAAAATCGAATCGAGTTTGCTTTTTGATGAACGACAAATTCAAAATATTATCAAAGAAAGCAATTCACAAATTGTTACGGTTTCGAGAGACTTTTTTGTGATTTCAAAATCAGGAAAGCGTTCAGAAATAGAGGAGCTGTATGCTAAACTAAAACCATTTGGAATCATGCAATTTGTACGTTCAGGACGTATTTCAATTTCTAAAACAAAAATGGAAATTTCGGCAATATTGGAGAATTTATAGCGTACTATCTCATTGAAATAGTCGTAACAAGAATTTCAAAACAGAACCAAATAAAAACTATTAATTATAAAATTTTACATTCATTAAATATTAAAAAAATGGCAAATTATTTCAATTCATTACCACTTAGATTACAATTAGAACAATTAGGCGTTTGCGAATTCATGGATCAATCAGAATTTGCAAATGGAATAACAGCTTTGGCAGGAAAAAAAGTAGTCATTGTAGGTTGTGGAGCTCAAGGATTAAACCAAGGTTTAAACATGAGAGATTCAGGTTTAGATATTTCTTATGCTTTGCGTGCAGAGGCAATTGCTCAAAAAAGAGCTTCTTATATGAATGCTGCAGATAATGGTTTTAAAGTTGGAACCTATGAAGAATTGATTCCAAGTGCAGATTTAGTTTGTAATTTAACTCCAGATAAACAACATACTGCGGTGGTAAGTGCTATTATGCCTTTGATGAAAGAAGGAGCTACTTTAGCTTATTCTCACGGGTTTAACATTGTTGAGGAAGGAATGCAAATTCGTAAAGATATTACGGTAATTATGTGTGCTCCAAAATGCCCAGGATCCGAAGTACGTGAAGAATACAAAAGAGGTTTTGGAGTTCCTACTTTAATTGCAGTACATCCAGAAAATGACCCAAATGGATTTGGTTTAGAGCAAGCTAAAGCCTATGCTGTGGCTACAGGAGGTCATAGAGCAGGTGTTTTAAAATCTTCTTTCGTTGCTGAAGTAAAATCAGATTTAATGGGAGAGCAAACCATATTATGTGGATTGTTACAAACAGGCTCTATTTTGTGTTTTGACAAAATGGTAGAAAAAGGTATCGAGCCAGGTTATGCTTCAAAATTGATTCAATACGGTTGGGAAACGATTACCGAAGCACTAAAACATGGAGGAATCACCAATATGATGGATCGTTTGAACAATCCTTCGAAAATTGAAGCTTATGAATTGGCAGATGAACTAAAAGATATCATGCGTCCACTATTCCAAAAGCATATGGATGATATTATTTCTGGTGAATTTTCAAGAAATATGATGATTGATTGGGCAAATGACGATATCAACTTATTATCATGGAGAGCCGCTACAGCCGAAACTAATTTTGAAAAAACAGCACCTACTACAGCGCCAATCTCTGAACAAGAGTATTTTGATAACGGAGTTCTACTAGTTGCTATGGTAAAAGCAGGTGTGGAGTTGGCTTTTGAAACCATGACAGAATCTGGAATCATTGAAGAATCGGCTTATTATGAGTCATTGCACGAATTGCCATTGATTGCTAATACTGTAGCTAGAAAAAAATTATACGAAATGAACCGAATCATTTCGGATACAGCTGAGTACGGTTGTTATTTGTTTGATCATGCGTGCAAACCTTTGTTGGTTGATTTTATGCAAGCTATAGATACAAATGTAATTGGTAAACCATTTTCAACTTCAAATGAAGTAGATAATGCTGTGTTGATTGCAGTAAATAATAGCATTCGTCAACATCCAATCGAAGAAGTAGGAGCTTGGTTGCGTGAATCGATGACTGCAATGAAAAAAATAGGTTAATGAATGGAATTACCACACATGGGAGCGTGTGCTGAATAACTATCTTATCGATATTCTCTTGGTTTTTAGTTTGAATTAGTTATTAAATGTAAAATTGGGCTAGACGATTTGATACTCTCAGATTCACTTAACTTCGTTGGGGAGTTAAGTGAATGTAATCCGGAAAAAGAAATGATTGTTATAAATTGAAGTTAAATTGTTATTTCTAAAGGCAAACTGTAACAAGTTTGCCTTTTTTATTGTATCAAAACCTACAAAAAACTGTATTTAATGCAATCAACAATCAAAGGAATTAGTATATTTGGTTTTGATTAATCAACAAAAGAGTATAGAATTAATATCTTCGCAAAAAATTAAAAAAGATGAGTTATTTTAAAATCGAAAATTTAGAACAATATTTTAAACATTATAATAAATCGGTAAGAGAACCTAGAAAATTTTGGGGGAAAATTGCCGAAGAAAATTTTACTTGGTATCAATATTGGGATAAAGTAGTTGATTTTAATATGGCTACTGCTGAAGTAAAATGGTTTACCGAAGCTAAAGTAAATATCACCAAAAACTGCATTGATCGTCACCTAGCTAAGAGAGGTGAAAAAAATGCCATCATTTTTGAACCCAACAATCCAGAAGAAGCTGCACAACACATTACCTATAACGAATTGCATCAACGAGTTTGTAAAATGGCTAATGTATTGAGAGAACAAGGAATTTCAAAAGGAGATCGTGTTTGTATCTACTTACCAATGATACCAGAATTGGCTGTTTCGATTTTAGCTTGTGCTAGAATTGGAGCCATTCATTCTGTTATTTTTGCAGGATTCTCTTCTTCGGCAGTTGCATCAAGAATTAATGATAGTGAATGTAAAATGGTCATTACTTCTGATGGTGGATATAGAGGGAATAAAACTATAGATTTGAAAGGGATTATTGATGAAGCGTTAGAAACATGTCCTTCGGTGCAATCTGTTTTGGTTGTGAAAAGAACAGAGACGGCAATTAACATGAAATCAGGAAGAGACCAATGGTTACAACCTCTTTTGGAACAGGCTTCTGATAATAATGTAGCTGAAATAATGGATGCAGAAGATCCTTTGTTTATTCTTTATACTTCGGGTTCTACAGGAAAACCAAAAGGAATGGTACATACAACAGCTGGTTACATGGTGTACACTTCTTATACTTTCAAAAATGTTTTTAATCACGAAGAAAATGACATCTTTTGGTGTACCGCTGATATTGGATGGATCACAGGACATTCTTATACACTTTATGGTCCCTTGTTAAACGGTGGAACGACAGTTATTTTTGAAGGAATTCCTTCTTACCCAGATTTTAGTCGTTTTTGGGAAACTATCGAAAAACATAAAGTAACACAATTTTATACAGCCCCAACTGCTATTCGTTCTTTGGCTAAAGAAAGTTTGGAGTATGTGCAGCGTTTCCCATTAAAATCATTAAAAGTTATTGGTTCTGTAGGAGAACCCATTAATGAAGAGGCATGGCACTGGTTTAATGACCACGTTGGCGACAAGCGTTGTCCAATCGTAGATACTTGGTGGCAAACCGAAACAGGTGGTATCATGATCGCACCTATTTCTTTTGTAACCCCAACCAAACCAACTTACGCAACTTTACCTTTACCTGGAATTCAGCCTGTTTTGATGGATGATAAACGAAACGAAATCGAAGGCAATCAAGTTGTAGGAAGTTTGTGTATTAAATTCCCTTGGCCTGGTATTGCCAGAACAATTTGGGGAGATCACCAGCGTTATATCGACACCTATTTTTCTACATTCCCAGGCAAATATTTTACTGGTGATGGTGCTTTACGTGATGAAGTTGGATATTACAGAATCACCGGCCGCGTTGATGATGTGGTAATTGTTTCTGGACACAATTTGGGTACAGCTCCAATTGAAGACGCGATCAATGAGCATCCTGCTGTTGCTGAATCTGCCATTGTTGGATTCCCACACGATATCAAAGGAAATGCCTTATACGGTTACGTTATTTTGAAAGAAACTGGAGAATCTAGAGATAGAGATAATTTGGTAAAAGAAATTAATCAAATCATAACTGATCATATTGGTCCAATTGCTAAATTAGACAAAATCCAATTTGTAACAGGCTTACCAAAAACACGTTCAGGAAAAATTATGCGCCGAATTTTACGTAAGATTGCCGAAGGTGATTTCTCTAATTTTGGAGATACTACAACTTTACTTAATCCAGAAATTGTGGATGAAATAAAAAACAACAGATTATAACTAATACATTAAATACAATTTGCTAACTGCTTTATTCAAAAGATAAAGCAGTTTTTTTATATATAAAAGTATATAAACTGTTGCATTCCAAAACATTTCATTAAATTTACCTATATGGTAAACGCAGACATTGTAATCATTGGTGGAGGCTTGGCAGGATTGACTGCTGGAATTCATTTATCCCAAAAAGGGTTTACTGTATTTATTATTGAAAAAAACGAATTCCCAAAACATAAAGTCTGTGGTGAATACATTTCTAATGAAGTCAAACCTTACCTAGAATCTTTAGGAGTGCCGATTCAGGATGCGAATCCAACTTCAATTACTCAATTTGAATTTGTGACTTTGAATAATGTTAGTTTGCATCAAAAATTACCTTTGGGCGGATTTGGCATTAGTCGCTATGCCTTAGATTATTTATTATATCAAAAAGCGATAGCAAGCGGATGTACTATCATTAAAAATACCGTAGAAACCTGTGTTTTTGAAAAGAATCAGTTCATTGTTACAACGCAAAGTCAAGAAAAATATTCAGCTAAAATTGTTTTAGGCGCCTTTGGCAAAAGAGCCAATTTAGATTATTATTTGCAGAGAACGTTTATTCAAAAAACATCTCCTTGGTTAGCGGTTAAAAATCATTATCAAGGCAATTTTCCAAATGATGTGGTGGGCCTATATCATTTTAGAGGTGGTTATTGTGGTGTTTCAAAAGTAGAGAATGATCTTATCAATATATGTTATATCACCAATTATAAGGATTTTAAGCGGTATAAGAATCTAGATGATTTTGCAAAAGCGGTACTTTTCAAGAATAAAAAACTGAAACACATTTTGCAAACTTCGATTCCTATTTTCGAGAAGCCATTAACAATCAGTCAAATTTCTTTTGAAAAAAAAGAGCCTGTCTCAGCTCATCTGTTGATGATTGGCGATACTGCTGGTCTTATCCATCCTTTGTGCGGCAACGGGATGGCTATGGCAATACATAGTGCCAAAATAGCATCAGAAGCCAGCATTGATTTCCTTCAGGGTAAATGCGATAGAGTAGCTTTAGAAAACAACTATACTGTAAATTGGAATGCTAATTTTAAAGCTCGTTTACGCATGGGAAGAGGTTTGAGTGTTATTTTGGAACACCCGATTCTAACATTAATACTCTTCCAAGTAGCGGTTCTTTTTCCTTTTATTATGCAACAAATCATCAAACGTACTCATGGTAAACCCATTTCATAAATGAATTGTAAAGTCCCTACAAAATATAGAACTACTTCCGCAGAAATTATGGATGATTTTTCTCTTGAAGGAGAAGAACTTAGAGAGGCTTTGGATAAAATAGCTTCCATTAATCAGTTTTTAGGCGGTAATAAAATCACCCTCGATGGTGTAGAACAATTACTTGAGAATGTTTCTCGTAATGAAACCATTACGATTGTAGATGTGGGATGCGGAAATGGTGACCTATTGCGTATCTTAGCTCAATATGCAGAAAAATCGGGTTTGATTTTTGAATTAATTGGGATCGATGCCAATAGGTTTACAGTGAATCATGCTCAACAGCTGTCGACTGATTACAAAAATATTTCATTTCGTTGTGAGGATATATTTGATGCTGCGTTTCAAGAAGTAAAAGCAGATTTATTTTTGTGCACACTGACTTTACATCATTTCAAAAATGAGGAGATAGAATATTTGTTGCCTTTGTTTTATAGAAATTCACGATTGGGAATAGTTATTAATGATTTGCAGCGAAGTGGCTTAGCATATCGATTATTTCAACTTTTATGTTTTATTTTTCGTCTGAATACAATGTCACGAGAAGACGGATTGACTTCTATTTTGAGAGGTTTTACCAAAGAGGAGTTGATTCATTTTTCAACACAAATGAAATGTCACAAATGGTCCATTCATTGGAGATGGGCTTTTAGATACCAATGGATAATTTCAAAATTATGAGTGTAAAAATTTGTGCCGTAGCCAAACAACTGCCTAATTATTCTAAGGCTACCGAAGAAATTATTCCCTTTGTGGATGCTTGGCTCGAAGGTCAAGACGAACGTTTTATCCGAAAAGTAAAAAAAATATTCGAAGGTGCGGCTGTCGACAAACGGTATTCTATCATGGATCCGGTCGAAGTTTTTACTAAAACTTCTTTCGCGGAACGCAATGCTATTTATATGCGTGAAGTAATTGATTTGGGAGAAAAAGTACTCAACAAAACCTTGCAGCAAGTTCAATGGAAGGCTACCGACATCGACTTTCTTATTACGGTAAGTTGTACCGGGATTATGATTCCGTCACTTGACGCTTATTTGATTAATAATTTGCAATTGCGTCAAGATGTGGTGCGTTTGCCTGTAACCGAAATGGGTTGTGCTGCTGGAATATCAGGTATTATTTATGCTAAAAACTTTCTAAAAGCCAATCCCAGAAAAAGAGCAGCAGTTATAGCAGTCGAAAGTCCTACAGCTACTTTTCAACTTGATGATTATTCGATGGCCAATATTGTGAGTGCTGCAATTTTTGGAGACGGAGCAGCTTGTGTACTGCTTTCTTCAGATGATACAGACGAAGGACCCGAAATCATTGGTGAGGAAATGTATCATTTTTATGACGCCATTCATATGATGGGGTTTGAACTGACCAATTCGGGTTTGCAAATGGTACTCGATAGTACCGTTCCTGAGACGATTGCGAGTCATTTTCCAGCAATTATTCATCCTTTTTTAGCTCAACATCAGTTGTCGATTTCGGATATGGATTATTTGATTTTTCATCCCGGTGGAAAAAAGATAATTCAAACGGTCGAAACACTTTTTGAAGATTTAGGAAAAGATATTGAAGAAACCAAAGCTGTTTTGCGCGAATACGGAAACATGTCTAGCGCTACCGTATTGTATGTTTTGGAAGCAATTATGAATACAAAACCTGTCAAAGGAACCAAAGGACTGATGTTGAGTTTTGGTCCTGGCTTTTCGGCGCAACGTGTTTTATTACAATTTTAAACCATGAAAAGAGAAGAGATACTAGCTAAATTACCCTATTCATCACCTTTTTTGTTTGTTGATAGCATTCAAAAAATTGATGAAAATGGTGTAGTGGGTACCTATTACTATGATGAGAATTTATTCTTTTACAAAGGGCATTTTGTGGGGCATCCGGTAACACCTGGAGTGATTTTGACCGAAACTATGGCACAAATTGGCGTCGTATGTTTGGGGATTTTTATTCTAAATGATAACTTTACAAAAGATAGTGTAATCGCTTTAACATCAAGTGAAATTGATTTTTTAAAACCTGTTTTTCCAAACGAAATCGTAACTGTTTTCTCTGAAAAAATGTATTTCCGTTTTGGTAAATTAAAATGTAAAGTATGGATGGAAAATCAAAAAAAGGAAACCGTTTGCCGAGGTTATATTGCAGGTATGATCAAGTACTAGTTTAGCTATTTATACTTTTAATTTTTAAGCTGCTATGAAAAAAAGAGTTGTGATTACTGGTTTAGGTGTGGTTGCTCCTAATGGAGTAGGAGTTCCTGCTTTTACACAAGCGATACAAAATGGGATTTCAGGAATTCAACACGATCCTGAGCTAGAACGTCTTGACTTTTCATGTCAGATTTCTGGTAAACCTACACTATCTGACGAACTAGCACTCGATTATTTTTCTCCTTTAGAGTTGCGTAATTTTAGGGCTACTGGAATTTTATATGGCGTTATTGCAGGTATGGAAGCATGGAAAAATGCTGGTTTAACTATTGAGAATACGGATGTGCCCGATTGGAACAGCGGAACAATTTTTGGCACTGGAACTTCTGGTATTGAAAAATTTAGAGAGAGTATTTATAAAATAGATGACTTGCAAACCCGCCGTTTGGGGAGTACTGCCGTTGCACAAACCATGAACAGTGGTGTGAGCGCTTATCTAGGCGGAAAATTAGGTTTAGGTAATCAAGTGACGACCAATTCTTCGGCTTGTACCACGGGTGCCGAGAGTATTTTGATGGGCTACGAACGCATTCAATTGGGTTTGGCTAAAAGAATGCTTGTAGGAAGTACTAGCGATTCAGGACCTTATATTTGGGGTGGATTTGATGCGATGAAAGTCTGTACTTTTAAACACAACCATCAACCCGAGCGAGGTTCTAGACCACTTTCAGCGACGGCCTCGGGTTTTGTTCCGAGTAGTGGAGCAGGGGCTTTGGTGATTGAAGACTTGGATACGGCATTGAAACGTGGAGCCTTTATTTATGGCGAAATTTTAGGTGGGAATTGTAATTCTGGAGGACAAAGAGGTCAAGGTACCATGACAGCACCTAATGGAATTGCCGTACAAAGATGCATAACAGATGCGCTTGCTAACGCTGGAATTGCAGCAACCGATTTGGATGCCATAAACGGACATTTGACCGCTACAACCAAAGATGCCTTTGAAATTGAGAATTGGTGCCAAGCACTAAATCGTAAAGGGAATGATTTTCCGTATATCAATTCCTTAAAATCTATGGTAGGGCACTGCTTGTCGGCTGCGGGAAGCATAGAGTGTGTGGCTACTGTCTTGCAATTGCATCATGATTTTTTGTTTCCCAACTTGAATTGTGAGGATTTAAATCCCGATATTTTGGAGTGGATACCTGCGAGTAGAATTCCGCAACTTGCACGTACTGAAAAAATGCAGTATATTGCTAAGGCAAGTTTTGGATTTGGAGATGTAAATGCCTGTATTGTTTTTAAAAAATGGAGTGCAACATAAAATTATTCAACTTAACGATAATATATGAACACAGATCAAAACACCAGAATCGAAGAGCTTAAACAAATCATTAAGCCTTACATTCAACAACCAGAAGCTTTGGAAACACTTACTGAAGAGACGGATTTCATCAAAGATTTACAAATCAATTCGGCGAACTTAGTGGATATTGTTTTGGATATTGAAGAGAAATATGAAATCGTAATCGATAATCCGTCGATGGAGCGCATGCTTACTGTGAAAGCCGCTTTAGAGATAATTGAAAATAAGTTGAACGAATCCTAGTCATTCGATGATCGGGAATGATGTGGTAGATTTGGACTTAGCACGTTTGCAAAGTGCTTGGGAGCGAAAAGGATTTTTGGATAAACTTTTTTTGCCCCAAGAACAGCAATTGATTTTGAGTGCTGAAAATCCAGCACTCATGGTTTGGAATTTATGGACCAGAAAGGAAGCGGCCTATAAAATTTTCAATCGCGAAACGTTAATTCGAGCTTTTAATCCGTTGCAATTTGCTTGTAGCTTTAGTGAAACTTATGAAGGTGTAGTGACCATTCAAAACCAAAGTTACAGTACTCGTACCGAAATACAAGAGAGTAGAATGTATACAATAGCCGTTAGTGATGCGGCTTTTTTTGCTAAGATACAAGTGTTGTCCCCCGAAGCCAAGATTGATAAGGAAAACGGAATACCTTATTGGATTCATCCCGTAACTCAAGTAAAAAATCCCGCTTCTATCACACATCACGGGCGTTTTTGGAATGGGATATATTTGGATATAAATTATTGATAATAAGGTTAAAAAGATAATTTGTTTAAAGCATCTTTTTAAATACAATATACTGTATTCGACTAGTTTTAAAGACAAATTAATTTATTATCTCCAACATGTTATGTAGTGGATTAAAGTATTATTTATTGAAGTAGATTGACAATTTTCGAGTAAACAAAGAGTACCATAGGTCGAAGTGCTAAATACAGAACGCTGCAAAGGAGCACTAAAATAGTTCCAATAAGAATTGGGAGTACACCACCAAAAGTAAAGGTCATGCCAATTGCAAAACCAAGAAAGCATTCTGCTCGGTAAAGGGGCAAGAAAAAAGCAAGCACCAACAACCCAACAAGCATATAAAAAGGCACCTCTTGATTGCCCAGTGTAAAAAATACAGAAAGTACTATCCCAAAAAACAAAGCGCCTACAAAATAGGCAATAAAACTGCTTGGTAAATCTTTGCTTGGTGACTCTTTCTCAATTCGCACTTGTGAGCGGTACAGCAAGAACCAAGTTAGCAAAGGAAGCAAAATACCGCCCCACCAATTCGAAAATGCAGGCAAGTCCTTGTTTTGCAAAAGATGATGACTGGGTACACCGCCGTGAAAATGATCCCAAAGCAATAGCGCCCAAATGAACACTGTTACGAGGATAGTACAATAAATACGCTTTTTTAAAAATGTTGCTGGTTTCACAAAGTGGGGTGGTTAGGAATGGTACGATAAAAGTATCTAACCATTAGTTGCGTTGGGAGTGATATTGTTACAAAATGGATATTATTGCTTTTATTACACGAATTGTTTTTTGAATTCAGAAGTTTGTTAACCTAAACGAAATATTTTCAAGAATTGTTTATGTCATTCTGAGGCACGAAGAATCACATAATGTGAACAGCGTGTTTGATTGCTCCGCCAATTCGCATTGCTCGAGTCCTCCTTCGTCGGAAGGACAAAAAAATGAGTTGATGTATTTAACCAGCTAGTCTTTCAGAACAATACAATAACTTATATTTTAAACAGTTCAATTTTTGCTAGCCAAAAAATATCTGATTTTAAGAATAGGAGTCTTGTTCTAACTATTTGGTCAGTTTTGTTTCTAGAAGATTTAGTTATAAATCTTGCCTTGGAATTAGTAAAGTCTAATGAATATTTATTGTCAATGTCTTTTTGTTTGTCAGAAAAGAATGAAATCACATCGTTTGTAGCGGTCCATTTTCCTTTACCGTATTTATTGACCTCGGCAGGAGTACCATTTTTAATTTTAGAATAATAGTGAAAGGAAAATGTTCCGTCTTGCGATAATGTTAATTCGTATTCAAGTGTATTATTGTCCTTAGTTTCGATAGCAAGTTTATAATCGCCACTCACTTTATCAGTCTGTGCAAAAGAGGTCAAACTTGATACTAAAATTAAAAATGTAACTATTGTTTTCATATTGTTTTTATTCATGATTGGTAAAATATTTTGATTTATTTTAAAGATAAAAGGTCTATTTGAGTTCTTGGTTTTGCAAAATCATCCTAGATACAAGGCCATTTTCAAATTAAGGCAAATACTCAAATCTCATTTAGAGGCTGTTAACTCTAATGTTCATTATTGAATTTCGAAGACTTCAATCAATTCAGTGTTTTCAAAATTCGTTTTATTAATCTCGTTGTTATTAATTAAGATTTTATTTTCGAAAAAAATATTCTCAGGATATTTAACAATATTATTTTTAAGTTCAATTCTGCATTTTGGGCAAAATTTGCTAGCAATAAAATCTTCAAAACTAGTTTTTTGATGATAAAGTAATTCCATATCAAGAACCAATATTTCACCGCAATATTTACAACAATAAGTTTCAAAACACAATCCAAATCCAGAAGCAATTACTATTGCACGAACATTATAAATCCCATCAATATTGAAATATTCACTCTTAAATCTAAATTGCTTTTTAGTCATAGTTTAGTTGTTTTTTGTTTGCTGATGAATAATAGACAGCTCTCCCTCGCTACAGGCAGTTTGGGATTAAATTAAGATTCATTCTCCGATTTGTTAAATCTAATAAACACAGAACTATAGTATAATGTCATCACGTGCTCAATTTTTTTATGCTTTAATTAATGGTTTTATTTTCGGTTTCCTTGTAAGATACATTAAACTGTCAAGTTTAAAATGAGGTTTTGGCGTTCCTCGTCTGTTGTAGTAACTTGAAGTGTCTTCGACAAAAGAGCAATATTTTATTTTTCCATCAAATACATTAGAGTAGTAATATTTGTCTTTACCAAGTAATTTGTATCTAAGTTTTGTTTTGTATTCACCTTCTTGAGGTAGTTTAGTGATGAATGAATTAGCTGTTTTGGGAGGGAAATCCTTGAGGAAATAACTATTACCACAAGTGCTAAATCTCCAATATTGTATTGGATGCCATTTTCCACTTTTCGCTTTAGCTTGTAGGATGCAAATAAAACTCCAATCTTGCATTTGAATACTTAGAGTATCTTCTGAATTATTTATTAGCCAAATCTGTTGCTGTCCTTTATTATTTATTTCATGAATAGAGTCAGCTTCTAATAGATAAGATTTCTTGTCTTTTTTTAGTTTTGCAAATTTTTGCTTAGTTGTCAATTTCTCCCAACCATCTGTCCAGTTAAGGTCAGTTGTATCTAGTTCTGCAGAACGTTCTCTTGCATAGTCTTCTGCAAACGAAATGAAATTTTTAGCTTTATTGTTTGAATCCACAAGAATTACAAACCCGCTTGGAAGTCCTTGAATATTGGGAATTTGTTCATCTATTCCATGTTCATACCAAGCCGAAGTCATTTCTCCTTTTTTACAGTCGAAAATTTCTTCTGCTTCAACTTTGCTTTCAGGAAGATTCTTTTTACAACCTGTAATAAAAATTAAAACTATTATTATGCTGATATACTTTTTCATGATATATATTGTAGAGGGAATTTAATAAAGCCAAATTTATAAATCTATATATACTTCCAAATACAAAACCATTTTTTCCATTTAGCTAATTGTCCAAATCCGTTAAAGTTTCTTTTGGTAGAATTTTTTTAACTAATTATATCTGTACATTCAAAAAAATGTATTTTTTGGTTTATAAAATAATATCTCCTTCCGCCCCAAGCGTTCTCTGGTCCAATGTAATATGATTCTTTTTTTCTAATAACTTTATATTGTCTTTTTCCTTTTTCATTATAAATTGCACAATTACCTTTATCTATGAAATAGTCAAAGTTGATTAAACTATTTAATTCATTTTGTTCGAGTACTTTATAATTTATTAGTATTGTGTCTTTTGTTTTAATTCCATTTTGTACTACTTTATAAATTGAGTCAACTATTTTCAAGTTTTTATTGTGAAATTTATAACTTAAATCATCTTTTTCAGATTCAAGAACTAATTTTTTAAAGTTTTTACGTGCTTGATTTATTCCTATTAAATAGTCTTTAGCCGAGATACAAATTTTTGCATTTTTAAGTTGGTATATTACAACTTTTTTATGTTTAAATTTTTTAATTTTTAATGTGTCGTTGGCATTAACTTTAGTTTCATATTCTTGACTATAAAACGTCAACGAAATGATTAGGTGAAGTATGAGTAATATTTTTTTCATAAAATGCTACTGTGTTGTATATAATTCTGACTAATTTCTCCTTTTCGACCCAAAATTAAAGAGATAGTTATAATTTTAAATCAAACTTCATTTTCCCAAATATAACCGTTTTCTTTCAAAAAAATATAAAAATTTTCTGAAAAAGTATGGCATTTTTGTCTGTTGCTAACACTACTTCTAATTTCCCATTTCTAATTTCCCACTTCGCATGAGGGATGGGAGCGGCATCCTCTTGGGGCGGGGTTCGCCCCAAGAGATATAGCGTACAGCGCGACCCCGATGGAGCACTGTCGTGTTTTTAGCACGGTCGTGTACATCGGGGTCATGCCCAAATAAAAAAGGGTATTATTTATAGCAATTGCTTACTAACGTACTGGCAACTTGCTTTGATGGATTCCATAGGGTTGGGAGAGTAGTTGGTTTCTTGCTCCACAAAAAAGTGCTGCATGCCTGAGGCTTTGGCTTGTGCAAAAATGGCTTTGAAATTGATATTGCCTTCGCCAATTTCGGCATTCCAAGCGGGATTGTTTTTGTCCCTATCTTTAACGTGCCACATGGTGAAGCGGCCAGCGTGGTTTTGAAACAACTGCAAAGGGTCGTTGCCTGAGCGCACTACCCAATACAAATCCAATTCAAAATCGACCAATTTCTTGTCGGTTTCTTGCAGCAAAATACCATAACCGGTTTGGTCACCAAATTTCGTGAATTCAAAATCGTGGTTGTGGTAGGCCAGTTTGAGTCCAGCTTTTTTACACAAAAGTGCGGCTTCGTTGGCTTTTTGGGCGATGCGTTTGTAATCGTCCAATTGGCTGCGTAGAGCGTCTTCTAGCCACGGAATCACCACGTATTCGCTTCCCAACTGATTGGCGCACTCGATGGAGGCTTTGAGGAAGTCGGCATTGTTGTCTTTGATAAACGTTTTAAAATCATAATGTCCGCTCGGCGCTTTGAGTCCGTTGTCGGTAAGAATTTTTTTAAAGTCTTTGGGGGATGTGCCAAAAAAGCCTTTTTCGCCTGCAAATCCGTAGGTTTCAACTTCTTTGTAGCCAGCTTTGGCAACGTGTTCTAGCACGCCTTTGACATCTTTGGAAAAGGCTTCGCGCAAGGTGTACAATTGAATTCCGATGTTTTTGGGTTTTGCCGCAAAGGCTAGGGAAGGAGCTAGGGCAACGGCGCCCAAGGCCAACCCACTATTGATGATGAAATCTCTACGCTTGATCATGGTGGTTATTTTTAGGTGTTAAATATCACAAATGGCGATGGCTTGTTGCAAAGCGGCCATTTTATCTTTTTGTTTCGGCATAAATTCTTGTCCCACAAAACCTGTAAAACCAGTGGCTGCAATGGCTTTCATGATGGCGGGATAATGAAGTTCTTGGGTTTCGTCGATTTCGTTGCGACCCGGCACGCCCGCTGTGTGAAAGTGGGCAATGTACTGATGGTTTTCCTTGATGGTGCGAATCACATCGCCTTCATCAATTTGCATGTGATAGATGTCGTACAAGAGTTTGAAATGTGGCGAATTGATTCTTTTGGCCAATTCTACGCCCCAATAGGTTCTATCGCACTGGTAATCTTTGTGGTCGATTTTGCTGTTGAGCAACTCCATTACTAAGGTTACTTGGTGTTTTTCGGCCAACGGAATCAAGGTTTGCAAGCCTTTTACGCAATTGTTCCAGCCTTCTTCATCGGTTTTGCCTCTGCGGTTGCCGCTAAAGCAAATCAGGTTTTTATAGCCCGCCTGAGCCACTAACGGAATCATAGCGGTGTAATTCTTTATGAGTTGGTCATGGAATTTAGGGTCGTTGAATCCGTCTACGAGATTCAATTCGGCACCATTGCACATGGTTGATACTAATTGGTGTTTTTGTAGAATAGGCCAGTCTTTGGGACCGACCAAATCAATGCCAGTTATTCCCATTTTCTTTGCAGCTATGCAAAGCGCTTCGAGTTCCATATCGCCAAAACACCAGCGCGCTACCGAATGGTTTATTTTCCCTTTAGTGATAAAATTGGAACTATCGGATGTGTCAGACACCGCCATAGCCGAAAGCGACGACGGAATTCCCATAGCTACAGTTCCAGCAATTAGGCTTTTTAGAGCGGTTCTTCGATTGAAATGATCAGGCATCTTGCGAGGGAGTATTAGTGATTGGCTGCAATTTTTTGCTTTTCTTTAAAGAAGATAAAAAACAGCAACGCAATTCCTGCTGCAAACAAACAAGGGAAAATCCAAACCGTATTCCAATTGTGAATGCCTTCTCCAGCACTGTTTTGGTCCACAATTTGTCCCGCAACGTAGAAACCAATGTACATTCCAACGCCATAAGTGGCAAGTGTAATCAAACCTTGAGCGGAAGATCTAATAGAAGCGCCCGCTTTTTGATCGGTGTAAATTTGTCCTGTAACAAAGAAAAAGTCATAGCAAATTCCGTGCAGTGCAATTCCTAGATAAATCATCCAAATGTTTTGCTCCACATCGCCATAAGCAAACAGTAAATAACGAACTACCCAAGCCAACATCCCGATTAACAACATTTGTTTGATACCAAAACGTACAAAAAACAAAGGCATTAGAAACAAAAATACCGTTTCCGACATTTGTCCAATAGTCATTTTGGCTGCTGCGCTTTCAAGACCAATTTCATTCAAGAATTGATTGGCTTGCCCATAATAAAACGCCAACGGAATGCAAATAAGAATTGAAGCGATAAAAAACACTAAGTAATTCTTGTCTTTTAAAACATTCAAAGCGTCTAAGCCCAAAGTTTCGGCGATTGACACTTTTTGTCCCGCTTTCGGAGGTGGCGTATTCGGTAAGAAAAAACAAAATATACCAAACAAAAGCGAAACTATAGCCGAAACATAAAAAGTAATATTCAATCTGTCTGGTGTAGCTTCCCAAGCCATAGCGCCAATCACTAATCCAGAGGCAATCCAACCAATGGTTCCCCAAACACGAACTTTTGCAAACTCTTTTTCAGCATCTTTCATTTGATTCATAGAAATCGAATTGACCAAGGCTAAAGTGGGCATAAAAAGAATCATGTACAGCAATAACAAGGTATAAAAAGAATCAAACGTAGATTTAGTCGATAACAAATAGAGTAGTACCGAGCCTATACTATGCAAAACTCCTAGAATCTTTTGTGCTGAGAAAAATTTATCAGCAATCATCCCCACAATAAAAGGGGCTATAATCGCACCCAAACATTGTGTTCCATAGGCCAATCCGGTTTGTGCTCCTGTTGCTGCTATAATTCCTTTTGTTAAATAAGTACCCATGGTAACAAACCAAATTCCCCAAATGAAGAAATTAATAAACATCATGGACGATAATTTGATTCTAATAGTTGTAGTCATATTTTAGGTGGTTTTTGGGTTAGTGGTTAGTAGGTGAGGGCTATTTACAGCCAGTTGTGGTTTCCATAGTATTCCATTCCTTAATTAGAATGTTGCGGTACCATACATTGTCTCCGTGGTCTTGCAAGGCAATTTTTCCTTTTTTGAAGGTTCCAAATCCAGGCCAAGCTTTGAATTTACTTCCTGCTACCAATGCTTTAAATGCATCATCCCAAAGCACTGTTTCTATGATGATTACACCATTCAAGACGTAAGTCAATTTGCCGTTTTTACAAACTACTTCTGCGGTATTCCATTCGCCTACAGGTTTTACAGGTTCCGATTTACTCTGAATCAAATCATACAAATCTCCCGCGCGGTGTTTGGTGATTTTTCCATCAGGATGTCCGTCATTGTCCAACACCTGCATTTCCAAACCAGTTTCATAGGTGTTTTTGTATTTCTGTGGATTTTCATTGATGTAAAAAATGATTCCACTGTTGGCTTTTGGGGCCACTTTCCAATCCACTTTCAAGTGAAAGTTTTCGTATTCTGCATCGGTTACGATGTCGCCTCCTTGACCATTTTTGGCGGCTTCGGGGTCAAAATGCAAGACACCGTCTTCTACTTTCCATCCTGCCCCCACGGTAGTTTTCCCGTAAGTATGCCAACCCGTTGTTGTTTTTCCGTCAAAAATCGGTTTAAATCCTTTTTGTGCTTGTACGGTTTGAGCGATTACCAAAACCATAAGCGTTGTTACTATTTTTTTCATTTCAATTGATTTTTTTTAGTTCATTAATTATTTGGAGCGGTTAGGAAAAGGCTTTTTTGTTATCAAAGTCCCGCTGTCCGCTATATCTTTGCTTTTTCTGTAAAAAAAGCAAAGGATGCCGCTACCATCGGGGCTAGAGAGCCACAACTTGAATTCTTGGCTACAAGCTTAAAAACTCAAATTCTTCCAACCTTCTCTGTAATTTCGTTTTACAAATTGGTTCACCTCGTCCACATTGGTTACTTTTTTGGCGGTATTGTCCCAAAGCAATTTTACCGAACGTCCCGGATACACATCTTCTCCCAATACTTCTTTGTACAAATCATAACCACGAACGGCAAGATTCGCCATCAATAAAGCTTCGGTCAACGGACCTGCAATCTCAAACGGTGAACTCAATTCTTTTTTGCCATAACCCGCAATGCAGCCTTCAATCCATTGTTTTTGGTGGCCGCTGGCCCCGTCTTTCACTCGAGGATATTTCTCGGCTATTTTTAGGTTCTCATTGCGACTCAAAGGCAATAATCTTGGATTTTCGCTGTAGGTATCGCAAATCATTTTTCCTTTGGTTCCAATAAACAAGGTTCCGTTTCCACCATCACCAAAGATTTCATTAGCGCCCAATTCCTCTGGACGTTCTGGCTGAATGCCTCCATCCATCCAATGTACTTTGACATCGCCTTTGGTTTTATCAGTTTTAGGAAAAGTCAATATCACGTGGCTCGACGGCGGACAACTATCAGGGAAATACCCTCTTTTGAATTCATCCACATACACAGAGCCCACGCTACATTGCACATCTTTCGCATATTTCAAATTCAATACAGAAAATGGCGCTTCTAGCAAATGGCATCCCATATCGCCCAAGGCACCAGTTCCATAATCCCACCAACCACGCCAGTTGAATGGCACTAGTTTGTCGACATAATTTTTGTATGGTGCAGTTCCTAGCCACAAATCCCAATCCAATTCTTTTGGAATGTCGGCTTTTGCCGTAGACCACGGAATTCCTTGTGGCCAAACGGGTCTGTCGGTCCAAGCGTAAACGGTGTGTACATCACCAATCAAATCGGCTTCAAACCATTCTTTTAGCAATCGCGTACCATCATTCGAAGACCCTTGATTTCCCATTTGTGTCACCACTTTATAGCGGCTTGCTGCCTGAGTCATCATGTGCGCTTCATAAATGTCGTGTGCCATTGGCTTTTGCACATACACGTGTTTGCCCAATTGCATGGCTGCAAACGCTTGAATCGCGTGATTATGATCGGGTGTTGAAACCGAAACGGCATCAAAATTTTTATGCTCTTTATCGAGCATTTCACGCCAATCTTTGTAGAATTTTGCTTTTGGCAAGGCCTTTACGCTATTGGACGCTCTACGCGTGTCAACATCGCATAAATAAGCTACGTTGGCTAATCCGCTTTTTTCAAATGAAGCAATATCGGACTGGCCTTTTCCGCCTACACCAATACTCGCAATAAGCAATCGGTCACTTGGCGCTACAAAACCTCTTCCCATTACATGACGTGGAATAATCATAAAGGCTGCCGTTGCAAGTGCGCCTTTTTTTAGAAAATCCCTACGAATGGTGGATTCGGGCTCTTTTTTGGGGTTAAAATCTTGATCCATAGATGGGTTTCAATTTATTTTTTCAATGATAGAATGTACTTCGCAATTTTTTTGGCATCGTCTTTTTTCAATGCACCGTGAGCAGCCATTGGAATAGCGCCCCAAACTCCTGAACCTCCTTTGATAATTTTATCCGATAAATAATTGATGTTTTTGTCATTCATTGGATATTTTTTGGCAATATCTAAATACGATGGGCCAATTACTTTTTTGTCAATTTTATGGCAAGTAGCGCAGTCTTGTTTTGCGATTAACTTTTCACCTTCTGAAGGTTGTTCCATTGGAACTACTTTGCTTTTTGGAATGAGTTCATAATCAGAAAAAGCGCTCAAAACACTTACACTAATAATGGCTGCTATTATTTTAATTTTCATTTTTCTTGCTTTTATATTTATAATCCTAAATTTTTTCTGTTCAATTCGGTATTGGTACTGACTGCTGCAAAATCATCAAATGCTTTCTCGGTGACTTTAATGATATGCTTTTTGATGAATTCGGCGCCTTCTCTTGCACCATCTTCTTGATTCTTCAAGCAACATTCCCATTCCATTACGGCCCAACCTTTGTAATTGTACTGTGCCAATTTGCTAAAAATGGTTTTAAAATCGATTTGACCATCGCCAGGCGAACGATAACGACCCGCGCGATTGAGCCAACTTTGATAACCTCCAAAAGTGCCTTGTTTTCCGGTGGGATTGAATTCGGCATCTTTTACATGAAACGCTTTAATTCGCTCGTGATAAAAATCGATATACTGCAAGTAATCCAATTGTTGCAATACAAAATGCGAAGGATCGTACAACAAACAAGCCCGTTGGTGATTATTGACGGCTTTCAAAAACATCTCGTAAGTTTCGCCATCAAACAAGTCTTCGCCTGGATGAATTTCGTAGCAAACATCGACACCATTTTCGTCAAAGGCATTTAGTATGGGCAACCAGCGTTTGGCCAGTTCTTTGAATCCTTCTTCAATTAATCCTGGAGGACGCTGTGGCCAAGGATGAAAATATTGCCATAACAAAGAACCACTAAAGGTTGCATGTGCATCTAAACCTAGATTTTGAGAAGCCTTGGCGGCATAATGCATCTGTTGTACTGCCCATTCTTGTCTAGCTTTAGGATTAGCGCGTACATGAGTAGGAGCGAACCCATCAAAAAAATCATCATAAGCAGGATGAACAGCAACCAATTGCCCTTGTAAATGAGTCGATAATTCAGATATTTTTAGTCCGTAAGAAGCAACTTTACCAGTAAGTTCATCTGCATAGGTTTTGCTTTCGGCAGCTTTTTGTAAATCGATAAAGCGAGCGTCCAAAGTTGGAATTTGAATCCCTTTGAATCCCAAATCAGCCGCCCATTGACAAATACCGTCTAATGAATTAAAAGGAGCTTCATCTGAGATAAATTGAGCTAAAAAAACGGCTGGCCCTTGCATTGTGGTCATTTCTATTGATTTAAATTTTAAATTCGGTCCATTTTTGAGTCGAACGCCCTGAGGCAATCACATTTTCTATAAATGCCATACCGCGCACCCCATCCGAAACGGTTGGGAAATCAAGCATTTCAGCAGTAGGCTCTTTACCTTCTAATTGGGCTTGAAGGGTTAAGGCGAAGTTTTTATACAAATTAGCAAAAGCTTCTAAGTACCCTTCTGGATGTCCGCTTGGGATTCTGGTATTAAATGCAGCTATGGAGGATGCATAACCATTTCCTGTTCGGTAGATTTGTGCTGGAGCATCTAGCCATTTTACGATTAAAGTATTTGGTTTCATTTGGTGCCATTCAAGGCCACCTTTTTCGCCATACACTTTAATTTTAAGACTGTTTTCTTCACCAGCCGCAATCTGACTAGCCACTAATACTCCATTGGCACCATTGTCAAATTTGAGCAAGACATTGCCATCATCGTCCAATCGTCTGTTAGCTACAACGGTATTGATATCAGCGCAAAGTTGGATGATTTTTAATCCTGAGATGTATTCGGCTAAATGAGCGGCATGGGTTCCAATATCGCCCATACAACCACTAATTCCACTTTTTGAAGGGTCGGTGCGCCAAGCGGCTTGTTTGTTGCCTTCCTTTTCAAATGAAGTGCTCAACCAACCTTGAGGATATTCTACCATAATTTTGCGAATAGCGCCCAATTGGTTATCGGCAATCATACTTTTGGCTTGTTTCACCATAGGATAACCAGAATAGGTGTGTGTAAGACACAATTGCAATCCGGTTTCCTTTACTTTTTGTGCTAACTTCTTGGCTTCATCAAGGGTTAGTGTTATGGGTTTGTCTAAAACAACATGAAAACCGTGTTCTAGAGCCAACATAGCAGGTGCAAAATGTGCGTGATTGGGCGTTACAATCGATACAAAGTCCATTCTTTCGTTGGGCGGTAATTTTGCTTCGGTGGTAATCATTTCTTCGTAAGAACCGTAACATTTATCTTTGGGTAAAAACAAAGCCTGACCTGATTCTATCGATAATGCAGGATTGGAGCTAAACGCACCACAATGCAATTCAATCAAACCATCAATGTTTGCGGCAATACGGTGTACTGCTCCAATAAAAGCATTTTTACCACCGCCAATCATTCCCATTTTTAATTTTCTCATGCTTGACAATTGGTCTCTATATATTTTTCTTTTTCAATTCTTTTACGGCATAATCACAAGCTCTTGCTGTCAAAGCCATGAAGGTCAATGATGGATTTTGACAAGCTACAGAAGGCATACAAGAACCATCTGTAACAAATACATTGCTCACTTCATGCATCTGATTCCATTTATTCAAAACGGATTCTTTTGGGTCATTCCCCATACGTGCCGTTCCCATTTCGTGAATAGCCATACCTGGGAAACAGCCATTATCATAAGTTTTAATGTTTTTCATCCCTGCCGCTTCAAGCATTTCGGCAGCATCATACATCATGTCTTCACGCATTTTGGCTTCATTTTCTTTGTATTCACAATCGATGGCCAAAACAGGTTGTCCCCATTTGTCTTTTTTTGAATGGTCGATATAGACTTTGTTTTCGTAATAAGGCAACATTTCTCCAAAACCTCCTAGACCCATAGTCCATGAATCTGCTGGTCTTGACATCGTTTCTTTAAAATCACCACCAAAAGCCAATTCAGCGACTTCTTTGTGCCAATTCCCTCTACTGGCGCCTCCTTGGTATCCAAAACCTCTAAGATAATCGCGTTTATCACCATTAAAATTTTGGTATCTTGGGATGTAAATTCCATTGGCGCGTCGTCCGTAAGTGTATTTGTCTTCAAAACCTTCGGCAGTTCCTTCTGCACCACATCTAAAATGATGATCCATTAAGTTGTGACCTAATTGTCCGCTGCTATTACCTAAACCGTTTGGATGTGCCTCAGATGTAGAGTTTAACAAAATGAAAGTAGAGCCTAAAGTAGAGCCATTTACAAAAACAATTTTGGCATAGAATTCCATCGTCTCATTAGTCTCAGCATCAATAACCATAACGCCTTTGGCTTTTTTGGTGTCTTTGTCATAAATAATATGATTGACAATCGAGTAGGGGCGAACGGTTAGTTTTTTGGTTGCCATAGCTGCAGGTAAAGTCGCAGATTGGGTACTAAAATAAGCCCCAAAAGGACAACCTCTGCTGCATAAATTTCGGTACTGACAACTGCCTCTACCGTTATGAGGCACAGTCAAATTGGCTGTACGACCAATTGTTAGAATTCTAGATTTATTATAATGTTTTTCGATACGTTCTTTCACTGATTTTTCAACGCAATTCAAATCCATTGGGGGTAAAAATTGTCCGTCGGGTAACAAAGGCCAACCTTCATTTTGCCCACTAATTCCAGCAAATTTTTCTACATAATCATACCAAGGTGCAATATCTTTATAGCGAATCGGCCAATCATTACCATGACCGTCTCTAGCATTGTCCTCAAAATTATGGTCACTCAAGCGGTAGCTCTGACGCCCCCACATTAGGGATTTTCCTCCCACATGAAAACCTCTGTACCAATCAAAACGTTTATCTTCGGTATAAGGACATTCTAAATCATTGACCCACCAACTTTCAGTAGCTTGATTGTATGGGTAATCACGGATTTGTACCGGATGCGTTCGTTTTTGTTCTTCGGTCAATTTACCGGCATATGGAATTTCCCAAGGCGCTTTCATTGCCGAATCGTAGTCTTTGATGTGTTCGATGTTTTTTCCACGTTCGAGCATTAGCACTTTGAGGCCTTTTTCAGTTAATTCTTTGGCTGCCCAACCACCACTTATTCCTGAACCTATAACGATTGCGTCATAAGTGTTTTGCTTTTTTAAATCGGTATTGATATTCACGAGTTGCTTTTTTTTGAATTAATACTAAAATAGAATTCCAGTCTTTTTCTAGGTAGCCCAAGCTTTTTGTCCTGGTTTATAGGGAGCGCTACCATCATATTTTCCGGGGATTGGTAAATATTCACGAGCTTGAGTACAGCCAATTTCGGAAGAGAAATAGCATAAAATGGTCAAATCTCTAGCAATTAAAAAGAAGGAAGGTTCTTTGTTACTATCGATAGCTTCTTGCTTCAAATCATTCATCAAATTGATTTTTTCTTCATTTGACAAAGCCAAGAATTCTTTGTTGAATTTTGTTTTAGCTTTTGCCAACATGGCCTCATATCCATTTTTGAAAACCGTTTGTAGTTTTGGAGGATAACAATCTTTAATAATCAATGGAATCAATGCTCCAACACCGGCAGCTTTTGCACCAGGAGAACTTGATGTAGTGGGCAGAATTATATCCGCAAATTCAGCTAAAATCTCTTCTTCAGAAGCTGAATACAAATAAGGACTTTTTCCTGGTTCGTAAACGGTAAAGCTTTCAAACAAAACGCCCATTGTCGTTGCAGAAATGGCTCCTCCCATTAAATAGGCAACTTTTTTTAATGCTTCTCTTCTGTCCATTTTGAATACTATTTAAAAAAATCGGTTATTATTAATGAAAAATATAATTATCAATGTATTACAATAATAAGTAAAAAAATGACAAATTCTTTTTTATGATAAAAATTTAATGTCATTAATGAATATTTGTCAATGATTTTTTCGATTCTTTTAAAAATTATGAAAGAATTGAAGTTCTAAGGGATATTGAGTACGATTTATTAATTTTTTTAAGACAACTAATCATTTTAAAATGCAATTAAAAAATAAAAAAAACTAAATGAAATAGAATTTTACTTGTTAAAATATATTATGAAAAGCTGAAAAAGAATTTCATTGCGTTAAAATGACATTTTATAAATCACTATACTTTATCAAATAATTGAATTTGGCTTTTGAGACGTTCAATGAGCATATTCATCATTCGCTTATTCAAATTAGAAGAGTTTTGAATATACGTTTGGTATTCTTCTGAAGTAAAAAGTCCGATGACCATACCTTTGAGAGCATTTCTAAATTTGATATCTTTTTGAATGGCATTTTCAATAGAAAGTAACTTCTTTTCGACGGATAACGAATAAAAATCTCTTTTATTTTTGTTGATATAGTTTTCTAAAGAAGCGACAAACAAATCATTTTGAAGTTTTAGAATAGGACGAAGTGTTTGATTTTGAAAGACTTCCTCGCTTGAGGATTGATAAGTTATTGTTCCAATGGCTTCACCTCTTAATTCTTTTAGAAGAAGATCTCTTTGATTCATTGTTTTTTCTTTAAAGTTAATCAAAAAGTGGTTAGGTAATTTCTTAAATTTGGAAATAAACCTAAAAAAATGAGATTTCACACTAGAAAATGGGTTAAACCCGAAGATTTAAATCCAAACGGAACGTTGTTTGGTGGCCGATTATTGGCTTGGATTGACGAAGAATTGGCGTTGTATACGATTATTCAACTCGAAAACTCCCGAATTGTAACCAAATACATGTCAGAGATTAATTTTACAAGTTCGGCACGACAAGGAGATATTATTGAAATTGGAATTGACGTGGTGAAGTTTGGTACCACTTCTTTAGTTTTAAAATGCGAAGCCAGAAACATGATGACACGCGAAACCATTCTTACTATTGATAAAACCACAATGGTAAATCTTGGAGAAGATGGAAAACCAAAGGCTCATGGGAAAACTCAAATCGAATATGTTAAAAACAGACTATAAAAAAGGGACACAAATTACAGTGTCCCTTTTGTTTTTTTAACGGGTAATTGATAATCGAGAAAATTATTTTCAGAGGGCATTTCATATACTTCTAAATGAAAATATTTTACAGAAGCAATGACATGATCAAAGATATCTGCCATGATGTACTCGTAATTCTCAAATCGCTTGTCTGTTGAAAATGCATATACTTCGAGTGGAACTCCTTGTGCGGTCAATTGTAATTGTCTACATAACATGATCATGTTTTTATTCAGACCAGGATGCTGATGCAAGTATTGATTGATGTATTTTCTAAACAACCCCAAATTGGTCATGTTTCTTCCGTTAATGGCCAAACTTTTATCTACGCCATTAGCCCGATTGTACCTATCAATTTCAGCTTTTCGAGATTCGATATAAGGTCTGATAAGTTCAATTTTTTGGAGTTCTTCCAATTCTTTATCCTCAAGAAAACGAATGGTACTCGCTTTAATTAAAATGTGTCTTTTGATTCGTCTTCCATCTGATTTCAACATTCCTCTCCAGTTATGAAATGAATCAGAACTCAAACTATAAGTCGGAATTGTTGTGGTGGTATTGTCAAAGTTTCTAACTTTTACGGTAGCCAAATTGATTTCAATCACATCACCATCGGCGCCATAACGATCCATCGTGATCCAATCTCCAATGCGAACCATATCGTTGATAGCCACTTGAACACTAGCAACAAAACCTAAAATAGTATCTCTGAATATCAAAATGATAATAGCTGATACTGCTCCAAGAATGGTGAGCATCTCTTTTTGACTGATACCAAATAACTTTGAAATAATGACAGATATCCCAAACATCCAAAGCACAATCATGATTACTTGCATAAAGCTATCAATAGGTTTATCGCTGTATCTTGGAATATGCTTTAGATATTCTTGTGTGGTATTCAATATGGTTCTAATAATCCAAAGAACGAGTAAAACGATATATACGCCCACTAATTTTCCGAATATATCTTCCCAATAATCGTAGCGTTCTAAGATGATTGGTACCGATTTATAAATCAAAGAAAAAGGTATTAATTGTGCGATATAAATCACCGTTTTGTTCGAAATAATCAAATCATCAAACTTAGTTTTTGTTTTTAATGCAATAACAGCCATTGCTGTAACAAACAAAAAACGAAAAAACATGTAAATAGTGTAGGTAAGAAAAATCAAAATAATGATGTTCAATACCAAACTCAAATATGAAGAAAACGAATAACCTAATCCCCATTTTCTAAAAATAGGGTAGAGGAAATTAAAGAGTTGTTCTAAGGTTTTACTCATTACTTAAGTATTTCTTTTCGATATAAAAAGTGCCAAACGGAATCAATGAACCTAAAATGATAATAGTAAAAGTAGGGAAGGACCACTTTTGGGCTTTTTTCAACAAAACAGCTAGCAATACATATCCAATAAACAAAACACCATGACTCATTCCTATTGGATACAAGAGGGTTTTGTACAAATCCATATTGTTGGGTTTGATAAACAACATATTAGCTAATAAAACTAAATAAGAACATCCTTCTAAAATGGCAGTAATTTTGAATAATTTGAGCATTTTCTAAATTTAAGTAATTTTTATTGTGTCAAAATTAAGGATTCTTGTTGATTATAGCATTTGTAAAGTCAAACTATTTACTTTTACAATTCCTAACGATTAAAAATGAGCAAACGCGAATTAAAAAAATATGTAGCCCAATTGACCAAAGAACAGTTGGAAGAGCAAGTGATGGAATTATATGAAAAATTCAGTCATGTAAAAGTCTATTACAATTTTGTTTTTAATCCAAAGGAAGACGCTCTTTTACAAGAAGCAAAACTCAAAGTAACCAATGAATATTTTCCAGTTAAAAGCCCAGGAAGGAAAAACAAAGTACGAGCAAAAATGAGACGCTCTGTAGCTCAGAAGTTCATCAAGCATTTTATCCTTTTAGGCGTAGATCCTTTCGCCGTTGCTGATTTAATGTTATATGCAATAGAAATAGCTCAAACGTATGCGAGAGAAAATCCAATTAAAAGTGATACTTTTTACAAAAGTATGTTCAATTCTTTCGATCAAGTCCTCTCTTTTTGTATCACTAATGGAATTTATACTGATTTTAAAAATCGAATTTTAGCTGTCGCCGAAGAAACTCAAACCCAAAAGTGGCAAAATCATTATGATTTTGAACGAGTTCTTGATAGAATATCGATTTCGTAAAACCTCTTAGATAAAATTATTTAATCGAAACTATATTTTTTATTTTAATAGTAGTGGATTAACTCTTTTTTAGGTGTATTTTTGCAAAAATCCAAGAAAATACAATGTTAGAAGACACTTTAGAAATTCAAGTTGAAGATAAAAAAGAACTTTACGCTTACCAAAAAGGAGACATCGATGCTATTTTTGAACGAATAGACAATGCCCCAAGTAACCATCATTTATTATATCAATTACCAACTGGTGGTGGGAAAACAGTAGTTTTCTCAGAAATTGTTCGCAGATATTTATCTCAACATGACAAAAAAGTGGTAGTACTAACTCATAGAATTGAGTTGTGCAAACAAACTTCCAAAATGCTAAAAGGATTTGATGTTAAAAACAAAATCATCAATAGTAAAGTAAAAGAATTACCAGACCAAAATGATTACTCTTGTTTTGTAGCCATGGTAGAAACCTTAAAAAATCGTATAAATGACGAAAAACTACATTTAGACAACATTGGTTTAGTTATTATCGACGAGGCTCATTACAATTCCTTCAGAAAACTATTAAGTTCTTTTAAGAATGCTTTTATACTTGGAGTCACCGCCACACCATTGAGTTCCAATATCAAATTACCAATGCACCAAAGCTATGATGAATTAATTGTAGGTGACACCATTGGTTCCTTGATTGAAAAAGGTTTCTTAGCGCGTGCAGTAACTTATAGTTATGACGTAGGATTAACTTCTCTTAAAGTGGGTATCAACGGTGACTATACTGTAAAATCTTCTGATGATTTATATACCAATACGGTCATGCAAGAAAAGCTATTGCATGCTTACACTGAAAAATCTTTAGGTAAAAAAACCTTAATTTTCAATAATGGTATCAACACCTCATTGTATGTTTACGAAACGTTCCGTGAGGCAGGTTACCCAATTCGTCATTTAGATAATACTAGTAATAATGAGGAGCGAAAAGAAATTTTGCATTGGTTTAAGCATACTCCAGATGCGATATTGACATCAGTAGGGATTTTGACGACTGGATTTGATGAACCAACTGTAGAAACCATTATATTGAATCGTGCTACCAAATCCTTGACACTTTATTTTCAAATGATTGGACGTGGTTCAAGAAAATTACCTGGAAAAGAAGAGTTTACGGTTATCGATTTAGGAAACAATGCCGCACGTTTTGGATTGTGGAGTGAACCTGTAAATTGGCAACATATCTTCAAATCACCTGAGTTTTATCTTGAAAACTTACGTGATGATCACGAAATTGAGTTGCATTTCAAATACCAAATGCCTCCTGAATTGAGAGCAAAATTCAGTAAAACCGAAGTAGTCACTTTTGATGTTGACGAAGAACACAAATTGGCTATTAGGCAAAATTTACGTTCCAAAGTTGTGCTTGATAAATCTTTAGATCAACACGCCTCTATGTGTGTTGACAATGCCGAGTTGCCTCAAGAAGCCAAAGCGTTAGCCAAAGAATTGGAAGAAGATATTGAATGCCGTATCAAACGCTATTCAAAATGCCTAAGTCAATGTAGCAAAAACTATCGCGAATGGTTAGTAGAAGATTACAAACAGAAACTTATCCTATTAATTGGTAAAAAATATAGAGAAAAAGTCCTAAGTGAGTTAGATTAATTATTAGGAGCTTTTTCCGGCTGTACACTGTATCTTTTCTTTTTGTAAAGAAAAAAAGAAAAGGATGCCGTTCCCATCCGGGCTATTTCAGGAAACAAACAAGAATTTCAAAAAACAGAAAATATGTCAAAACAATTCTCAGATTTAGGGCTTTCAGCACCCCTTGTTAAAGCGATTACCGAAATGGGAATTGTAACTCCTACAGAAATTCAGTCTGAAATCATTCCATTAGCATTGGCCAATACCAACGATTTAGTAGGAATTGCTAAGACAGGAACAGGGAAAACAGCCGCTTTTGGATTACCACTTTTAGATAAAATTGAGGTCAAGAATACTTCGGTTCAAGCCGTTATTTTAGTGCCAACTAGAGAATTAGGCAATCAGATTTTTGATAATTTAGTTCAATTCGCCAAGTACCAACCTGCTATTTCAATTGCAGTTACTTGCGGAGGAGTACCCATAAAACTTCAGGTTGAACGTTTGAGTCAACCTACACATATTATTATTGCAACACCTGGTCGTCTGATTGACTTAATCGAACGCAAAGCTGTTGATTTAAAAGCAACTTCTTTTTTAATTTTAGACGAAGCCGATGAAATGGTTGCTATCCTAAAGGATAGTTTAGACATCATTGTTGCCGAGTTGCCGAAAAAACACCAAACTTATCTATTTACAGCGACACTTCCTGGGGCTATTAAACAGCTCATTCAGAATTACTTGAATAAAAATGTGATCCAAGTAAGTGCTAGTATGGAAACTATGGGTAATCAAGGTATTGATCATAAGTACATCATAGTAGATCCCATAGAGAAACTAGATGTATTAATGCATTTCTTGAATACAAAAGAAGGGGAACAAGGTATAATCTTTTGTAAAACCAAAGCTGCTGTGAATAAATTGGCTAAAAACTTAGCCATACATAAATTCTCATCTGGGGCTTTGCATGGAAGTTTGTCACAAGGAATTCGTGACAGAATTATGGATCAATTCCGTCAAGGGCACATTAATATACTGATTGCAACCGATTTGGCTGCTCGTGGTATAGATGTAGCTGCTATTTCTTATGTAGTAAATTATCATTTGCCAGATACATATGAAACTTATGTACATCGTAGCGGAAGAACTGCTAGAGCAGGAGCTAATGGATTTTCGTTAACTGTTTTGCAAGCTGAAGAGGAAGCTGAAATTGCTGATTTTGAACGAGAATTAGGGCTGCAATTTTCTAAATATCAAAAGCCATCTACAGCTAGTATTGAGAAAAATAACGCACTTTTGTGGGCCAAACAAATCTTCAAAACTAAACCTAATCACGAGTTAGAAGCTGAATTTAAAACCAAAATCAAAACTATTTTTCATCATCTTACCAAAGAAGAATTAATCGAAAAATTAATTGCAAATTATTGGTTACAAAACAAAACCGAGACTACGGAAAAGCCTGTTAAAAAAATCAAAAACTAAATTTCTCTGCTGATTTATTGTTGTATTTTTATTGAGTACAAATAAATAAGAATAGGATATAGAAATGTAGAAATTTCTATTTGTGTAACTTTTAAATCAGCAAAAAATGCATATTGTAATTATTGGTGGAGGTTTCGCAGGCATTAATTTGGCTAAAGCATTAACGAATGAAAAGGGTATCAGAGTCACATTAGTTGATAAAAATAATTACAATTTTTTTCCTCCTTTAATTTATCAAGTAGCTACCGCTTTTTTAGAACCATCAAGTATAAGTTATCCGTTTCGTAAATTTTTTGCTGGTAAAAAGAATTTACAATTTCGTTTAGGTGAATTTATAAAAGTGATACCAACAGAAAACAAAATCATCCTCAATAACGGAGAGTTAAGTTATGATCAATTGGTTTTTGCTACAGGAGCTGAAACCAGTTATTTTGGAATGGAAAATGTAAGGAAAAATGCCATTCCAATGAAAACGCTCAATGACGCAATAAATATGCGTAATACCTTGTTAAAAAATCTAGAGAAAGCCGCTATTTGTAAAGACATTCGTAAACGAAGAAAATTACTTACCATTGTTGTTGTAGGCGGTGGACCAACAGGAGTTGAAGTTTCTGGAATGTTTGCTGAAATGAGAAAAAGCATACTTATAAAAGAATATCCTGAATTAGAAACATCGGCCAGTAATATTTATTTGGTTGATGGAGGTGAAGCCTTATTATCACCAATGAGTGTTGCTTCTCAACAGGACACACTCGAAGCGGTGACGAAACTTGGTGTAGTTGTAAAATTGAATACACGAGTGGTTGATTATAAGGATGATACTGTGTATTTCGCAGATGGAAATACCATTCAAACTAAAAATTTAATTTGGGCTGCTGGAGTAACTGCCAGAGAATTTGATGGAATTCCTTTAGAAAGTTATGGACGAGGAAAAAGAATGTTGACCGATGCATTTAACAAAGTAAACGGTACCGAAAACATTTTTGCAATTGGCGATACTTGTTTACAATTAACGGATGAAAATTTTCCACAAGGACACCCACAGGTTGCTCAAGTTGCCATTCAACAAGGACTAAATTTAGCAACTAATTTTAAGAAATTAGTTAAGGGTGAAACACTTAAACCTTTTATTTACAAGGACAAAGGTTCTATGGCAATTATTGGTAAAAATAAAGCTGTAGTTGATTTGCCAAAACCTAATTTACATTTTAAAGGATTTGTTGCATGGATGATTTGGTTGTTTGTTCATTTAATGTCATTAATCACATATCGTAATCGCATCAATACTTTTTACCATTGGATGATTGCTTATTTTTCAAAAGACCAATCGTTGCGTATGATCATTCGTCCAGACAAAAGAATCAAAGAAGAACTGGTATAATTAAACTCATGCAAATCTCAAGTAAAACAAATTGAACTATAATTTATATTATGTAAAATAGAAAATTTAATATTTCAAAATTGATTACTCTTTACTCGAAATATTAAATTCTCGATAATCTAATACAGACACACTCATAATAAAAAAAAAAGCACCATTTCGGTGCTTTCTAAAATAAAATGACTTACTTTATTTTACTTCAAATCCAATAATTAATTTTTCCCAAAGTAATTCGATTCGAGTTTCTAAAATTTTATATTCTAATTTTTCAATTAAGGCATCGCCTCTTTCATTTTTTACAGTAACTCTCAATTGATCGTTACTTTCTTTATAATCATAAGCACCCCATTGTTTAGGTTCTTTGTTAAAAATGATAATACTTTCATTTTCATTTGGAATCACAAAAAAAGAATATTTACCTGCTGGCAATTGCTTGCCTTCAATAGCAATTGTTTTATCAGTTTCAAAAGTAGTTGCCTCATTAGCACCAGCACGCCAAACTTTGTCATAAGGAACCAACGCTCCCCAAATGGCTCTTCCTTTAACTGACGGACTTCCATATTTAATAGTGATTGTGGCACCATTAATTTTACCAGTTACAGATTCAGCTGGACTGGCTACTTTTTTTTGTGCAAATGCAAAAGTGCCAAACAAAACGGCAAATAATAAGATTAGTAATTTGTTTTGAAATTTCATAGTTATAAACGTTTTTTAAAATTTAGTTAAAAATAATTCAACTCTAGTTATCTTTAATAGTTTTATAACTTTTTTTAAGAAATAATTAAGATATTTGTAAATCAACTAGTTCTGGATAACTACATTGATTTTGTTTTTCAATTTTACTACTTTTACGATAGTTATTAACCTGCACTTATATTATGAATACAATTGCTGAACGCATTGCTGACTTTTTAAAAGAGTATCCGCCATTTGATAATTTAACCTTTAGTGAACTATCTGAAATTGCCTCAAATATTCGTGTAATTAATCTCGAAAAGCATCAAACGCTATTTCAAGTCAATGATAGTTTACATGAATGTTTTTATGTAGTTGCCTCTGGAACAGTCAATTTATCTGTGATATCTGATGCTGAAGAAACACTTTTAAATAAGTGTCATCAAGGAGATATTTTTGGTTTACGTCCTTTTTTTGCCAAGAATAATTATATGATGACTTCAAAAGCGCGTGAAGATAGTATTATTTATGCTATTCCAATTGCCACTTTTAGACCTTTTGTAGCAAATAACTCTTTGGTTTTAAATTTTTTATTGGAAAGTTTTGCTGCAACTTCTAGATATGCTAGTGATAAAGACAATTATGGCGGAAAATTGATTTCTGATAATGTATTTTATCCAGATCAACAATCTGAAATACAATATTTTCAATCTTTAACATATAATACTTCTCCAATTACAACTACAGCGCAAACAATCATTAAAGATATAGCGCAGTTGATGACCGAAGAAATTGTCAACAATGTTTTGATTTGTGAGAATAATCTACCTATCGGTATAGTAACCGATCGAGATATGCGTTCAAAAGTAGCTACTGGAAGGTATGCTATTACTGATACTATTGATAAAATCATGGACTCACCGGTTATCACGGTAGTCGAGAACGTTTCATTAGCTGAAGCTCAATTGCTGATGTTGAAACACAATGTAACCCACCTTTGTGTTACAATTGATGGTACCACACAATCTGTAGTGAAGGGAATAATTTCTGAACACGATCTGATTATTGCCCAAGCTAGTAATCCTGGAGTCATGATCAAAGAAATCAAGCGCTCGCTGGCTTCAAAAGATTTAAAACAAATCAGAGAACGTCTAACAGACTTGGTTCAAAATGCTATTCATAAAAACATTCCTCTTTATCATGTAGCTAATATTGCAAGTGAAATTAATTTAGCTATTATAAAAAGAAGTGTAGAGTTATCTATTTTGGATTTGGGCTCCCCTCCTGCACGTTTTGTTTGGTTAAGTATTGGTAGTCAGGGTAGAAAAGAGCAATTATTGTATACAGACCAAGACAGTATGTTGGTTTTTGAAGACGTGCCTGCCGACAAATATCGTGATGTAAAAGATTATTTTATCAAATTAGCGAAAAGAACTACTGCTACTCTAGAGAAAGTGGGATATCCTTTGTGTCCACAAAATCATATGGCAAGCAACTTACTTTGGTGTAAATCATTGTCTGACTGGATTAAACAATACAATAGCTGGATGAATACTCCAGGTGAAAATAGTAACGACATGAGCAGTATTTTCTTCGACTATGAGTTAGTTTTTGGAGATGACAAATTGGAGGAAGCTATAGGAAATGTGGTTTTACAAAATGCAAAAAATAACACTTTGTTTTTTGACTTTTTAGGAAATGATGTGCTTAGAAATAATGCGCCGTTAACTTTTTTCAAGAAATTTATCACCGAGGAAGATTCATTAAATAGAAATAAATTTGATATAAAAACTCGTGCTTTGCTCCCGCTTATTGATGGTGCTAGATTGTTTGCTTTACATTATAATTTAAAAGGGATAAATAATACTTATTTAAGATTCAAACAGTTAGCTATAGTAGATCCCAAAAATGAAGAAGTGTATTTGAATTGTGCCGATGCCTTTATTACATTGTCTAAATTTAGAACGGTCGAAGGTCTTAAAAATGATGACTCGGGGCAATATATTCCTATAATGGATATGTCTAAACTAGATAAAGATAAATTAAAAGCAGCCTTAGCCCCAATGAAGGAATTAGAAGAATTGATTAAAGGAAAATTTAAACTCACTCAATTTTCATAATATGTTAGATTGGCTTAAAAATATCAACAAAGATTATCCCGATTTCTGGAAAAATTACTTGTCAAAATTTGAATCTAAATCAAATAAAATCATTGTATTTTCTACCGAAACTTCAGGAATGAATCCAAGTAAAGATGTTATCTTATCTATTGGTTCTTTTGCTATTGAAGACAACAGTATTGCTATTGGGAAAAGTTTTGAAGCCGTATTACTCCAATACAAATATTTTCATGATAATGGTCTATCAAATGAATTTATCGTTGATAGTAAAATGAAAAAATTAGTAGAATTAGATGCTATTCAAATGTTTGTAGACTTTATCGGAAATGCAATACTTATTGGACATCACATTGATTTTGATGTTGAAATGATTAATGCTGCCCTAGAAAAAATAGGTTGTGGTCGGTTAAAAAATCAAGCTTTGGATGTAGACGTGATGTATAGAAAACTCAACGATATTACAGACAGGCAATTTTCACTAGACGAACTTTGTACTATTTATAAAATTCCAAAAAGTGACCGCAATTCCTCTTCAGAAGATGCCTATCGAATAGCGCTACTATTCCTAAAATTAAAAACCAAATTAGATATAAACTTCTAAAAAAATATCCCGTTTCATTAAGTACTAAAACTTATAGAAACGGGATTTCTCTAGTGAAAAACTACTCGGTTATATTATAACTGCCCACATAATAGTTGTTATCCACTTCAAGTGTTGGTTTTTCTGTTGTTCCTAAAGGCAACATTTTCCATTCGTTATTCGGCTCCAAAATTTGTGCGGCACCATTCAAAAACACTTTTACAGGGAGATTAAAATTGGGCACACTATTCGCCCAACGATACCCTAATTGATTATTTTTAAAGAAATATTCCAAGGTTGGAATACGCGTATCACGCAAATACTGATTAAAAACAGGCGTCAAATCTCTACCTATTTTTTCGCTCAAATAACTTTCAATTTGTTGAGTAGTGACCGTTTGATGATAAAAAGTGGTATTCAAACCGCGCAAGATAGCTCGCCATTTTTCGTCATCGCTTAGTACTTGACGTAAGGTGTGCAACATATTGGCACCTTTGTAATACATATCGCCAGAACCCTCATTGTTTACGCCATAGTTACCGATAATTGGTTTGTCATTTTCGATATTTTTTCGAATACCACGAACGTAAGTGTAACCCGCTTCTTTCCCAAAGTAATACTCCAAAAACAAACTCTCAGAATAATTGGTAAAACTTTCGTGAATCCACATATCCGCGATATCTTTATAGGTAATGTTATTCGCAAACCACTCGTGCCCCGATTCGTGAATTATGATAAAATCAAACTTCATTCCCCAACCTGTACCACTCAAATCGCGTCCTAAATAACCATTCAAAAATTTATTGCCGTAGCTAACGCTACTTTGGTGTTCCATTCCTAAATAGGGAGCCTGTACCAATTTGTAACTGTCTTCATAAAACGGATAAGGACCAAACCAATGCTCAAAAGCCTTCAACATTTTGGGTACATCTTGAAATTGCTTTTTGGCCTTTGCCAAATCATCACGCAATACGTAGTAAGTACAATCTAAGTCGCCTTTTTCACCCTTATATTTTTCAGAAAAAGAAACATAATCACCAATATTTATATTCACACCATAATTATTGATTGGATTTTTGACCACCCAATGAAACGTTTTGGTACCATCTTTTTCCTTTTGAACACTTTGCAAACGACCGTTAGAAACATCCGTCAAATTTCCGGGTACATTTACACTAATTTTCATTCCCTCATCAACTTCATCATACATATGGTCTTTGTTGGGCCACCAAACACTGGCTCCCAAACCTTGACAAGAGGAGGCAATAAACGGATTTCCATTTTTATCTTTTTTCCAAGTAATCCCTCCATCCCAAGGCGGATTGACTGCTACTTTTGGTTTTCCTCCATAAAACACCACGATTTCTTTGGTGGTACCTACTTTTTGAGGGGCCGTTAAAGTAATAAAATAGACATTTCCCTCTCGCTTGTAGGTCAACGGTTTTCCGTCTTGGGTTACATTGGTAATGGCCATCGGATTTTGCAAGTCAATTTGCATCACAGAATTTTCCTGTAGCACTTGATAGCGAATCGTATTAGACCCCGAAATAGTGCTATCCGCTGGATTGACTTTGATGGATAAGTGATAATGTTTCAAATCCCACCAAGCACGCTCTTTAGTGATGCTACCTCTAAGGCTGTCTTGTCGGGTAAAAGTGGTTTCCTTTTTATTCAATAATCCTTGGGCTTTAATGACCGAAAAAGAAGCCATCAAAAGAAGGATAGTTATTTTTTTCATAGGGTATAGTTTTTTTCAAAACTACATACTTTTTTAGATATTATCAGTAATTCTTTTGTGCTATTCTTAAAAATGTGGTCTATTTTTTATTCACACAGCAGTCACATTTAATCATTTTTATTAACAAAAAATTATTAAGAAAATTATTTTTAACAATCTTAGTCTGTGTAAGAAAATTTTATATATTTGGATAGATTCAATCTAAAAATACCACAATAAATAATTAATCTTTGTTAACAAACTAACACAAAACCTGTTAAATTATGAATTTATTGTTGAAAAAAGGTATGTTCCTTATCATGCTGTATTGCTATTCCATTCTATCATTTGCACAAGACAATAGTGCACAAAAAATTGACTCAATTGAACAATCTTTTACTTACGAAAGAGGTAGTATTACTTTAAAAAATGGAATTGGTACCATTACTGTGCCTAAAGGATTTAAGTATTTAAATGCTGAACAAGCCGAAAGAGTCCTCGTGGATTTATGGGGTAATCCAAAAACAGAAAACATAACACTTGGTTTATTACTTCCTGAAAATCAAGGTGTATTAAGCCAAAAGGGATATGTTTTCAATATTCAGTATGATGAAATTGGTTATGTAGAAGATAAAGATGCCGATGATATTGATTATGATGAATTGTTGACACAAATTAAAGAAGATACCAAAGAAGAAAATATTGAACGAAAAAAAGAAGGATATGAACCAATCACAATAGTAGGATGGGCTTCCACACCGTTTTACGACAAGGAAAAGAAAATCTTGCATTGGGCTAAAGAATTAAAATTTGGTTCAGAAGCACAAAACACTTTAAATTACAACATCAGAATCTTGGGTAGAAAAGGAGTTTTGGTTTTAAATGCTATTGCTGGAACTTCAGAATTACCTTTGGTACAAAAGGATATTAATAAAGTTATTGATATAGTTTCTTTTAACAAAGGCTATACTTATGAAGAGTTTGATAGCTCAATTGATAATGTTGCTGCTTGGACAATTGGTGGTTTAGTGGCAGGTAAAGTATTAACCAAAGTTGGTTTTTTTGCGATACTTGCGAAGTTTGGAAAAATTATTGTTATTACCTTAATTGGTCTTTTTGGGGCATTTAAAAATAAGATAATGAATTTATTTTCTAAGAAAGAGAACGAGGATGCAATAATTGCTGAAAATGAAGTCATTGATAATAAAACAGAACAAGAATAAAATCTATTTTAAATACAATAAGGTTTCTAGTTAAGTCAATTACTTCTAGAAACCTTATTTTTTTGTTTCAAAAGAGCTACTTCTGCCTTCCTTTCAATACTTCCACTACATCATTCAATTGAAAACCTTTAGCTTGCAATAAAATCAAGTAGTGAAAAAGTAAATCGGCGCTTTCGCTCAAGAACAAGTCATCGTTATCATCTTTAGCTTCAATCACCACTTCAACTGCCTCCTCTCCTACTTTTTGAGCAATTTTGTTAATGCCTTTTTCAAACAATGAAGCCACATAACTCTTTTCGGAATCCGAATTTTCGCGTCTTGATTTTATAGTAGCTTCCAGTTCTGAAATAAAGCCGTAGTTATCTGAATTGGCTTCTTGCCAACAAGTATCAGCGCCAGTATGACAAGTTGGGCCCACTGGTTTTGCTTGAATCAATAAGGTATCGCCATCGCAATCATTTTTAATGGAAACCAATTCTAAAAAATTACCACTTTCTTCTCCTTTGGTCCACAAACGTTGTTTGGAACGGCTAAAGAAGGTTACTTTTTGAGTCTCGATGGTTTTTTGAAGCGATTCTTCGTTCATATAGCCCAACATCAAAACATTTTTTGTTTCTGCATCCTGAATAATCGCTGGAATTAATCCGTGAGCACTTTTTATATCTACATTCATTTTTGTTAGTATTAAGTATTGAGAATTAAGTAGAAAGACTTAAATTCTGACTTCTATAGTATTATTTTTAAGTTCTTTTTTTAGCGTTTTAATCTCTATTTCTTTGAAATGAAAGACACTAGCTGCCAAAGCTGCATCGGCTTTTCCGTCAATAAAGGTATCCACAAAATGCTGAATATTTCCAGCCCCACCTGAAGCAATTATCGGAATATTAACCAATTGTGATAGTTGCGCTAAAGCTACGTTGGCAAAACCATTTTTGGTACCATCGTGATTCATTGATGTGAACAATATTTCGCCTGCACCGCGTTGTTCCACTTCTTTCGCCCAGTCAAACAATCGGATTTCCGTTGGCACCTTCCCTCCTACCAAATGCACCATCCATTCGCCTTCTATTTGTTTGGCATCGATAGCTACTACGACACATTGACTGCCAAATTTCTGTGCCAAATCATTAATTAATTGCGGATTTTTGACTGCCGAAGAATTGATTGATACTTTATCAGCACCATTTTGCAGCAATACTTCCACATCTTCAACGGTCGAAATACCGCCCCCTACGGTAAATGGAATATTGATGGTAGCCGCCACTTTTCGCACCAAGTCAATCAAAGTGCTTCGTCTTTCCTCGGTAGCCGAAATGTCCAAAAACACCAATTCATCTGCTCCTTCATCGGAATAGATTTTGGCCAATTCTACTGGGTCACCCGCATCGCGTAAATCGACAAAATTCACCCCTTTTACGGTTCGTCCGTTTTTAATATCTAAGCAAGGTATTATTCTTTTCGTAAGCATATCGTTGTTTATTGTTTGTTGTTTTTGGTTAATGGTTTATTTTTTAAACTACAAACCATTAACTATCAACTATGAACTTAAAATAAAATTTTCTAATTGTTTCAGCGTGATTCTTCCTTCATAAATCGCTTTACCGATTATGGTTCCTTCACAACCAAGTTCGGCTAATTTAGGCAATTCATCAAAAGTAGAAATTCCTCCAGAGGCAATCAATTTTATGCCTTGTGCTTGTTCCAATATTTTTTGGTACAAATCAAAACTCGGTCCTTCTAACATTCCATCTTTGGCGATATCGGTGCAAATCACGTACTGAATACCTTTATTTTGATAGTCTTGGATAAACGGAATCAAATCCTCATTCGAATCCTCCAACCAGCCAGAAACAGCTACTTTTTCATTGTTGGCATCTGCTCCTAAAATGATTTTATCCGAACCATATTCAGCAATCCATTTCTCAAAAATAGCACGATTTTTTACGGCTATACTTCCTCCTGTAATTTGGTTGGCACCACTTTCGAAAGCAATTTTTAAGTCGGCATCGGATTTCAAACCACCACCAAAATCAATTTTCAATTTCGTTTTAGTAGCTATTTGTTCCAAGATTTTATAATTGACAATTTGGCTCGACTTGGCACCATCCAAATCTACTAAATGCAAATACTCAATTCCGTGTGCCTCGAACGATTTAGCGACTTCCAGTGGATTTTCATTGTAAATAATCTTGGTATCGTAGTCACCTTTGGACAAACGCACACATTTTCCTTCGATGATATCTATTGCGGGTATTATTCTCATAGTAGCCCCCTAGCCCGCCGCGGCGGGAATTCCTATTAGGGGTAAATAGGATTTATTGTTAACTCATTTTTTAAATTATATAATCATTCGAGAGTTCCCGCCGCTGCGGGTTAGAGGGCCAGAAAATTGTTTAAAATTTGCTCTCCAACATCTCCACTTTTTTCAGGATGAAATTGCGTTCCGAAAAAATTGTCTTTCTCTAAGGCAGAGGAATACTCCAATTCATAGTCTGTAGTTGCAATGGTTTCCTTGCAAAGTGGCGCATAAAAACTATGCACTAAATACATGTATTCATTCTCGGCAATACCTTTGAACAAATCCGATTTTAGATTGTAAATGGTATTCCAACCCATCTGAGGCACTTTTACTTTGGAAGAAAATTTGATTACATCTACATCAAAAATCCCCAAACCTTTTGTATTCCCTTCTTCAGAAGATTGGCACATCAACTGCATCCCTAAACAAATCCCTAAAACAGGCTGTTTCAAGGTTGGAATCAAGGTATCTAGTCCGCTTTCTTGTAGCATTTTCATGGCATAACTCGCTTCGCCCACGCCAGGAAAAATGACTTTATCTGCCGCTTTTATCTCCTCAGGATTGTTACTCAAAACCGCTTTGTATCCCAATCGTTCTATGGCAAACATAATGCTTTGAATGTTTCCTGCACCGTAATTTATGATAACTATTTTCATTATTTTAAGTAGATGTCAGAAGTTAGATGTCAGAAGTTTCTAATTTCCCACTTCTAACTTCCCATTTATTTTAGAGCATTCCCTTTGTACTTGGTAAAATCATTTTATCCGTATCGCGTTTCACGGCTACTTTTATAGCTTTGGCGAAAGCCTTAAAAATCGCTTCGATTTTGTGGTGTTCATTGGTGCCTTCCGCTTTGATGTTGATGTTCGCTTTTGCCCCGTCTGAGAAGGATTTGAAGAAGTGATAAAACATCTCAGTTGGTATTTTCCCTACCATTTCACGCTTGAATTCAGCTTCCCAAACCAACCAATTTCTTCCGCCAAAATCAATCGCCACTTGTGATAGGCAATCGTCCATTGGCAAACAAAAGCCATAGCGTTCTATGCCTAATTTATTGCCTAAAGCTTTGGCAAAAACTTCTCCCAAAGCAATGGCCGTATCTTCGATAGTGTGGTGTTCGTCTACTTCCAAATCGCCTTTTACCGAAATTTCCAAATCCATTTGTCCGTGACGTGAAATTTGGTCCAACATATGGTCAAAAAAGGCAATTCCCGTGTCGATTTTACTTTTTCCTGTCCCATCCAAGTTCAACTGAATGCTAATATCGGTTTCGTTCGTTTTTCTAGTAATACTAGCCGAACGAGCTTCTAATTTCAAAAACTCATAAATCGCTTTCCAATCGGTAGTTTGCAAAGCAATTACGGCCTCCAATTCCTCTTTTTTACTAGACAATTCTGCGGCTCCCAACCCTTCTTCTTGCTTCAAGAAAATGGCTTTGGCTCCAAGATTTTTGGCCAATTCTACATCAGTCAAGCGGTCGCCCAACACAAAAGAATTCGCTAAATCATAATTTGGATTGTCTATGTACTTGGTCAACATTCCCGTTCTAGGCTTACGCGTTGGGGCATTGTCTTCAGGAAACGAGCGGTCCACAAAAATATCATCAAACAAAACGCCTTCGTTTTCAAAAGCTCTCAAAATAAAATTTTGCGTAGGCCAAAATGTTTCTTCAGGAAAACTAGCGGTTCCCAAACCATCTTGATTGGTAACCATCGTTAATTCATAGTCCAATTCCTTGGCGATTTTTGCCATATATTGAAACGCCTTCGGGTAAAATTCTAATTTACTCAAACTGTCCAACTGATACCCTTCTGGTTCTAAAACTAGCGTTCCATCACGGTCTATAAAAAGTACTTTTTTCATCTTATTTATTTTTTTATTTGGGCGTGCCCCACCAGAAAAAGGTGGGTCGGGCTTCCGTTCCCGCTTTTTTGGAACTCCGTTCCTCCGTTACAAAAAGAGCTCCACTACATCCCTCACGCAATTTACGGTTCTCTACTACTAAATGGCTAATAAAGCTTCTATCAATTTCTTATTTTCTGTTTCTGTCCCAATCGTCAATCGCAAACAATTGTCGCAAAGTGGTTGTGTAGTTCGGTTACGAATCACGATGCCTTTGGCAATTAACTCATCGTATCTTTTGTTTGCATCATCCACTTTAATTAATACAAAATTCGCTTCTGTGGGATAAACAACTTCAACAAAATTTACTTTAAGTAATGCTTTAAGTAAAAGTTCTCTTTGCGCAATAATAGAATTAATTTCTAATTCAATTTTAGCTGGTTGTTGCAAACGTTCAATCGCTCTTTGCTGCGTTAATTCATTGACATTGTAAGGCGGTTTAATTTTATTCAACACTCCAATAATAGCTTCTGAAGCATAGCAAATTCCGAGTCGGATACCTGCCAACCCGTAGGCTTTAGACAAGGTTTGTGTAATTACCAAATTAGGATAAGCGTCCAATTCGTTCACCCAACTCGCTTTGGTAGAGAAGTCGATATAGGCTTCATCAATAACCACTAATCCCTTGAAATTATTCAATAAATACACCACACTTTCGTCCGAAAATGAGTTACCCGTTGGGTTATTTGGTGAACACAAAAAGATGATTTTCGTATTGGCGTCAACCGCCTCCAAAATGGCTTCTACATTGGGTTGGAATTCATTGGTCAACAACACTTCTTTGTTGGCAACATCATTCAAATTGGCCAAAACACTGTACATTCCGTAGGTTGGCGGCAATGTGATAATGTTATCGATTTTAGGCTCACAAAACCCTCTAAACAATAAATCCAACACCTCGTCGCTACCGTTTCCAAGTAGAATTTGTTTCTTTTGCAACCCTTTATTTTGCCCTAAAATAGATTTTACCGATTGTTGCTGCGGGTCTGGATAACGATTTACGCCATTTTCAAACGGATTTTCATTCGCATCCAAGAAAATCATTTGAGCGGTGTCAAAATCTTCAAATTCATCACGTGCGGATGAATAAGGTTTCATTTGTTTTACATTCTCACGAACTAAATTATTTATATCAAAAGTATTCATAATATGTTTTTTATTCCTGCAAGGTTTCAAAAACCTTGTAGGTATTAGTTAACAAATAACAATCTAAAATATAGACCTACGAGGTTTTAGAAACCTCGCAGGACTGTAGTCGAAGCGTCACCGCATTTTTATGGGCTTGCAATCCTTCAGCCTCAGCCATTAGTTCAATAGCAGGACCTATGTTTTGAATGCCCTCAACTGTAATTTTTTGAAACGTCATCGATTTTAAGAAACTATCCAAATTGACACCACTATAATTTTTAGCATAACCATTGGTTGGCAAAGTATGGTTGGTTCCAGAAGCATAATCTCCCGCGCTTTCTGGCGTGTAATTCCCAATAAAAACCGAACCCGCATTACCAATGTTATTTACATAAAAATCTTCGTTTTTAGCGCAAATAATGAAATGTTCAGGCCCGTATTCGTCAATCAAGTCCAAAGCGATTTGGTCATTTTCAACATAAATCAATTTAGAGTTTTCAATGGCTTTTGTCGCAATGGCTTTTCTTGGTAACACTTCCAATTGGGTTTGGATTTCAGTTTCAACCGCGTCAATTAAGTCTTTTGAAGTCGAGACTAAAATCACTTGACTGTCGGTACCGTGTTCCGCTTGAGACAACAAATCCGAAGCTACAAAAGCCGGAACAGCTGTTTCATCAGCAACAATTAACAATTCTGATGGCCCCGCAGGCATATCGATAGCCACCCCAAACTGAGTCGCTAATTGTTTGGCTACCGTTACAAATTGATTTCCTGGTCCGAAAATTTTATACACTTTCGGAATTGCAGCTGTACCAAAAGTCAATCCAGCAATGGCTTGAATACCACCTACCTTCAAAATTTTGGTTACCCCACACAATTGAGCGGCATACAAAATGGCTGGATTGATTTTTCCTTTTTTATCTGGAGGTGAACACAACACAATTTCCTTGCAACCCGCAATATTCGCTGGAACTGCCAACATTAAAACGGTCGAAAACAAAGGAGCTGTTCCACCTGGAATGTACAACCCAATCTTTTGAATCGGGCGTTTTTCTTGCCAACAAGCAACACCTAGAGTAGTTTCCACGCTTACACGAGTCGTTTTTTGAGCAGCATGGAATTTTTCGATATTAGATTTTGCCAATAGAATAGCTTCTTTTAATTCTTGCGGAATTGACGCAATCGCTTCATTAATTTCTTCTAGAGTAACTTCAAGTTTCGCTACTGCAACTCCGTCAAAAAGAGAAGTGTATTTGGTAATGGCTTCGTCACCTTTTTTTTGTACTTCTTTAAAAATTTCTTTTACAGTAGCTTCTATATCATCTACTGTTTTGGTGGGTCTTTCTAAGAGGGTTGACCACGATTCTGGTTTTGGATTGTATATTTTGTTCATTATCCTTTTTTTTTAACCGCAAAGTCCGCAAAGATTGTTCGCAAAGTTCGCTAAGATTATAATGTACTTTTCTGTCTTAATTTTTTTAAATCTAATCGGAAATTCCCCCTTCGGGGGTTAGGGGGCTTAAAGCACCATTTTCTCAATTGGGCAAACCAAAATTCCTTCAGCGCCAACTTCTTTTAATTGATCGATGACTTCCCAAAACGTATCTTTATCAATAACCGAGTGTACACTACTCCATCCCTCTTGGGCCAATGGCAATACGGTTAAACTTCTCAATACAGGAAGAATTTTGCCCACAGCATCAATTTTGTCATTGGGAATATTCATCAAGATGTACTTGGATCTTCTGGCTCTCAACACCGATTCGATTCTGAATTTCAAAGTATCGATGATCTTCTGAGATTCCTTACTCACTTTAGGTGAAACGGCTAAAACCGCTTCACTTTTGAAAATCACTTCTACTTCTTTCAAATTGTTTTTGAACAAGGTACTACCACTAGAAACAATATCAACAATAGCGTCGGCTAAACCTATATTTGGAGCGATTTCTACCGACCCTGAAATTTGGTGAATATCAACTGTAACACCTTTGGAGTTGAAAAAATTAATCACGGTATTTGGGTAAGAAGTTGCGATTCTCATGCCTTCCAAATCTTTAACTGAAGTATAATTAAAGGATTTAGGAACGGCTACAGAAACTTTGCATTTAGAAAAACCTAATTTTTGAATTACTTCAATATTTTTTCCTTTTTCGACTAACAAATTATCACCTACGATAGCAATATCAACTACGCCATCAATAAGATATTGAGGAATATCAGAATTTCTCAAATACAATACTTCAAGAGGAAAATTGGAGGCTTCTGCTTTTAATTGATCAATGCCATTGTCAATTGAAATTCCAGCATCTTTAAGGATTTGGATGCTATCTTCGTTTAATCTTCCTGACTTTTGGATAGCAATTTTTAGTGTACTCATTTTTAGTTTTTTGTTTAGATTGATAAAATTTGAGTACAACTAAGAAGGTATAAAAAAACCCGTTGATGTACTCAAACGGGTTTTAAAATATGATGAATTACAAACATACCATTAACACATCGCTTGAGAGCAATAATGTAAATGATGATGATGTAATTGAGTTGCGAACATTGCTTTTGTTTTTTGAACGATGCAAATATACAGAAATATTTTTTTACAAAACTAATTATTTTACAACATTGTATTGCTTAATTGTTAAATCACTCTATATTTTTAAAACGAAACACCCGCTACGACAAGCCAAGAGCAAGTGGTAACGAGTGTTTCAAAAAAAAACCAACTTAATTATTATTATAGAATTATTACAGCTATTACAGTTGTGGTCCAGCAGCTACTAAACGTTTTCCTTCTTCGGTATTAGTATATTGCTCGAAGTTTTTAATGTATTTAGAAGACAAGTCTTTTGCTTTAGCTTCCCATTCTGCTTTGTCTTTGTAAGTATCTCTAGGATCTAAGATTCCTTCGCTTACGTTTGGTAAAGCTGTTGGGATAGTTAAATTCAAGAATGGAATTTTTGCTGTCTCTGCTTTATCAATATCTCCACTAATGATAGAATCAATGATTGCTCTAGTGTTTTTCAAAGAAATTCTTTTTCCTGTACCATTCCATCCTGTGTTTACTAAGTACGCTTTTGCTCCGTGTTCTTTCATTTTACCAATCAAAGTTTTAGAATACATTGTTGGGTGCAAGGTTAAGAAGGCTTCACCAAAGGCTGGAGAGAAAGAGGGTTCTGGTGCGGTAATTCCTCTTTCAGTACCTGCTAATTTAGAAGTGTAACCACACAAGAAGTGATATTGTGCTTGATCTTCATCTAAGATTGAAACTGGAGGCAATACACCAAAGGCATCAGCAGACAAGTAAATGATTTTCTTAGCGTGTCCTGCTTTTGAAGGCAATACAATCTTGTTGATATGATAGATTGGGTAAGAAACTCTTGAGTTCTCAGTGATACTATGATCGTAGTAATCAATATCTCCGTACTCATCTACAATTACGTTTTCTAACAAGGCATCACGTTTGATAGCTCTCCAAATGTCTGGTTCGTTGTTTTCGCTTAAGTCGATAACTTTTGCATAACAACCTCCTTCATAGTTAAATACTCCATTGTCGTCCCATCCGTGTTCGTCATCACCAATCAAGTAACGTTTTGGGTCAGCAGATAAGGTTGTTTTTCCAGTTCCAGAAAGTCCAAAGAATACTGCTACATCTCCATCTTCACCTACGTTTGCAGAACAGTGCATAGAAGCCATTCCTTTTAATGGTAAGTAGTAGTTCATCATCGCGAACATTCCTTTTTTCATCTCACCACCGTACCAAGTTCCACCGATAATTTGGATTTTTTCTGTTAAATTGAACATTACGAAGTTCTCAGAGTTTAATCCTTGCTCTTTCCAGTTTGGATTAGTTGCTTTTGAACCATTCATTACGATGAAATCTGGTTCTCCAAAGTTTTCTAATTCGTAAATAGAAGGTCTGATGAACATATTGGTTACAAAGTGTGCTTGCCAAGCTACTTCCATCACGAAACGTACTTTTAAACGGGTGTCAGGGTTCGTTCCGCAGAATGCATCTACTACATATAATTTTGGAGAAGTAGACAATTGAGTCAATACTAATTCTTTACATTCGTCCCAAATTACTTTTGAAGTTGGAAAGTTTACTTTGTCATCCCAGTAAATGGTATCTTTAGTTACATCATCTTTAACAATATATCTATCTTTAGGTGAACGTCCTGTAAAAATACCGGTTTTAACTGCTACAGCTCCAGTTGAAGTATTGGCTCCTTTCTCGTATCCTTTTCTTTTCAAAGAAACCTCTGCTTGATACAATTCTTCATAAGATGGATTATATACTACTTCATGATAACCAGTAATCCCTAAATTGTGTAGTTCCTGAATGATTTTAATGTTTTTCATTGTATTTAAATTTTATTATTTTTTTAACCTTATTTTTTTTATAAATCTCTTGTTTTTTGATATTCAAATTTACGTCGATTATGGATGGAAAAAACTGATAAATATCATAAATAGAAGAAATATTTACGAAAACGATTGCAGTTTTACATACTGATTATTAATACTTTACAACGAAAACGTTTTCTTAACAAATTTAGGTATTTATTTTAAAAATAAGCCCATTAACTGATTTTTATCATAAAAATTCATCTACAAAATTGATTCATTTACACTACTTTTAATAATAAAATTTGACATTATGTTTGAATGGTTTAGAATATTGTTCACCCCGACCGATGAGCCGGAGATGGCACAGTCATTAATAGTTTTATTTTTGGCAATAAGTATAGGTTTCTTTGCAGGAAAACTGAAAATAGGTAAAGTTTCTCTTGGCGTATCTGCTGTGATGTTCGTTGGTCTTTTTTTAGGACACTTCGGTTACAGTATGCAAGCAGATTTGATTCAGTTTGTGAGAGAGTTTGGATTGATTCTCTTTGTCTATGGAATTGGGATACAAGTTGGTCCTACTTTCTTTTCTTCCTTCAAAAAAGAGGGCTTAGTATTTAATGCTTTAGGTGTTGGAACGGTTTTTCTTGGAGGAATTATTGCGTATCTCATTCATATTTTAGCCAATGTAAAAGTAGAAAATGCTGTAGGTTTAATGTCGGGTTCTGTTACCAATACTCCTGGATTAGGTGCGGCTAAATCTACTTTGATTGAAATTCAAAAGCAATTGAATCTTCCAGCTGATCATTTTTCTGATCCAGCGATTGCTTATGCTATCACCTACCCGATTGGAGTTTTTGGGATTATTCTTCTTATTATAGTAGCGAAAAATGCCTTAAAAATTGATCTAGAGAAAGAAGTAATCTTACTCAAAAAGAAGAATAAAGATCACGAGAATGCTATTGTTCGTCAAAAATGTAGAGTTACTAAACCAGAAGTTATTGGTAAGACTTTCAAACAAGTATTCAAAGAGTTTCATATTGATAATGTTATTATTTCTAGACAAAAGCAAAGTGGTACTAAAGTCGTTTATTCTCCTTCATTGGATTCTGTTATAAAAGCTAAAGATGTTTTAATGGTCGTAGCCAAACAAAAAGACATCAACCATTTTATTGATATTGTGGGTAAAATCTCAACAGATTTGTTCATTGAATCAGAAGAAGATGTGACTACAAAAATTCTTAGTGTGACTCACAAAACAGCTATTCATAAAACATTGGCAGAGTTGGATTTATATAATCAATTTGATGTAAAAGTTACTCGCGTTATTCGTTCTGGATTAGAAATTTTGGCACAGCCTTCTTTGGAATTGTTTTATGGAGATACTTTGATGGTTGTTGGTAACAAAGAGGCTATTCAAGAAGCCGAAAAAATCATTGGAAATTCTAAAAAAATATTATTAGAACCCGATTTTCTATCTTTATTTGGCGGTTTAATTTTTGGATTAATCATTGGTTCTATACCAATTGTCATTCCTTCATTACCCGTTCCTTTAAAATTAGGTTTAGCAGCTGGTCCTCTTTTAGCGGCCTTGTTTATCAGTAGATATGGTGGTGTTGGAGTGATTCATTCATATATCAACAACGGAGCCATTCACTTTATGAAAGATCTTGGAATTTGTATGTTCTTTGCTGCAGTCGGAATCAAAGCGGGACACGGTTTTTATGAAAATTTTGTAGCCAATAATGGCTGGATGTGGATCTATTACGGCTGTTTTATCACTTTTATTCCATTGACACTTTTAGTACTCATCAGTCGTTTTGTTTTCAAGCTCAATTTTTATCAAATGGTTGGAATAATGAGTGGTTCATACACCGATCCGGCTGCTCTAGCTTTTAGTAACAAATACTTAGATTCTGACATTCCTAACCAATCCTATGCTACCGTTTATCCTTTAGTGACTATTAGTCGAATACTGGTCGCTCAGTTATTAATATTACTCTTTGCGAGTTAATTACTTTTGTTAGTTTCAATTTCAATAAAAAAGGATGTCAAAATAATGACATCCTTTTTTGGTTAGGTAAGTCTAAAATTAATCTTTGTCTTCCATGTGAACATCAGTAGGAATAGCTACTGATCGTATCTCTGTATGACGAATCTCTCCACCTGTAGTTCCAGTTTGTTGTCCCAAAAATATGGCTACCGCAGCAATAATAACTGCTAGATAAGTCACCAGAACTGATTTTGCAGATTTTTTGTAATTCAAATACAAGCCAACTAAAGAAGTAGCCGCCAAAACATAAAGTGCGATGGCTAGTTTTTCTGCCATTTCTTCGTGTTCGTGAATAATGTCGTGACCAATAGTTGGCATATCTTCTACCAATTCCTCTGCTCCTTCTCCGGTTGCCATACTCACTGCAGCAAAAATAGCCGCAATAATGAACAGAAAAAACGCTGTATTCTTGACCGAATTGTTTTTTAACAACAACCCAACCACTAAAATTCCTAATCCTAGAATCGTCCCGATGATAGGAAAATGGTTCACCACTAGGTGCAAATGTGCTTCATTCATAAGTTTTACTTTTAAGTTAATTTTTTTTATTCTGCTACATCATAAACGCCTTTGGTTAAAATTTTAGTTGAAGGGTTGATGGATGTATTTGGGATTATTTCACTAAAATCCTCATTTTGTTCTCCTAAAGATACAGCTAATTTCTTGAAGGCATATTCATTTTTATTAGTAACCAAAACAAAAACATAATGCTTGTTGTTTTCTTTCATAATAGCTTCAGTAGGCACTGCTAGGCCTTTTTTAGTATCAAAAATAATGGCCGCTTCTACAAACATGCCTGTAAGTAACTTTTGCTTGGTTTCGTCTTCTAAATGTCCGTGAACATTGATGGTTCTATCATTGCCTTCTATGGATTTCCCAACCAAATGCACTTCTCCATTAAACACTTCCTTAGTCGCTTCGGGTACAGTAAATTTGATTTTTTGCCCTTTACTCACTTTTAAAATGTCTTTTTCAAACACAGACAATTCTAAGTGCAAGTGATCTGTATCTACAATCTCTAGAATCACATCTTCGGGTGCCATTAGCATACCCACATTAGCATTCATAATCACAATATCCCCAGTAATAGGAGCATAAATGGTTATTGTCGATGTGAATTTACCTTTTTCTACCTGAATAGGACTAATGTGCATCAAAATCAGTTTTTGTTTCAAACTCTGATAGGTTGCCAAAGCTCTTTTGTACTCGCTTTCCGCCTTGAAATAGTTCTTTTGAGAGGTGATTTTTTCATCATACAAAGTCTTTTGTCGAACAAATTCCGATTTGAGATACTTTAACTGCTCGGCAACTTCTAAATATTCTTTTTGAATATCAATAAATGCTGTATTTTCAAGAGTCAACAAAGCTTGTCCTTTACGAACTCTGTCTCCCACCAAAAGTTGTGTACTTTTGACATAACCACCTATAAAAGTGGTGACTTTTGCTCTATTTTGAGGCGGAACATCAATCTTGCCTGACACTTTTATCGTTTCGTCAAAATCTTTCATTACAGGACTACCAATGACCATTCCTGCGGATTGAAATTGAGCCTGAGTTACTCTTACCAAGCCATCGTCTTCAGTTATTTTTGGGGCAGTTTCTTCTTTTTTGCAGCTTATAAAAAGCAGTGTAAAAACTAATATATACAGTTGTTTTTTCATATTGATAAACTAATAATTAAGATAGTGTAACTCTAATTGATTGTTGTTGAATTGCAGTACAGCTTCTACATATTCTATTTTTATAGATACTGCATTTTCTAAACTTTGAATGTATTGAAAAAAGTCAATTTCTCCATTTTTATAGCTGCTATTCGCTACTTTAATGATTTCCTCAGATAATTTTTTCCCAGTGGCGTTGTAATAATTGATACTTTCTTGGTACTTGGCAATTTCATTTTGCTGCTGACGAATAAATCGCGTCATTTTTTGTTCTTGATTAAGCTTTTGCTCTTCCCAACTTTGCGATTCTAGTTGGGCTACTTTGGTTTTGGAAACATTACCTGAAAACAAAATAGGAACCGCAATACCCACTTGAAATCCATACAAAGATTGCGACAAACCATTATTTCTTCCTTGAAAATATTCCAAATTCAAATCGGGTAACCAATGCTGTTTTTGCAAAGTGATTTGTTTTTTATAAGTATTACTAATACTTTCTAAATAAGCAGTATGTAACGCTTTATTTGAAGTAGTGTCCAAAGTACTAATTGGCAATAATTCTTTCTCTAGAATGCTTATTTTTTCATCAGATTGCACCAAAGCTTGTAAAGATTCATATTGTGCTTTTTTCGCAAAATTGATTTGCGTGAGCTTCGTTTTGATTTGTCTGTATTTCGATTGAGCCGTAATTTTTTCTAGATAATTGGTTTCGCCCAATTCGAAACGACGATCGCTGGCTTTAGAGAAATTTTGGTACAAACTATCCAAATAAGAATATAAGCGTTCCTGATGTTGCCAATACACGATTTGTTCATAGGTTTTGGCAACTTGTAACGAAAGTTTATTCTTTTGAAGCTCAAAATTAGCCTTCTCTTTCTCAAATTCTGAGGTATTCGCTTTCTTTTGTACGCCATAAACGGTAGGAAACAAAAAGCGTTGCTGCACCCCAAAAACTTTCAGCGGTAGATTGTTCAAGGCCAAATTATTTTGGTCATAAGAATAATACACATTTGTTTTTTCGAAGGTGAAACTGCTCTTGATGTTCTCTTGCATTTTATTGACTTGCAATGCTGCAGCCTTGATTCCTTTGTTGTTTTCAAGAGCTTTGGTTATTAAAGCCTCACGTGACATTGATGTGTTTTGGGCAAATCCAAAACTACTAGCCAACAAAAGTAAAATAACAGTAAGGTGCTTTTTGCCTTTTTTCAATTTAGGTCTTTTAAATTCTTTTGAATCAAAGACTTTAAAGAGAATTGGTAATACAATCAAGGTCAAAACCGTAGCGGTAAAAAGTCCACCAATCACTACGGTAGCCAAAGGACGTTGCACCTCTGCCCCAGCCGATGAGGAAATCGCCATTGGTAAAAAACCTAAAGCGGCAGCGGCGGCTGTCAATAAAACGGGACGCAAACGGTCTGTGGTTCCTTTCAAAATTAAGGCATTCATATCGGTCATTCCTTGATTTTTTAGTTCTTTAAAGTGTTCAATCAACACGATTCCGTTCAATACAGCGATACCAAAAAGAGCGATAAATCCAACCCCTGCCGAAATACTAAAAGGCAAATCGCGAATCCACAACAACAAAATGCCTCCCACTGCCGATAAAGGAATCGCCGAATACACCATCAAAGCTTCTTTCATTGACCCAAAAGCAAAATGCAACAGTATAAATATCAACAATAAAGCGATAGGAACAGCAATAAGCAATCGGGCTTTGGCACTTTCTAAATTTTCGAATTGCCCTCCATATTTCACATAATAACCTGCTGGCAATTTGATTTGTGTATCTACAATCTTTTGAATATCGGTCACTACACTCTGTAAATCTCGATTTCTAACATTGATTCCCACTACAATGCGTCGATTGGTATTGTCACGAGATATTTTGGCTGGACCTTCAGCATACTCAATGGTAGCCAACTCATTCAACGGAATTTGAGCACCATTAGGAACCGTAACATATAAATTTTTCAAATCCTCGATACTTTTTCTGTTGCTTTGATCCAAACGAATCACCATGTCGAATCGTTTTTCGCCTTCAAACACATTGCCTACCACTTTTCCAGCAAAACTTAGTGCGATGGCATCGTTCAAGTCTTCAATATTCAAACCATAACGCGCAATTTTGGAGCGGTCGTATTGTACATACATTTGAGGTAAACCTTCGGTTTTTTCTATAATAACATCCGAAGCTCCAGGAACTTTTTTGATGGCACGTTCAATTTCGTGTGCTTTTCTGGCTAAAACATCCAAATCGGTTCCGAAAATCTTAATCGCAACATCAGAACGCGTTCCAGAAATCAACTCATTAAAACGCATTTCAATGGGTTGCGTAAACTCGATTTCCATATTTGGAATCTGAGCGTTTAATGCTTCTTTTATCTTATCGGCCAATTCATCTTTGGAACTGGCAGAAACCCATTCCGACTTAGGTTTAAGTTTCACAATTATATCACTTTCTTCCATCGACATTGGGTCTGTGGGTACTTCGGCAGCACCAATTCTAGATACGACTTGCTCTACTTCAGGGAAATTTTTCAAAATGATTTTCTCCATTTTAGTAGTGGTTTCGATGGTTTTAGTCAAAGAAGTTCCTGTTTTCAATACCGGTTGAATCACAAAATCTCCTTCGTCTAAGGTGGGAATAAATTCACCTCCCATCGTACTAAACAGAATACCAGAAAACACTAATAACGCAACGGCTCCGTACAATACTTTTTTGGTATTATCCAAAGCCCAAGTAATTGAAGGCAGATACCAAGAATTTAATTTTCGGATGAGCTTCTCTGAAATCGAGTTTGGATTTTGTCTTGTTGGTTTTAAAAACATCGAAGCTACAACAGGAACATAAGTAAAACAGAAAATCATCGCGCCCAATAAAGCAAAGCTAAACGTCATAGCCATTGGCTTGAACATCTTTCCTTCGATGCTTGACAAAGACAAAATCGGAATAAAAACAATCAGAATGATTAACTGACCAAAAATGGCAGAATTCATCATTTTGGATGCACTTTTATAGGTAATTTGGTCAATTTCTATTTGGCGATTTTCTTTGTTTAATCCAGCCAAATGTGCCGAATTTTGGGCGATTTGAAAGGCAATGAACTCCACTATAATTACAGCTCCATCGATAATAATTCCAAAATCAATGGCACCTAAACTCATTAAATTGGCATCGATTCCGAAAATATTCATAAACGAAATGGCAAACAGCAAACACAACGGAATCACCGAAGCTACGACCAATCCAGAACGCCAATTACCAAGCAATAAAACCACCACAAAGATTACAATCAAACAACCTAAAATTAAATTCTCGGCTACCGTAAAAGTAGTTTTCCCAACCAATTCACTTCTTTCTAAAAAACCATTGATATAGACCCCTTCAGGTAGCGATTTTTGAATTTCGGCTACTCTATCTTTAACATCACTAATGACTTGCTTAGAGTTGGCTCCTTTTAGCATCATCACTTGTCCGAGTACCTTCTCTCCTTCTCCATTTCCAGTAATCGCACCAAAACGATTGGCGTGACCAAATTGTACTTTGGCGATATTTTTAATCAAAACAGGAAGACCATTGGTATTTTTAACCACAATATTTTCAATATCCTGAATACTATTGACTTTTCCTTCACCACGAATGAAATAACTTTGATTCGTTTTTTCAATATAAGCCCCACCTGCAATGCTGTTATTTTTCTCTAAAGCGGTAAAAATTTCGGTCAAGCTGCAATTCATCGCCTTTAATTCCGAAGGACGAATGCTGATTTCGTATTGTTTTAAATAACCACCCCAAGTATTGATTTCGACCACACCATTGATTCCAGACAATTGTCGTTTGACAATCCAATCTTGAATCGTTCTCAAATCGGTTATGGAATAGTTGTTTTTAAACTCAGGTTTTACTTCCAAAGTGTATTGATAAATTTCGCCCAATCCTGTGGTAATTGGTCCCATTTCGGGTGTACCAAAACCTTCGGGGATTTTTTCGGAAGCCGCTTTTATCTTTTCGGCAATTAATTGACGAGGCAAATAGGTTCCCAAATCGTCATCAAAAACAATGGTAACGACTGATAATCCAAATTTTGAAATAGAACGAATTTCTTTTACGCCTGGCAAATTGGCCATTTCTATCTCGACAGGATAGGTTATAAATTGCTCTATATCTTGAGTAGAAAGATTACGTGAAGTGGTAATCACTTGCACTTGATTGTTGGTCACATCAGGCACAGCGCCGATTGAAATTTGGAATACAGAGAACAATCCGAAACCAAATACGCTCAAAGTAAATAACAATACAATGAGTTTATTGTTGATAGAAAATGCTATGATTTTATTTAGCATACTAGTAAATTAAAAATTATACGTTAGAATCATTAGAACACCAATAATTCAGCAAAATATTCATTATCAAAAAAGATAAGTAACGATAAAGATAATTTTAAACTAGTTTAGGCGGTTGCCAAATAGCACTACATACGTTAGAAATATAGCATTCTTTGTAAATCGGAAGTGATTGATTTACAGTTGCTAGTATAGGATTTTTTAAAGAAAAAATAGATTGAGGTTCCTCAAAAGCTAAGACAAGCGTGTCGAGATTGATAGTTTGGCTCTTGAATGGTAAATTTTCGTGCTTATCGTGACCATCGGTATCGGCGTGTTTATTTAAATTATTGTAGTGACTGATGGTAAAATCGATAAACGAAAAGGCTTGTTCTTGGTTGTGGTTTTGATGCTCTAAATAATGCTGATACAAATTGGGAATTTTGAATAACTGCCCTATTTCTGTGTTGGAATACACAAAAACAAATAGAAATAATAGGGTCGTTATTTTTTTGACAGACATATCCAATTACTTTCAAATGGTTACAGCATCAAGCTTTAGTACAAAGGTAAGTGCTAAATATATGAAATATCTTAAGAACGGCTTAAAAAGAGATTAATGAAAACTTAAGACAACTTTAGTTCCCTTGCCAGTTTCACTAAAAATTTCGATATCCATAGGGAGTAATTCTGCAATTCGTTTTACTATAGAGAGTCCTAATCCAGAGCCTTTTATATGCGGATGATTCGTCGCATTTGAGCGATAAAATGGGTTGAAGACTTTATCCAAATCGGCTTTAGCAATTCCAATTCCTTGGTCGGTAATGGTACAGTAAGTTTTATTTTCTGATTTGCTTAAATCAATTGTGACCACAGTGTTTTCGCCAGAATACTTGATGGCATTACTAATAACATTCCCAATGATGATGGCCACTAAGTAATGATCGGATTCGATATAAAAATCAGAGGTAAATTGGGTAATAACGGTTGTTTTTTTAGATTTTATCTTCTCAGAATACATCGTCAAAGTGTCCAAAATCAATGCGTTCAAATACACCTTTTCAATTTTTAATTGTTGTTTTTGATTTTCGAAACGCGCCAACAACAATAATTGGTCCACCAAATTATTCAGTCGATTGACTTCTTTAATGCTAGATAAAATTTTTTCTTCATACACAGCTTGTGTTCTTGGTTTTCGTATCAAAACTTCCAAAGTACCTTTTAAAACTGTTAGCGGTGTTCTTAATTCGTGTGAAGCATCCGAAGTGAATTGTTTTTCGCGTTCTACAGCATTTTCTATTCGATCCAGCAAATCATTGATTGTTTTGGAAAGGGTGTAAAGTTCATCCTTGTTTTGAGGTAAAACGATGCGTCCTTTTAGGTTGTCTTTTGTGATGTTACTAGAGGTTTCGGTGATAGTAGTAACAGGTTTTATGCTTCGGCCTGCAATCAATCGAGCAATCAGAAACAGCAAAATGAGTATTAATGGAAAAGAAACAAAAAGGGTATTGCGCAAATTATTCAAAATCATTTGTGCATCATCTAATGACATGGCTACAAACAGATGACCTACAATTTTTTGTTCGTCGTACAGCGGAACTTGAATCTGACGAATGGGCTTTTTGTTGAGATAAGTATCAATAAAAGTATTGTCAAAAGCGCTTTTGTACATCTTAAGTTGAAGGCCTTTCAAATTGGGAGATTTGTCAATTAATTGATTATTGCTATCAAAGAATTGCACAAAAACAGGGTTGACATTTACAGTGTTATGCTCTCTAGCACGCCATTGATCGACTTGAATTAAATACGTATTGTTGCGATCGATTTCAATTTCTTCTAAATGCTTTTGAACCTCAGTTTGAATGTCTTCATTGATATGCGTGTTCACATTGTATTTCATACTTTGATAAATCACAATGAAAACGACAGAAATTAAGAGCCCCGTGCTCAAAATATAGTTAAAGGCAATTCTGTCTTTGTATGAAAATGAAAACATATTTATGAAAAATTAATCATTAGCAATATAGCCAACGCCACGAATGGTTTTAATAAGATCTTCTTCTTTATTGAGGTTGAGTTTTTTTCGGATGGCGTTCATAAACACGTCAATTACACCGGTATCGTATTCAAAATGAATGTCCCAAACGTCCTCAATAATTTGATTTCGAGTACAAACCTTACCTTTATTTTTGATTAAATATACTAATAATTCATATTCGCGTTGCGTAAGATTAACTTCTTGATCGCCCTGCAGCACTTGATGTTTGGACGGATCAATGCTGATGTTACCTAAAACCAATAGATCATTAGAAGTAGTATTTCTAAAATGAATTTTAATTCGTTCAATTAATTCATCAAAACTAAAAGGTTTTTTGATGTAATCATTCGCTCCAGCTTTCAAACCTTCTATAGTTTCTTGTACGGTATCTCTAGCAGTCAAAAACAAAATAGGCGTTTGAATATTGGCTTTACGAATGGCTTTACAAATGTCTATTCCGTGCATTTTTGGCAGCATCCAATCTAGTAAAATAACGTTTACTTTTTGCTGTAAAGCCATGGCTAAACCTGATTCACCATCGTAAGCTACCGATACTGAATAGCCTTCTTCTTCTAAACCTTGTTTGAGAAAATCAGCAATTCCAACTTCATCTTCTACAATAAGAATTTTCATAGTTACTGCATTAAAAATTTAAAGGCTAAAGATACTATGTCTGCCTTCAAACCATCACTTCTATCATAATGATTGTACCTAAAATCAATATTTTTCAAACCAAACTTCCAAATATTTGCTTTTGTAAAAATATCGGTATAATTGACGCCTAATCCATATTGATTGGCATCAAAAGCAGACAAATCATAGTCAGAAGTATAGTATTGATCTGTTGATAAATGCGTATTGATTGGTGCAAAATAGTCTGAAGCCGTTTGTGTATAATAACGATACATTGGAAAAATGGTAAAACGGTCTGTTACTTTGATTGGTAATTCAATACTTGCAGTATGTGACTGTACTCCCCAGTTATCAGTATAGAATCTATAATAAGTCCTTAGTACAAAACGTTCATTGATGTAATAATGCAACCTCGCTCCTATGGGCAGTTTAAATCTTGAATCTGGTAAGCGTTCTATATCATTGGCCAATTGAAAATTATTGATAAAGGAAGCAGACACATCTTTAAAATACACCCTTTGATAAGGTGTAGATAATAAACCTTGTTGTTGTAGCACATCCAAGAAAACCGATGCTTGCAATTTCTTGTTAATCACTTGCGACAAACTTAACGATACAGAATAGGAATTTCTTTTCTTATCCTTATGAAATTCAAATTGACTCGGATTATAAGCTGTATTTCCTGTTATGGTGAAAAAATCAAATATTCCACCGTTTAAATTATCTCCATTATTTTTAAAATCCTGTAGTTCTTTCGGATAAATAGGTCTCCAAGTATCCAAATAGGCACTAGCAGAAAGGCTTACTTCTGTATTTTTATCATTAAATTCTTTGGTTACTCCACCACCAAATCCAATAGAAGAATAATCATATTCCACCGAACCCGATACGTGAGCATTCCAAATCGTGTTTCTGTCATCAGAACTTGCAGAATACGATAAAGCTAAACTAGTCAATTGATCCGATTGCGATGCTCCTGAACTGGATTGCCAAGGGTTTGGTGTATTGCTATCAAAAGGATTAATATTACTCGATGAAGCAGAAGAATAAGCGGAAATACCAACATCGGCTGTGAGTACTTCATCATCGCTTAAGGGCATGGCAACCACTATAGCAGCCGTAACATCGGTTAAGTTTTCGGTTCCACTTCCTCCAGAAACAGCCGAGTGTATCCCATCTTGTTTATAATAACTAAACAAAAAATCGACTTCGGTAGTTTCTAAAACTCTTTTCTTGAATCCAACTGCTGTAGAGTCATTTTGTTGTCCATTGGCAAAGAAAACAATGCTCAATAATAGAATGGATAGGGCTTTTTTCATTATTTAAATTTCAATTAAAAATAAATTATTTCAAGGCTTTAGTTGCATCCACAACCACCACCAGTTTTTCCTCCATTAGCTCCAGCAGAAGCTTCTCTGTAAACCTGAAAAGTGGTTTCATATCGTTCTGATGCTCTTGCAGCAAGCTTCATATCAGGATCATTTATAGCTACTTTTTCATATTCTTTTACAGAAGTACAAGATTGTAAAGCGGCTACTAGTACACTAGCAAAAAGTATTTTTTTCATTAGTTAAATTTTTTAATATCAATATTTTTAGAGGTATGTATTTCCCCTTTATCGTCAACAATTATACATCCAATACCTTTTAGTTGGTTGACTAAATCCAAACCAACCTCTACACCCAAAACAAAAATCCCTGTAGCCAGAGCATCTGCAATTTCAGTTTGTTTAGCAAAAACTGAAACACTTACTACTCCTTGAGCCGGATAACCCGTTCTAGGATCAATGATGTGAGAATAGCGTTTACCATCAAAAACCACATATTTTTCATAACTGCCTGAAGTCTCTACCGCACTATTTTCGAGTGGAAAAGTGGCAAAAACTTTACTTTTATTCATTGGATTGACAATCGCCACTGTCCAAGGTTTACCTGTCGTTTGATAGCCCCAAGCATTAATATCGCCCGATACATTTACAATTCCGGAGGTACATCCTTTTGAAAGTAATAATTCTTTGATTTTATCAGCGATATAGCCTTGACCAATACCGCCTAAACCTAGTTTCATTCCTTTTTCCTTCAAAAAAATAGTCTGTGCTTTGGCATCTAAAACAATTTTTTGATAGCCAATTCTAGCCACAGATTGTTTGATGGCTTCAGGAGTAGGCATTTCCTTCATACTCCCATCGAATTTCCAAATTTTATCCATCGATGCATAAGAAATATCAAAAGCCCCTGAAGTAAGCTGTGATACTTTTATAGCACGTTCTACTAAATCATAGACTTCTTTATCAACTTTTACGGGTTGAATTCCAGCATTTTTACTTACCTGAGATATTTGTGTGGTTGGAATCCAATCTGAAATTAAATTTTCAATACGCTTCACTTCGGCTACCGCCTTATCAATGTAAATGTTGCCTTGAATTGTATCTTTAGCAACAACCGTCATTTCAAAAGGGCTTCCTAACATATACAATTTTCGCTTATGGGTCACTTGCCCAAAAGCGAAAATGGATGTCAAAAGAAATAAAAGAATTATTTTTTTCATTTTTTCTCTAACGAATGAATCAATTGAATATACTCATTGGCAGGGACATTTTTAAAACCTGTCATTCCTAAAACTTTTCCAGTCTTATCTAGTAATACGACCAAAGGGAAACTTCCGCCTCGATTGTATTTTTCGGCTAATTTTTGATTAGCAGCGGTTAAATCAGGAGCTAATTGATTGGCTTTTTTCTTTGGGAAATCTGCTTTATAAATAACCCAATTCTTATCTGCTTCTTGCTGAAATGCTTCAGATTTCCATACTACATTGTCTAGCTTCATACAAGGGGCACACCAATCCGAACCAGAAAATACCAAAACGATATTTTTGTCTTCTTTAATAGCTTCTGCTTTCGCTTCCTCAAAATTAGTTCTCCAGTTTTGAGAAAAACTACTTGCAGTCAAAAAAAGAAATAAAAGTAGCATTGCATTCTTCATATAAACATTTGTTAAATTCATAAAGTAAAAGTATTATATTTATAGTCAAACTCAACTTCCTGTTACTTATTTTAAGAGAATCTTAATTTTAATTTACATTACGTAAATCTTAAGTTAATCTTAAATGAAGATTAAACCAATAATTGGTTAAACAAGTATAATTTTGAAAAAAAAAAAAAAAAAAAATTACAGAATGCCATTTTTAAAAAAACTATCTCCATTTTTCTGCTTATCTCTATTTTATCTTATTATTAGTTTTGTTTTGAGAACTTTTTTGATGGTACATCCTATCACTCAAAGTTCTTTTACGTTTCTCGAAGTGATTAAAATTTTTGGACTAGGACTTTGTTCAGACCTCTTTGTATTTACTATTGCTAGTGGATTTCTGTGGCTCTATTTGATATTTATTTCCAATTCAAAATACAATAAGCCTTATGGTTCTATCATTTTTGGATTGATGCTATTATTGTTAGGCTATGTAACGTTAGGAAATACTATTTTGGATGAATACGGTGGCGCTTTACCCAAAATAGGAATTGCTTTTATCGGAATCAAAACATCCTTATTTGGATTGTTTTTGTTTTTACCGCAATATCGTGAGCGTTTGCGCTTGTGGATGTACAGTTTTGTAATCTTTTTGTATGTTTTACTGCTCTTACAAAATGGTATTAGTGAATACTTTTTTTGGAACGAATTTGGAGTAAAATATAATTTTATCGCCGTCAATTATTTGATTTATACCAATGAAGTAATTGGCAACATTATGGAATCGTATCCTGTGATTCCAATTTTTTCAGCTTTATTTGTTGTGGTTGGAATCATAACTTTTTATATAGTTAAAAGAACGAAAAACTACTTGATTGACTTACCTACTTTCAAAGAAAAAATATATCTATCCTTTTTTTTCTTGAGTGTGTTTGCCCTTTCTTTTTGGGCTATTCCTGCTTTGGCTAAAAAAGAAAATTCAACCAATATTTTCACCAATGAATTACAATCCAACGGCATTTATAAATTCTACTTGGCCTTTATGAATAGTGAATTGGATTATTTTAAGTTTTACAAAACATTACCCAAAGACGAAGCGTTTACGAACTTATTTAAGTTATTACCAGGAATTAAAGGAAAAAGTTCACTTAGAACTATTGTATCTGACAGTTCAGAAATTAAAAAAAATGTAGTTTTAATCACGATAGAAAGTCTAAGTGCAGATTTTATGAAGAGATACGGTAATGAAAACAACATCACCCCTTTTTTGGATAGCTTAGCGGATAAAAGTTTAGAATTTACCAATCTATATGCCGTTGGAAATAGAACGGTAAGAGGTCTTGAAGCCGTAACACTTTGTTTGCCCCCAACAGCAGGAGAAAGCGTGGTAAAAAGAAAAGACAATAAAAATAAATTTACTACTGCGTCTGTTTTCAAAAAGAAAGGCTATAAAGTAAATTATTTATACGGTGGAGATGCTTTTTTTGACAATATGGAGTCTTTCTTTGGAGGAAATGGCTACCACATAATTGATAAAAAATCATTTGCTAAAGAAGAAATTACTTTCTCTAATGTATGGGGCGTTTGTGATGAAGATATGGCAAAAAAAGCAATTCAAACGATGAATGCTGATACTAAAACAGGTAAACCTTTCTTTTCTCATTGGATGACAGTAAGTAACCACAGACCTTTTACTTATCCTAACAACAAAATTGATATTCCTGGCGATGCGAAATCTCGTGAAGGTGGCGTAAAATATACCGATTACGCACTGAAACAATTCTTCAAAATGGCTAAAAAACAGCCTTGGTTCAAAAACACTCTTTTTGTAATTATATCTGACCATTGCGCTTCGAGTGCTGGAAAAATTGAATTGCCATTAGATAAGTACCGAATTCCAGCTTTTATTTATGACCCAAATCGAAGTAACAAAAGAGAATTCAATACATTAATGTCTCAAATTGACATTATGCCTACCGTTTTCGGATTGTTACATTTTGATTATAAAAGTAAATTTTATGGACAAGATGTTTTGAAAACTACTTATCAACCCAGAGCTTTTATTGCAACTTATCAAGACTTAGGCTTGATTAAAGATTCCGTTTTAACCATTCTTTCGCCTAAGCAAAGAGTAAAACAGTTTGATTTAAAATTGAAATACAACAAAAATATTCAACCAGAATACCAATCAGATTTTGAAGAAATTGCAGAAAGACATCTTAATCAAAATTACATTAACGAAACGATTACTTATTATCAGACTGCCTCTGAAATGCTTAAAAACAAGCAATATCAAAAGGAAAATTAGCTTAAATTCAATATCGCCAGCAAAGCAATTCCAGCAATAAAAACCCAAAGTAGAATTCCTAACAATAAAGGTTTTATTCCAACTTGCTTTAGGCTTGAAAAATTAAGCCCAGCTCCGATTAAAAATAAAGTAACTGTAAGACCAACTTTTGAAATAGACACTAAAAATGGTGCTACAGTTGTGAAGGCAGGAACATAAGTATTTACTATCAAAGCCAAAATAAATAAGAAGATAAAATATGGAATGGTCACTTTCTTTTTCCCATTTTTGAATAAATAGGAAGAACCAATAGCAATAGGAATAATCCATAAAGCTCTAGCTAATTTTACCATAGTTGCCACTTGCAATGCCTCGGCACCAAATTTATTTGCGGCACCAACAACAGAGCTGGTGTCGTGTATGGCAATAGCACACCATAATCCAAATTCGTTTTGCGACAATTGCAACCAATGTCCAATAACAGGAAACAAAAACAAAGCCAAAGAGTTTAAAATAAAGATAACTCCCAAAGCTACTGACGTCTGATTTTCTTTAGATTCCACTACTGGTGCTATAGCCGCGATGGCGCTTCCTCCACAGATTGCCGTACCACAAGAAATTAAATGCGTTATCTTTTTGTCAATTCCAAGCCATCTTCCTAAGATAATCCCAATAATCAAAGTAGAAAAAATGGAAGCAATAGTAAAAAGCATTCCTTCTTTTCCTGCTGCAATTGCGCTATGCAAATTCATTCCAAATCCTAATCCAACTACGGATATTTGCAGTAAAATTGAAGTTGCTTTATGATTTAAATGTAAAAAAGGATGTCCTGATAAATTTGCTATTATTAATCCTAGAAGTAATGCAATGGGTGGTGAGATAGAAAATGTAAGACAAACTATTAAAAGTAGAACAAAAAGAATTTGTTGATTCGTTTTAGAAAGATTCAAAAAGTGTGTGGGTGAAACAGCGCTATGTTTTGATGTTGTATCCATCGTAAAGTAGTTTAAAATTACTCTACAAAGGTCTTAGTTATAGCCTTGCCAGTCCAATACAAAAACACAATAACCTATAACTCTAGGTTATAATAATCAGAAATACTTCTGATAAAGAGTTCAGATAATGTATTGGATTTTCCAACTAAAGTTATACAAAAAAAGGAACGCTCAATAGATAAGTTCTTCACATCTAAAACAATCAACTCATTGTTTTTTAATTCTTTAGATACCGCATGAATTGATATAAATGCAAAACAATCCGAATGCAATAAATAAGATTTTATACTTTCCGTACTCCCCAATTGCATTTCAATTTGTAAATCTGTTAATTTTACTTGTTGCTGTTTTAGGGCATATTCAATAACTTCAAGTGTTCCCGAACCTCGTTCTCTAGTTAGGAGACGAAGTTTTTTTAACTCTTCAAGAGTAATTTCATTTTTACTAGCCAAAGGATGTGCAAAACGACACACTAAAACCAATTCATCTTTTAAAAAAGGGACATATTTAATCGACTGATTTTTAGACTGTCCTTCTACTACTCCAACTTCAATTTCTTTGTTAATTAAAGCATTTTCTATTTGTTCCGTATTACCATTAGTTAATTGAATAGTTATCCCCTTCTCTTTTTCATGAAATCGGGCTAAAATTGGAGAAATAATATATTGTGAAAGTGTTGTGCTTGCCCCAAGTCTAAGTAATCCTTGGCGTTTTGTTACAAAAGAACTCATATCAAACTCAATATCACGATAAATATCAAATATAGATTTGGTATGTTGTAACAAAAGATGTCCAGCTGGAGTTAAGGCAATTTTAGAACCATTTCGTTCAAAAAGCTTCGTTTTGTAGGTCTCTTCTAATTCTTGTATATGCTTTGAAACGGCTGGCTGACTGATATACAATTCCGCAGCCGCCTTAGTAAAATTAAGTCGAATTGCTACGGTATAAAATACTTTTAGCCTAAAATCCATCTGTCAATATTTAAAAATCTATTTTAACTAGAGTAAACCGTGATATTTTCGGATAAACCATTCTGTTGTTAAACAAAGTGCAATCAAAACCAATAGCAAAACCCAATCAATTAAAGGTGATTTGATGACATTTTCTTTTTCAATAGCTTTGTACGATTCATCTGCAAGCAATTGCTGTATCAGTTGATTGATTTGTGAAGGAAGAAATACTTTCCCTTTAGTTTGCTCTGCTAACTGTGCTAATTTGGTGTAATCTGGAGTAACAAATTGTTTTTCTATATCGAAATCTAGAATTTCAAAACGTCCTGAATAACTGGTTTTGGTATTCAATTCTTTTACAGTAAAGGTATAACTTCCAGCGGAAAGTCCATCTAAATTGACTTGATAAGCATTGGTTCCTTTAAGCAAATCATAATTTTTGGTTTGCTTATTTTTTACGTTTGTAACAGAAATAGTTAGTCGCGCATTGTCATCAAACTCATAGTTTTTATTAAAAAACTGCGCAGTGATTGCAATAGCTTCTCCAAAATTATAAAAATTTTCGTGGGTAACCACCAACGCTCTTTTAGAACTATTTGAAGCTAAAAATTGAATGGTTTTATCGATAAAAACATCATATTTTTCAAATGATTGCTGGTCCACGTGAGATTGTAATCGCCATTTCCAGCTATTTTCTCCTAACAAATACGCAGCTCGTTTACCTCCTGCTTCAGTAAATGCTAACAAAGGTAAACCCGTATCTATACTTCGTATTTTGGAAGAAAGTAAAACCGTAACATTCTCTTTCGCGGTAATGGTACCAAAAGGATGTGCCAAGGGAGGAAAACTTTCAAAACCTATATTTTCCAATGCAAACAAATTGAATTTTGTATTGAATGACGGTAAGAAATCTTCTTTCTGATTGGTGACTTTAAAATCCAAATCATTTTGTTGTTGATTCAAAAAATTAAAATCTGTCGTCATTCCTGTAACAACTAACGTATTGATGCCAGCGGCTTTAGCACCATCAAAAATAGATTTGAAACTTGTATTGGGTTGGTATAAAATCAAAACATTATAATCCGACAATGATTTGATTTCTTGTGGCTTAACAATACTTACTTTACGTTGTGCATTAGTTTCAATAGCGCGTTTAAAAGCACTTAAATCAGGATGATTAATTGCCGAAACCAATCCAACTGTTGTTTTTTGGTCCAATACTTCAACAGCAAAATTCTTGGTGTTATTGTAATTGTTTTTTTCTTTTACACCAGCAGTGATGTTGGCTTTGAATAAATGCAAGCCAATTTTATCTGCAGGTAAAAAAACGGTAACTGTCGCGGTTCTTTGCCCAGCAGTAAAACTTACCGCTTGTTTTAAAATCGTGTTTTTTCCTTCTGAAATTGAAAAATTAGCTGTATTCAAACGCTTTCCAGAATATTGAACAAAAACTTCAACAGGAAATTTATTCTTATAGAACGCATATTTGTTTACATTCAATTGACTTATTTTTATATCAAAGACAGCCGTAGTATCGCCCAAAACGACAGGAAAAACTCTGTTTTCCGTATCAAAACTGTAAACATATTCATCTCCAGAAGTTTGGTTTCCGTCTGTTAGCAATACTGTAGGAAAGTGTATGTTCTTATTCAAACTTTTCAAATCTTTGGCTACAACATCTAATTGTGTTTGCGCTCCTTTGAAATTAAAAGTGTCTGATGGTCTTAAATTTGCATCAAACAAAAAAGGTTGAACATCAAATTTCTGTTGTAAATCTTTATTTGAAGTTAGTTCAACAAACAATTCTTGAGCTTTAGTATTAGCTTTTAAAAAAGAAATTGAACTAGAATTATCAACCACAATAGGCAAAGGTGTTTTGATAATTTCTAATTCGGTTCTACTAATAATTGGATTTATTAATAACAATAAAATACCAAAAATCGAAGCAAAACGTAAAAAAGCCAAAAGCCAATAATTTTTCGATTGACTTTTGGCTTTATGTAGGTACTGAAAATACGACAAACCAGCAGCTATAACTATTGAAAGAATAAGGAATAGAATGGTGTTTGTTGTCATATTTTAATTATAATTATAGCGTATTCTATAAATATTCAGAGTTGTTTTCAGATTCAATACTGAATGTACAATCTGAGTACTGAATACTTTTTAAGTAAGCATTCCTCCACATACGTTTAATACCTGACCTGTAATATAAGCACTCATGTCTGAAGCCAAGAACAAGCAAGCATTAGCAACGTCTTCTGTAGAACCACCACGTTTCAATGGAATACCTTCTCTCCAACCTTTGACAACATCCTCGCTCAATTTTGCAGTCATTTCAGTTTCAATAAAACCTGGTGCGATAGCATTACAACGAATGTTTCTAGAACCTAACTCCAATGCTACAGATTTAGTAAATCCAATTGCACCTGCTTTAGATGCTGCATAATTAGCTTGACCAGCATTGCCCGAAACACCTACAACAGAACTAATATTGATGATAGAACCTGAACGTTGTTTCAAAAAAGTCTTTTGTATTGCTTTTGTCATATTGAATATTGACTTCAAATTTACATCGATAACTAAATCGAAATCAGCTTCTGACATACGCATTAATAAGTTATCTTTTGTGATTCCAGCATTATTGATCAAAATATCAACAGTTCCAAAATCAGCCAAAACGGCATCAACAAATTTTTGTGCTTCTTCAAAATCGGCAGCATTAGACTGATAACCTTTTGCTTTGATACCCATTGCATTCAATTCATTCTCTAAAGCTTCAGCAGAAGCAACAGATGAACTGTATGTAAAGGCAACATTGGCGCCGTGTTTTGCAAAAACTTCAGCGATTCCTTTTCCAATTCCACGACTTGCACCAGTAATAATGGCAACTTTTCCTTCTAGTAATTTCATTTTTAGTCAATATTTGTTTTTCGAAAATGCTCACTCAATTTCTTTTGATTTTAGAAAAAGCAGATTTCACTTTCAAAAGATTAATTATTTCTGAGAACCATATAATCCTTCAATGCTTATATCAAGCACATTTTTGGTGTGCCAAATATAAGATATTTCCTTTTTAAAAAAAATCAGATTCAATCATGAGACATCATAGGTGATGTAAGCTACAAAAAAAGTGGCTTAGACCACTTTTATGCAGAATGAATTAATTTTCTTTTCTTCTTTTACGTTCTGCTTTTATCATCGATAATTCACGACTGGTTTGTCCTGCGACTGATGTATTTTCTTCAGCACGTCTGATTAAATAAGGCATAACATCTTTTACAGGACCAAATGGTAAATACTTTGCAACATTATACCCATTTTCAGCAAGATTGTAACTGATATTATCACTCATACCATATAATTGACCAAACCAAATACGATTATCATTGTTTTTGATTCCGCTTTTTTCCATCAAATTCATCAATTTGTAGGTACTCAATTCATTATGTGTACCAGCAAAAATCGACATAATCTCAAGATGTTCCATCATGTACGCAACAGCAGCATCATAATTCTCATCGGATGCTTCTTTTGACGCGCAAATAGGTGTTGGATAATTCATTTCTTGAGCTCTGAGGTTTTCTTTTTCCATATAAGCTCCACGAACAAGCTTCATTCCGATGTAAAAGTTATCTCTTTTGGCCTCTTCATGAATTTTTTTCAAATAACCCAAACGATCCCAACGATACATTTGCAGCGTATTGAATATAATAGCTTTTTCTTTGTTGTATTTACGCATCATATCGGTAACCAAATCGTCTGCTACATCTTGCATCCAGCTTTCTTCTGCATCGATAAGCAAGGCTACATCTTTAATATAAGCTTCTTTACAAACGGCATCAAATCGTTCTTTTACCTTATTCCATTCAATAATTTCATCATCTGTTAAAGGCTTCTTCTCTCCTAACTTCTCATACAATGCTAAGCGACCAAAGCCTGTAGGTTTGAATACAGCAAAAGGAATTGCTTGTCTTTCTTTAGCAAATTCAATAGTTTTTAAAGTCATTTTTAAAGCTGCATCAAATTGCTCTTCCTCTTCCTTTCCTTCAACAGAATAATCTAAAACAGAAGAAACCCCTTTGGTATACATCTTATCTACAACAGTCAAACAATCGTTTTCATTAACTCCACCACAAAAATGATCAAAAACTGTTGCTCTAATAAGGCTTTCAACTGGCAAATTGGCTTTTATAGCAAAATTTGTAACTGCTGTTCCAATTCTAACCAAAGGTTCACTAGCAATCATTTTAAATAAAAAATAAGCTCTATCTAGTTCTGTATCACTTTTTAATGCAAAGGCAACTTGTGTATTATTGAATATATTTTTCATTATTTGTTAAATTTTAATGCAAATATAGCTAGAGTTTTGAATTCTATTAACTAAAAAATGCCTTATTTTGCCACTCAAATAATTTGAACATCATGCAAACTATTACAGCCAACAATTACCCTATTTATTTTAACGAAAACGCCTATGAGCATTTGAATCTTTTTTTGAGAGAAAACAAATACTCTAATCTTTTTATTATTGTTGATACCAATACTTCTGATAGTTGTTTACCCAAGTTCTTACCTTATTTGGAAACCGATTTGACTATTGAAATTGTAGAATTTGAAGCGGGTGAAATCAATAAAAATATTGAAACATGCATCGAAATTTGGAATGTTTTGACCGAATTAGGTGCCGATAGAAAATCCTTGGTAATTAATGTTGGTGGTGGTGTAGTTACTGATTTGGGAGGTTTTGTAGCTTCAACCTTTAAACGTGGTATTGATTTTATTCATGTCCCAACAACACTACTTTCCATGGTTGATGCATCTGTGGGAGGCAAAAATGGTGTAGATTTAGGCAATTTAAAAAATCAAATAGGGGTTATTAATGTCCCTAAAATGGTATTAATCGATACCGCATATTTAGAAACACTTTCTCAAAATGAAATGCGCTCAGGACTTGCTGAAATGCTTAAACACGGATTGATTTTTGACAAAGAATATTGGGAAAAGTTTTTAGATTTAACTTCTATTGACTTTGCTGATTTTGACTCACTTATCCATCGATCTGTAGCTATAAAAAACGAAATTGTAATGCAAGATCCTACCGAAAAAGGTATTCGTAAAGCCTTAAATTTTGGTCATACCTTAGGACATGCGATAGAAAGTTATTTTCTTGAGAGTGATGATAAAAAAACATTATTACACGGCGAAGCAATTGCTATTGGAATGATTTTAGAAAGCTACATTTCACTAAAAAAAGGGTTGATTTCTGAACTCGAATATGAACAAATAAAACAAACCATAAATAGTATTTATGATAAAATTATTTTCGAAGAAAATGATCTTAATCCAATCCTTGAATTATTGATTCACGACAAAAAAAATGAATATGGAACCATTCAATTTGCCTTAATTGAAGGTATCGGAACCATAAAAATAAATCAATTGGTTGAAAACGAATTGATTCTTGAAGCCTTTGAAGATTACAAATCTTAATCTTTTTTTTAATAAAAAGGATTGCATTACGTATATTTTATTTTTTACATTTGCATCAATGAAAAAAAGTCAAAAAAATAGCAACAACAAAGGAGATAAAAACAAGCAAGAACGATTTTTAATTAAATCTTTCCATCGTTTTTATACCATGATTGGATGCTTTAATTTTGACCCTTTTCAATACATAAAAACAGAAAACGAAAAACTACAGATTAGGTACGCAAACATTAGGGTTTGAATAGGAATCAATTTAGTTGAAACGCTTAATTAATTTCTATAAATTGTCAAAACTAATGAATACAAAATATTACGACTTAATCAATCAAACTTACTACTTCCCACAAGAAGAATTTAAATTAAACAAAGACAACCTTCAATTTCATAATATTGATTTAATGAAATTGGTTGAAAAATATGGCACGCCATTAAAATTCACGTATTTACCTCAAATTTCAAACAACATCAACAAAGCCAAAAGTTGGTTTCGTAAGTCGATGGAAAAAAATAAATATGAGGCTAAATACTACTATTGCTACTGCACAAAAAGCTCTCATTTTGAATACATTATGAATGAGGCTTTCAAAAATAATATTCATATCGAAACCTCTTCAGCTTTTGATATCAATATTGTTGAGAATTTGCTTGAAAATGGTAAAATCAACAAAAGTACTTATGTAATTTGCAATGGTTTCAAAAGAGATCAATATGTAGAAAACATAGCTCGATTGATTAATAATGGTCACAAAAACACCATTCCAATCATTGATAATTACGAGGAATTAGATTTGTTGCAATCACAAATAAAAAACAAATTCAAGATTGGAATTCGTATTGCCGCTGAAGAAGAACCAAAATTCGAATTCTATACCTCTAGATTAGGTATTGGATACAAAAACATTGTTCCTTTTTATAAAAAAGAGATTAAAGAAAATAAAAAGTTGGAACTTAAAATGTTACACTTTTTTATCAATACAGGAATAAACGACAATGCTTACTATTGGAATGAATTAGTAAAATGTATCAAAGTGTATGTGGCACTAAAAAAAGAATGCCCTACTCTTGATAGTTTGAACATAGGTGGTGGTTTTCCAATAAAAAACTCATTGACATTCGAATACGATTATCAATATATGATTGATGAGATTATCAATCAAATTAAGATTGCTTGTGAAGAAGCTGAAGTTGATGTACCACACATTTTTACAGAGTTTGGTTCGTTTACAGTTGGTGAGAGTGGTGGTGCTATTTATCAAGTATTGTATCAAAAACAACAAAATGATAGAGAAAAATGGAACATGATTGACTCTTCATTTATTACTACTTTACCAGATACATGGGCGATTAACAAACGCTTTATCATGTTGGCTATCAACCGTTGGAACGATACGTACGAGAGAGTTTTGTTAGGCGGCATGACTTGTGATAGTGATGACTATTACAACTCTGAGCAAAATATGAATGCTATTTATTTACCCAAGTACAACAAAGAAAAACCACTTTATATTGGTTTCTTTAATACAGGAGCCTATCAAGAAACCATTGGAGGATACGGTGGTTTACATCACTGCTTAATTCCACAGCCCAAACACATTTTGATTGATAGAGATGAAAATGGAATTTTAGCTACAGAAGTTTTCTCAGAACAACAAACCTCTGAAGAAGTTTTGAAAATATTGGGTTACGGAAAAAAATAATAAACACATAATCATAGTCAATTTAAAAATTACTTAAATTTGAAATACAATTTATGATTTTTAATAATTTAAATTAATTAAAATGAGTAAAGGACCAATCAGTCAGTTTATTGAAAAGCATTATTTGCATTTCAACTCTGCATCGTTAGTAGATGCTGCAAAAGCTTATGAGCAGCAATTAGCCAACGGAGCCAAAATGTTGGTAAGTATGGCAGGTGCAATGAGTACTGCAGAAATAGGAATAATTTTCGCCGAAATCATCCGTCAAGATAAAGTACAAATCATTTCATGTACTGGTGCGAATTTAGAAGAAGACATCATGAATCTTGTAGCTCATTCTCACTACGAAAGAGTTCCTCACTATCGTGATTTGACTCCACAAGATGAATGGGATTTATTAGAGCGTGGATTAAACCGTGTTACAGACACCTGTATTCCTGAACATGAAGCGTTTCGTCGTCTACAAAAACACATCTACAAGATTTGGAAAGATGCAGATGATAAAGGAGAACGTTATTTTCCTCATGAATTCATGTACAAAATGTTGCTTTCTGGAGTACTAGAAGAATATTATGAAATTGACTTAAAAGACAGCTGGATGTATGCTGCTGCTGAGAAAAATTTACCTATTATAGTCCCAGGTTGGGAAGATAGTACAATGGGTAACATCTTTGCTTCTTATGTTATTAAAGGAGATTTGAAAGCTTCAACAATGAAGTCTGGTATTGAATATATGACTTTCTTAGCTGATTGGTATTCTAAAAATTCGTCTAACGGAATTGGATTCTTCCAAATCGGAGGTGGAATTGCTGGAGATTTTCCAATTTGTGTAGTTCCTATGCTATATCAAGATATGGAAATGCATGATGTGCCATTTTGGAGTTATTTCTGTCAAATATCTGATTCAACTACTAGTTATGGTTCCTATTCTGGTGCCGTACCAAATGAAAAAATCACTTGGGGTAAATTAGATATTACAACTCCTAAATTTATTATTGAGTCGGATGCTACTATTGTGGCTCCATTAATTTTCGCTTATTTGTTAGATTTATAGAATATTTTATGAAAAGAGTAATTGTTGATTACGCAAAATTGACTAACGAAATTTTAAATCTTTTAGTTGAGAAATTTCCTGATGGATATGATGATTCGGATGTAATTCGTTTCAGAAATGCTAAAAATGAATTAGTTGAAGCAGTTGAAGTACGCACTGAAGACACTATTTACCTTGTAAAGGTAAGTACTAAACTTGCAGATCGTATCGAAAACTTTGATGATGACGAAGATTTGGATGATGTAGTAGTACCAATTAGTGGTATTGAAATAGATGACGAAGACGCAGTATCAGACGATGACGATGATGACGATAATTTAGACAAACCAGATCTAGATCCTGAAGACGATGAAGATGGCGATAATGATGTTGCTGATGAAGACGATGAGGATGACGAAGACTAAAAGTTAGCCTAAAAAAATATAAAGGAGCTCATAACAAGAGCTCCTTTTTTTATACTTTTATTAATCAAAAATAAATACAAGCCAAAATGAAAACTAATTTACATGCCACTCTTAAAGAGAATTTTGGGTTTGAAAAATTCAGACCCAATCAGGAAGCAATTATCAATTGCATTTTATCTGGACAAGATACTCTAGCCATTATGCCCACGGGCGGAGGAAAATCTATTTGCTTCCAGCTACCAGCACTTATTCTGCCAGGAATTACAATCGTTATTTCTCCATTAATTGCTTTAATGAAAGATCAAGTTGATAGTTTAAAAGCCAATGGAATTAAAGCGTGTTTTATCAATAGTAGTCAATCAACTGAGGAGCAACAGTTTTATATTCATGCTTTACAAACAAATGAATTCAAATTGGTTTATATTGCTCCAGAAAGTTTATCATACCTTGAAAACTTATTCAACTCAATAACCATAAGTCTAATAGCCATTGATGAAGCTCATTGTATTTCGGCTTGGGGCCATGATTTTAGACCCGCTTATACCAATTTAGGATATTTAAAAAATCGCTTCCCTTCTACTCCAATATTAGCATTGACAGCTACAGCAGACAAAGCGACTAGAACTGACATTTCAGATCAATTAAACTTAGTCAACCCAAAAACGTTCGTAGCTTCCTTTGATAGAAAAAATCTAAGCCTAGAAGTAAGACCTGCATTGGACCGTGTAAAACAAATCATTGATTTCATAGATACAAAACCACATGAATCTGGAATTATTTATTGCTTAAGCAGAAAAACCACCGAAGAAATCGCTGAAAAGCTTCAAAAAGTAGGAATTAATGCAAGAGCGTATCATGCAGGTTTGGATAGTCAAACTCGATCAGCAGTACAAGATGCTTTTATCAATGATGACTGTCAAGTAGTATGTGCTACCATTGCTTTCGGGATGGGCATTGATAAATCGAATGTACGCTGGGTGATTCATTACAATCTACCCAAAAATATTGAAGGATATTACCAAGAAATTGGACGTGCCGGAAGAGATGGTTTACCTTCAGAAACGATTTTGTTCGAAAGCTATGGTGACATGATTCAGTTACAAAAATTTGCTTCTGAAGGTTCAAATGCCGAAGTGCAATTAGCAAAATTGGAGCGAATGAAACAATATGCTGATGCTTTAAGCTGTAGACGAAAAATTTTGCTCTCTTATTTTGGTGAATTGGTTACTGAAAATTGTGGAAATTGTGACATCTGCAAAAATCCGCCTGCTTTTTTTGATGGAACTATTATTGCTCAAAAGGCCTTGTCTGCAATTGCAAGATTGAAAGAATCAGAACCATTAGCAGTAATTGTTGACTTTTTAAGAGGCTCCAAGAACGCCTCTATTTTCGATAAAGAATACCAACATCTAAAGACATATGGTATCGGAATTGATGTCTCTTGGTACGATTGGAACCAATATATTATCCAATTGATAAATCTTGGATTTTGTGAAATTGCTTTCCATCAACAAAATAAAATCAAACTAACTCCTTTGGCTAAAAAAGTTTTATTTGAAGGTGAAAAAGTGCAATTAACTACTGTACAAAAAATTGACAAAACCAAACTAGAAATTAAAGAACGTACTCCTAAAACGACAACCAATTCTTTATTTGAAATTTTAAGAAAACTACGAGCTGAATTAGCTAAAGAGGAAGGTGTTCCTGCGTATGTAATTTTTAACGATGCAACACTAAGACAGTTAGAAAATCAACGTCCTATGAGTGATTCTGAATTTTTAGCTATAGATGGTGTAGGGAAAGCTAAATTGGAAAAATATGGAGATATCTTTATAAAGACAATTATCGCCTTTCAAAAAAACAAAACGATAAACAATAAAAAAGAATCTACTACATACAAAGAAACATTAGCATTGTTTAACGCTGGTTTAAGTGTAGATGAAATTGCAACCAAACGAAATCTAAGCGTCAGTACTATTGCATCTCATTTAGCCAAACTTTATTTAGATGGACACCCAATTGATATAGACAGATATATTACTCCTGATGAAATAAATAAAATAAGAGAAGCTAAATCAAAGCTTGAATCATCAAATGCTTTAAAACCCTATTTTGAATATTTTGAAGAACAAATTCCGTATGACAAAATTAGATTGGCACTCGCCATTATTGAAAAAGAAAATAAATTAGAATGACAATTACTTCCTTTGATCCGCTTGTTGATTCTAGGACTAGAATTCTTATTTTGGGTTCTATTCCTGGTGTACTATCTTTAGAGAAAATTGAGTATTACGGAAACAAACAAAATCAATTTTGGAAAATCCTTTTTTCCATTTTTAAGCAAGATAGTGTTCCGGAATGTTACAAAAACAAAGTTGATTTTTTACTTCAAAATCACATTGGTCTGTGGGATGTGATACAAAATTGCGAAAGAAAAGGTAGTCTTGACATTGCTATCAAAAATCAAAAAATTAATGATTTTGATGCTTTTTTTTATTCATATCCTCAGATCACAACACTTCTCTTCAACGGTAAAACTGCTTATCATTTTTTCTATAAAAAGTATGGACAAAAAGAAGGCATTACTTATTATGTAATGCCTTCTACAAGCCCTGCAAACACAATGACATTCGAGAAAAAATTAAACGAATGGTCTTTGATTTTGAGTAATTTATAAATAACGTTCTTCAAAAACTTTTTGATGATGTTTTTGATGCCCAATAATAATAAAACCAATGGCGCGAACAGAAATTTCGTTCTCAGAAGCTATACCCATCCTAGCCAATTGTTCATCAGAAAAGCTTTTGAATAACAACAAAGTAGCATGTCTAACGGCAGATAACTCAGTAAGTAACTCCTGTAAACCTCTTTTATTGGCATCAGTATTATCTACATAATCATTTTCTTCAAAACCTGGCAAAGGTGTTTTATCGTTTCTAGAAATTCGCAACGCACGGTAACTAAAAACTCTTTCCGAATCAATGATGTGCTGAATAATTTCTTTGATTGTCCATTTGCCTTCAGCATAGCGATAATCAAATTTGTCCATCGGAATGTTTTGAACAAATCGAATAAAATCATGCAATGAAATTTCTAGTTCCTCTATCAATTCTACGTTCATTGCAGCATTGATATAAGTAGCTTGAAACTTTGAATATTCGTTTACAGGTAACTGATTTGAATTCATAATTATAAGATTAAGCTGAGTTTCTACTTGCGTTTGTATTACCAAAAAGTGATCTGGTTACAATTTTTTCATATACTTTAATCAGTTCTTCATCTGGCTGATCTACTTTATTCAACTCATTTATACGCAATAAGGCATACTGTTGTATTGTTAGCAATGGGAGCACAATACGCTCTCTCATATCTATAGAAGCTTTACCATCAGGATAGTTCTCCATTAAATCTTTATGCCCTGCAATTTTCAATAGCAAACGCTTAGTTTCTAAAAATTCATCATAAATAATTTGCCAAAATTCACCAAATTCAGGATCTTTTCGCATGTATGCCGTAAGTGGGAAAAAAGATTTAGCCAAAGACATCATACTGTTTTCTAATAAAGTCTTTACAAACAAAGAGTTTTTATATAAACTTTGAACTTTATCCCATTCGTTGTTGTCTTCAAAATATTTCAAAGCAGTACCTACTCCAAAAAAACCAGGAACATTCTGTTTTAATTGACTCCAAGATCCCACAAATGGAATTGCTCTTAAGTCACTAAATTCTAAATTTTCAGAGGTATTTCTCTTAGAAGGACGGCTACCAATATTTGTTTTTGCATAGTATTTTAAAGTACTCATTTGCTCCAAATATGGTATAAACTTAGGATGATTTTTAAAATTCAAATATTTCTCATATCCCAATTCAGACATTTTATCCAAAATTGCTTTATCCTCTTTAGACAATCTATTTTTGGTATTATTAAATACTTGATTAGTAACTCCAGCACTCAAAAGATTTTCTAAATTGTATCGACAAGAATCTAAAGTACCAAAATTAGAACTAATCGTTTGTCCTTGAATAGTAATTTGTATTTCTTTATTCTCGATTTGAGGACCTAATGAAGCATAAAATTGGTGTGTTTTTCCACCACCACGAGCAGGAGGTCCTCCTCTACCATCAAAAAATATGGCTTGAACATCATATTTTCTTGAGATTTCAGTCAAAGCTTCTTTTGCTTTGTAAATACTCCAATTAGCCATCAAGTACCCTCCATCTTTTGTTCCATCAGAAAAACCGAGCATTATGGTTTGTTTGTTACCTCTATTTTTCAAATGATTTGCATATGAAGGATTGGTATACAATTTCTCCATAATTTCATGGGCATGTTGTAAATCTTCTACTGATTCAAAAAGAGGAATAATATCAATACTGGCCTCTTCCCAATTACTCAGTTTTATCAATGCAAAAGTTTCTAATACATTTAAGGCACTTTCGTTGTTGCTAATAATATAACGATTGGCTCCAAACTCTCCATTATTCACTTGAATAGTTTTTACAGCTTGAATCGATTCTAAAGTTTGTCTTGTGATCACATTATCGAAAACATTAGGATCTAAATCACCTTTTACGTTTGCTAAGACTTCAAACTTTTGGTTTTCAGATAAGCTGTAATAGTTTTCAGGAAACACATTTGTATTTGACTTTAAGTAATACTCTACAACATCTTTAAAAACAGCATCATGTATTTTGCTATTTTGTCTAATATCTAATGTTGCAAAATGAAATCCGAATAAATTTACACGTATCAATAATGCCTCTAAATCATCTAAATACAATGATTGATGTTGTTCAATTATAATGGTTTTAATTCTATGAATTTGTTCTTTGAATTCTTCTAAGGTGATGAAAATTTCTCCTTTTGAATAAAAAACAGAACGATACAATTTTTGTTCTAATTCAGAAATTAAAACATCAACTCCAGAAAAAGTTAACTTTCTTTTGAGACTTCTGATTTCGAAATAATAACATTTTAGAATACTTGTTCTTAGTCTCTCTGCAACTTTTAAGGTAATTTCGGTAGTTACAAATGGGTTTCCATCTCGATCTCCACCTGGCCAAAAACCTAACTTAATCAATGGATTTTGAATGGTTGTTCCATCAAAAACATTTTTTTCCAAATAATGCACCATTTCACCCGAAGTATTATAGAATACATTCTCTAAATACCAAATTAAACTAATTGCTTCGTCAAAAGGGTTTGGTTTTTCATTTTGAATAAATGGCGTTTTTCCCAATTGTGCCAATAATTGCTTGATTTCAATTAGGTCATTTTTACGAATAGCTGCTGTCAAATCATTAATGATACCCAAAACAGGACCAGGGTAAAACTGTGTAGGATGTGCTGTCAAAACTGTACGCACATTAAAATTTTCCAAGAATGCAATCAATTCTTTTTGCTTGTTTTTGGCGTCAGCTTTTTCTTTAATATCACGCAAAGAGCCACGACCTTCCATATTGTTTACTGATGAAAAAGCAGCATCTTCAATGGCATCAAAAAGAACTATTTGTCTTTCTATATATTGAATAAAGCGAAACATTAAATCGATTGCTTCTGATTCGGTTGCATTATTTAAATATTTTGTTGAGAAAAAATCAACGATTTCTTTTGGGGTTTCTTGTTTTTTAAAACCTTTTTCACAAATATCTGTGAATAAAGGAAGTAAAACACCCGTATTATCAACAGAATCGAAAGGTAATGTTATAAAAACACTGTTATATATATGATATTTTGAAAGAACATCTCTATTGAATCGTTCAATTTTGGGAAGGGTATACATAATTCTTAACTAATTATTTTGGTTTTATTGGTAGTCATTCTGTTCAAACATAAAAATCTAACATCTATAAATAGATTAGATATAGATATAACATTTAGAATAGTTTAAAGATGAAAATTCATAAAAAAACCCCAAGAAAACTTGAGGTTATATTTATAAATATATCGCATTCAAGTTATTACATCTCTTTAAAGATAGTATGCATCAAACGCTTCTTATCGTTGATACTTTCTTCTAATGAAATCATAGTTTCAGTTCTGTATACACCATCGATATCATCGATCATGAAAATAACATCCTTGGCATGCTTAGTATCTTTGGCTCTAATTTTACAAAAGATATTAAATTTACCAGTAGTTACAGAAGCAACAGTAACAAAAGGAATTTCATTAATGCGTTCCAAAACAAATTTGGTTTGTGACGTATTATTTAAGAATACACCCACATAGGCTATAAAAGAATAACCTAGTTTGTCATAATCTAAAACTAATGAAGATCCCATAATGATTCCAGCATCTTCCATTTTTTTAACTCTTACATGTACAGTACCTGCAGAAATTAATAATTTTTTTGCGATATCGGTGAAAGGAACTCTAGTGTTGTCAATCAACATATCTAAAATTTGATGATCTACTTCATCCAAACGAAATTTACTCATAATTCTTTAATTAATATTACTGTTTTAAGGCAAGAATGTGTACAAATATAAGAAAAAATCAATGTTTTGATAAAAAAATTAAACTTTAATCATTCCATTAACAAAAATAACCTTCTCATCTAATGAAAAATTGGCTATTTGATTAATTTTAGGCAAATTATCAAGGTTATCAGAATATAAAGCGCCTTGTGCATCATACTCATAATGACCAAAATAAGATTCTAATTTATCGATTGCTGCAATGTAAGCTGTAAAGGTTACTTTACCATCAATCAATTCTTCCTTATATTGAACAGCAAAATTCGTTATAATTTCATTACCATCATAATTTATTTTGATATTTTTATATATAAAATCATAAAAAACCACTTTATTTTGAGGAATATTCAAATATTGACCAATTTCATTATCAACTATATCGTTTTCGAAAAGTGTAGTAAAACTTGCAAGCAACGAAATGAAGATATATTTTCTAGTTTCTTCTCTATCATAATCTTTCGGAAAATGTCCTGCTTCGAATAAAATAGTTGGAACACCCAAATATTGAAAAGTATCACCAATGCAGTTTATATTAAAAGAATCATCAAAACGACCTACTTGACCTGGAATATAATTCTGCAAAATAGTATTTATATTTTCAATCACACGAATAGCTTTTAATCTAGTCGCATTAATTTCTCTAGCCTCATTATAAGAAGGTGCTAAAAAAGAAACTGTAGCTGGTTTTCCAGTATCTGCAACACCAAAAATAGTTCTTTGATCATGAAGATTAAAACAATAATCCGGTTGAAAAACTTCAAAAACACCTCTTAAGGTTTTACTTTCAGATTGAGTCAAATCTTGTGAATCACGATTTAGATCTACTTTATTCGCATTTTCACGAGTATATAAAGCAGCACCGTCAGGATTCAAGATAGGAATCGCTAGAAAAGTATAGTCCTCTAAAAGCATTTTAGCTAGTTCGGTGTTACTATTCAAAAAATTGATAAAATCTAAAAGCGCTTTTGTAGTGGTGCTTTCGTTACCATGCATTTGCGACCATAAAAAAATCTTAGTTTTTCCGTTTCCAATTTGATAAGTATAAATTGGCTTTTGTTGCACTGAAACACCTACTTGCTTTAACTGATTATTGGTATTATGTTTTTTTAGTATAGGCAAAATAGCTTCTAATGTTAAGTATCTGCCTTGTATTGATTGTTCCTTAAATTGAAGGAATAATTCTAACGCTTCCATATATTTGATTTTGTTTATACAAAAGTAAACATCTTTAAAACTGCAATGATAAATATTTAAATTTAAATCAAATTTAAAACCTATCATCAAGCATCAAAATTCATTAGAAAAGAATGAATATTTAAGGAAATAAAATATAGTAAAGTGTATATTTCAAATATTTTACAACTCACAAAATAAAGTTTTACTTTTATTTAGGTATAGAAATAAAATTAGCATTGAAAAATGCACAAATGTACATGTTTAGTTTACATCAACATAATTTACCAATCAAATCCGTTTTGGTGTATTTTACCTATTACTCCAGCAAAATGTTTTTTTAGAACGTTTAAATCGGCTTCATAGTTTCCTGTTGGTAAAAAAGGAATACCTAAGTTTACTTCTTTTTTACCAAAATCAAAAGCAACTGGAATAATTGGGACATTCGCTTTTAATGCTATATAATAGAAACCTGTTTTGAGTTGTGGCACTTTTTTACGAGTTCCCTCGGGTGCAACAGCCAAACGAAATTCATCTTTTCGTTTAAAAATAGCAGCAATAGCATCTACTTTATTCAAACCTCCACTCCTATCCAAAGGTTCTCCTCCCATATACTTGAAGTAATAATTAAAAGGAAACATGAAAAGTTCTTTCTTTCCTATCCAATTCATTTCTAGACCTACGATCCCTCTGGTAAAAACACCTAAATAAAAATCATGATTACTAGTGTGTGGCATAACCATCATCACGCATTTTTTAACGTCTTTTTCTATTTTGCCAACAATCTTCCATCCCATAAGGTTAAAAAAGATCCATTTGTAGATTTGTTTTTTCATTGATTTTTCAAAATATGTAGCAAAATAAATGATTAAAATGGTATTTTTGATAAAATTACATTCAAATGCTAAAAAAACTTTTTAGTTATTTTATTCCTATAAATATCTATAAATCGAAATCAACTGTTAGTAAGTCTATTGAAGTAACATGGACCAATGGTGAACTGTTGATAGATTCTGAAAACACCAATTATTCCTATGGAAGTTTGCAACGTATTCTCAGAATTGGTTTGCGTAAAATAGGCTTCAACACCATTCAATCAATGGAGCATATTTTGATACTTGGTGTAGCTGGAGGTAGTGTTATAAAAACTCTGGTTGATGAAATTGAGTATAGAGGTAAAATTACAGGTGTAGAAATTGACCCAGCAATTATTGAAGTTGCCAATTCTTATTTTCAACTTAATGAAATTCCAAATTTAAAAATCCATATTCAAGATGCTTTTGATTTTGTTTTAAGATGTAAAGACCACTACAATCTTATTGTTATTGATGTTTTTGAGGATTTACAAATGCCTAATTTTTTATTCGAAACCTTTTTCATCAATCATACGGCTTCGCTTTTAAGACAAAATGGTTTTATTCTTTTCAATACCATGATAATCCATGAAGGGGATAATGCTAGAAATAAAAAATTTATAGCCAATTTTAATAGTACCAATTTTAAAATCAATTCAATTCCCAGAATTGAAAGACATAATGAATTGATTTTAATACAGCGTTTGCACTAAATTAAAGTATGATTTTGTCAATAAAATTGTATTACAAAACTCTATCTCAATAATTGTCTAGCTTTTTCTAAATCTTCAGCAGTATCTATACCAATACCAACATGAGTTGTTTCTACCATTTTGATTCGTTTGCCAAATTCTAAATAACGAAGTTGTTCTAGTTTTTCAGACGCTTCAAGTGATTTCATTGGCAAACTGTAAAAATCCAATAAGGCTTGCTTTCTAAAAGCATAAATACCGATATGTTGCATATAGCGCACTCCAACATTTTTCTCTCTTGGATACGGAATTACAGAACGTGAAAAGTATAAAGCAAAACCATTTTGGTCCACAACCACTTTCACATTGTTTGGATTATTAATTTCATCTTCATTTGTAATTTCTCGCATCAAGGAAGCCAAATCCACTTGTTGGTTGGTATCGTTTTTAAATACTTCAATCACTTTTGCCAAGGGTTCAGCATTTATGAATGGTTCATCACCTTGCACATTGACCACGATATCTACGTCTAGATTTTCAACAGCTTCTGCAATACGGTCACTCCCCGACTCATGTTCTTTGATACTCATTATGGCTTTTCCGCCGTTTGATACAATTTCGTTATAAATTAAATCGGAGTCGGTTACCACAAACACATCATCAAAAAGTTGGGTGTCAATGGCGGCTTCATAAGTTCTTCTAATCACTGTTTTTCCACCTAAATCTTGCATTAATTTTGCAGGAAATCGTGTGGATGCATATCGAGCGGGAATGACTGCTATTATTTTCATTGTTTTATTTTATTGCCGTAAAGGCGCTAAGAGGTGAAGTTTTTTGAATTTAATTTTGATTGAACAAATATATAAAATACATACATTCCAATGTTACTAAATACTTTAGCCAATTCTAACCGAGGTCATACTTAACGAACCCGCTACTAATTTATCATTGAATAATTGTATTTCTTCGCTTTTGTCTTTTAACCCCAAAGTATAGATTAAAGGCAAAAAATGTTCGGGAGTTGGAATAGCCAACTGAAACGCTTGACTTTGTTTTTCATACTCCAATAATGGTTGAAAATTGCCATCTAGTAAAAGTGAATTAATTCTAGCTCTAGCTTCAATAGCCCAATCATAGCCATAATCATCTTTATCAAAATTATAAAAATCGACCAAACGCAAATTATGAATGATGTTGCCACTGCCAATAATCAAAATGCCTTTTTCCCGTAAACGACTCAATTGTTGCGCCAATTTAAAATGATATTCAGTAGGTTTTGAATAATCTATACTCAATTGAATGACAGGAATATCAGCCTTTGGATATAAATGTTTGATTACACTCCAAGCGCCGTGGTCTAATCCCCAATGATGGTCTAATTCAACCACTGTAGGAAGCAATAATTCTTGAGTAATCGTAGCTAATTCAGGACTTCCGTGAGCGGGGTATTGTACCTGAAACAACTCTTTTGGGAAACCACCAAAATCATGAATGGTTTTAGGCATTTCCATAGCTGTAACTTTTGAACCTTTGGTAAACCAATGTGCCGAAACACACAAAATAGCATTAGGTTTGGGTAAGTTTTGGGCTAAATTGCGAAAACAGGTAACAAACTGATTTTCTTCGATTGCATTCATTGGACTGCCGTGACCTAAAAACAAAACTGGCATCTTCTCGGTAGTCGAAAAAGAACTGGCTATTTTATCTAAATCGTTTATACTTCGCATACCCTTTAGTTATTTCGTTGAATCAAATCCCAGAGATTTCCGTAAAGGTCTTTAAAAACAAGAACTTTACCATAATCTTCGGTTTTGGGTTCACGTACAATTTCGATATTGTTACTTATTAAATTCTGATAATCTCTATCAAAATTATCTGTATTTAAAAACAAGAAAACACGCCCACCCGATTGATTACCGATACTTTGTTTTTGAATAGCACCATCTGCTTTGGCTAACAATAAACTAAACTCTTGACTTCCTTTGGGAGCTACTAAAACCCACCTTTTAGTTTCGGATAAAGTAGTATCTTCAACCAAATCAAAATCCAATTTATTTACGAAAAACGAAATGGCTTCATCATAATCAGCCACCAACAAAGCAATGTGTGCTATTTTTTGTTTCATTTTATTTAGTCTACAAAACTATCGTCTTTAAATCCTATCAAATATAGCTTATTTTTAGCACGTGTCATTGCGGTGTACAACCAGCGAATATAATCGGTGTCTATTCCGTTAGGCAAATACGGCTGTTCTATGAAAACCGTGTTCCACTGTCCACCTTGTGATTTATGACAAGTGATGGCATAGGAAAACTTAACTTGAAGTGCGTTAAAATACTCGTTCTCTTTGACCTTCTGAAACTGTTTGTATTTGGTATCGCCTTCGTAATCTTTCATCACTTCTTGATACAACCTATTCGATTCTTCATAAGTCAACGAAGGAGATTCACTTTTTATGGTGTCCAATAACAAAACGGTTTCCAAAGGTTTTTGGTTGGGATAATCCACCATTCGTATTTTGACTTTCGCGAATTTGAAACCGTATAATTCTTTGATTGCGAATATCTCTAATACTTCAATAATGTCACCATTGGCTACAAAACCAGCTTCGTCAGAATCTTTTAGCCAAAAGTAATTGTTCTTGACCACCATCAAAAAATCACCTGTAGCCAATTCGCTTTCTTTGTCTAATATTTTAGCTCGAATTTGCTCGTTGTACTGATTCGCTCTTTTGTTGGAACGTACAATAAATGCGGTATCCTCGATGCTATAATTACTATAAGCCGAATGAATCGCATCTTGAATATCGTATCCATCCACGAGACGGACAATATCCTTGAATTTTTTCAAATCAAATTGATAATCCGTTACGAAAGCATCGTTCAAGAGTTCACGCAAAGCCGTTGCATTGTATAAAATCCCCGAGTTTTCCTCTTGACGCATCACTTCATCGAGTTCGATATGGTCAATTTCTTTATTATAATGAAGCGATAAAGTATCAATGTCTAAGGCGGGACTTATATCCAGATTCACTGGGGGCAACTGTGCAGTATCTCCCAAAAGAATCATTTTGCAATTGGTTCCTGAATACACATACGAAATCAAATCGTCCAAGAGTGAGCCATTTTCATATAATTTCGAATCCGAGTTGGTATCCGAAATCATAGAAGCTTCATCGACGATAAAAATGGTGTTTTTATGTTTGTTGGGTTGCAAGGTAAAAGAAACACCTCCTCCAGATGTTTTTTTAGGGAAATAGATTTTCTTGTGAATCGTAAAAGCAGGTTTTTCAGAATAATTAGCGATTACTTTGGCCGCTCGACCCGTTGGAGCTAATAAAACTGCTTTTTTGTTAATGCCCGACAAGCTATTCACAAGAGTTGAAATTACCGTAGTTTTCCCTGTTCCTGCGTAACCTTTTAAGACAAAAATGGTATTGTTCTCAATTTCAGTTAAAAAAATAGCAATTTTCTGAAAAAAAATATCCTGTTGGTATGTGGGCTGAAAAGGAAAATTTTTCTGTAAAAAACTATAAAATTGAGAGGAATTCATGGAGTGAAATTTGGATACAAAGTAACGGAAAGTTTTCTATTGCATAGACAATTTTCAAAGGCAATTTCATTTTTATCAAAGGCATAAATGCTGTACTATTATTTGTTGATACAAAAAGTGCTAACCTTTTAATTTTGTGTAATCTTATTTTATAATTACCATTAAGATTGCATTTCGCCTTGAATTTGGCTATTGTTATTGCTATTAAAATTTGTAAGTTTGCGTAGTCGAAAAAAAGCAAAAAAAGATGAGTATCACCGAAAAAAAATACAAAAAATTAGCACTTCAAGTATCATTGACAGGTTTGTCTTTTTGTTGTTTCGACACTTTAAATAAAAAAATCCTTTCTTACAACGAAGTTCATTTTGACACCTTTCATAAAGCGACCAAAATTGAAGAACTTTTTGCCGATGCATTTAGCGATTTTCCTGAATTAAAGGACACGTATGACGAAATCGTAGTCATTCACAACAATACTTTATCTACGTTTGTGCCCACTGCCCTATTTGATGAGAATTATTTAGGAAGTTATTTGCAATACAACACCAAAGTGTTCGAAACTGATTTTTTTGCCTACGATACCATTGCCAATTACGAAATGAATACCGTTTACATTCCGTACGTGAACATCAATAATTTTTTTATTGACCAATTTGGTTCCTTTGATTATAAGCACGCTAACAGCATTTTAGTTACCAAAATTTTAGAAGCTTCCAAAAATAATGACAATAAAAAAATGGTCGTTCATTTCAATACCGGTCATTTTGAAATCATAGTGGTACAAAACCAGCAACTATTGCTTTTTAATTCCTTTGAATACGCCACACCTGAAGATTTCTTGTATTACATTCTCTTTACAGCCGAGCAATTGAGTTTAAATCCAGAAAATTTTCCATTGGAAATTATGGGAAATATTAATGAAGAAAGTCCTTACTACCAACTAGCTTACCAATACATCCGAAACATTTCTCTTTTTGATGCGAGCAGTTTGCAACGTAGTAATTCTTTTTCAGAAGCCATCAACAGACAACATTTTATACTATTCAACGCATGAGAATCATTTCAGGAAAATACAAAGGAAGACGCATTCAACCACCAAAAAATCTGCCGGTGCGTCCCACTACCGATATGAGTAAAGAAGCTTTATTCAATGTGTTGAACAATCATTTTAATTTTGAAGGATTAAAAGTCTTGGATTTATTCTCTGGCACCGGAAACATCAGCTACGAATTTGCTTCAAGAGGCAGTTATCCAATTACTTCAGTAGATGGTGATTTTGGTTGTGTAAAATTCATCAAACAAGTGGCTGCCGAATATGATTTTACGATTGCGGCAACCAAGAGCGATGTGTTTAAGTTTTTAGAAAACTGCAAAACCACTTACGACATTATTTTTGCCGACCCACCTTATGGATTGGACCAAGCTACTTTTGAAAAAGTGGTGCTTTTGGTTTTTGAAAAAAACTTACTCAACGAAGAAGGAATGATGATTATCGAGCATTCTAAATACACCAAAATGGAGCATTTGGATAATTTTTCGTTTCAAAAAAGTTATGGTGGTTCGTTTTTTAGCTTCTTTGAATTCAATAATACCGATGACGAAGAAGAGTTAGATGATGACGATTTTGAAGTAACCGATTCAGAAGAAGAATAAAAATATAGAGTCTTTGCTTAGCAAAGGCTTTTTTTTGTTCCTACCCTAAATATTTAGATAATCACACATACAAAAAAAAACTACCATATAAGGCATTTAAGGTCATATTAAGAATGGGAAAAATGAACCAATTATCTATTTATAAAAGTACGTTGATTATTTAGTTGCATTAGATTTAGCAAAAGGTATGTAAAGATAAGTGCAGTATATTTATGAAACTTATATGAGCTTAAATGCCTTAAATGGTTCAAAAACAAGTTTTTTTAACACTATTTCAAATGGTAAAACCTACAGAATTTAGGGAAGAACCTAAAAAAAATGCAGACCTATAAGCCGGATTCTGTATCTCGAAAACTCGAAACCCTTATCATTTATCTAGACTTACAATTACTTGTAAGCTCAAGCTATCTACCCTTCAGCAACGAACGAGAAGCCCTTAAATGCTGATATACTTGATATTTCACCGCATAGAGTTTACCTGGTTTCACTACAGCATTACCTGTACATACTTTCTGTTGCACTTGTCCTAATCTAGTCCGTAAAGACCAAACCGACGGGTGTTACCCGCTATGCTTCTCTGTGGTGTCCGGACTTTCCTCCCTCCGCCTAGGCGAACGACGATAAGGCGGTCTGCGGTACAAAAGTAACTTTTTTAAACTTGATTTCCTTGTTAAAGTCAATTTTATAAGGGCTATTTACTTTGCGGATGAACTACTAACTGGTTTCATTCTGAATTTTAGTTTGTTAAAATAGATTGTAAACGCCTTATGAAAAAGAGAAGGACTTAAATAGCCCTGATTGAAGCGGCATCCTTTTTTAGGTCGCAGGTTTTTGTAACCTGTGACCTAAAAAAGATATAGCGGAAAGCAGGACGACTCGTGAATGATAACGGGAATTGCTGCTCCTAATCATCCTTCAGATTACAAGGATGCGATAGAAAAATCGGCAAGAATGTCGTTTGCTGCATCATTATTTTGATTGTCAATGGGATATTAGAAATTTGAAAAGATTTTTTGGCAAATAAACCATTTTGAACATCAAGAAATAAACAAAAAAGCTATATTTGCTTTCGAATCATAGGACAACAATGGAACAATTTATAGTATCTGCACGTAAATATCGCCCGCAAACATTTAAGGATGTTGTAGGTCAAAAAGCGATTACCAATACGCTACTTAATGCTATAGAAAACAACCATTTGGCTTCGGCTTTGTTGTTTACGGGGCCACGTGGTGTGGGAAAAACGACTTGTGCTAGAATTTTGGCGCGTAAAATTAACCAGCCCGGTTATGATGACCCCGAAGAAGATTTTGCGTTCAATGTATTTGAGTTGGATGCGGCTTCGAACAACTCGGTGGACGATATTCGAAATTTGATTGACCAAGTTCGAATCCCTCCACAAACTGGGCAATATAAAGTGTACATTATTGACGAGGTGCATATGTTGTCATCGGCGGCGTTTAATGCTTTCTTGAAAACATTAGAAGAGCCACCAAAGCACGCCATTTTTATTTTGGCTACTACAGAAAAACACAAAATCATTCCAACGATTTTGTCTCGCTGTCAGATTTTTGATTTCAAACGTATTACGGTAAAAGATGCCAAAGAACACTTGGCTGATGTTGCCGAAAGTCAAGGCATTCAATATGAAGATGATGCGTTGCACATTATTGCTCAAAAAGCAGATGGTGCTATGCGTGATGCGCTGTCTATTTTTGACCGTGTGGTTTCGTTTTGTGGTTCGAATTTGACAAGACAAGCGGTAACCGAAAATCTAAATGTTTTAGATTACGAAACCTACATCAACATCACTGATTTGGTTTTGGAGAATAAAATTCCAGATTTGTTATTGGCTTTTAATACTATTTTATCCAAAGGTTTTGATGCGCATCATTTTGTATCGGGTCTTGCTTCTCACTTTAGAGATTTGTTGGTAGCGAAAACTCCTTCTACCCTAAGTTTGTTAGAAATGGGAGAACAAGCGCAACAACTTTATGGTGTACAAGCTCAAAAATGCAGTGCCGACTTCTTATTAAAAGGAATCGAAATTGCCAATGACTGTGATTTGAAATACAAAGTCAGTCAGAATCAGCGCTTACTAGTCGAACTTTGTTTGATGCAATTGGCCTCTATCACTTTTGATGGAGAAAAAAAAAAGCTGAGTCTTTCATAATTCCACCTACTTATTTCCGTAAAAATGACTATTCGATAACCGAAGTAGTTAAGCCTGCTATTGCCTCTGCACCAGAAACTCCTGTAGTTGCTCCACCAGTTACTGAAACAACTCAAAACACAGAAGCAACAGTAGAAAAACCAGTAATTGCAACACCAATTACGCCTGTTTTAAGTACAGACGAGCCTAAAATTTCGGCTTTTTCGTTATCGAGTATTCGTGCCAAAAAAGCATTAGAAGAAAGTAGCAAATCGATTGTAAAAGAAGTGGTTCATACTCCTACAGAAGCTTTTACAGAAACCGAAATGTTGTTGCAATGGACAAAATATGCCCAAAAATTAGGCAGTAAAGGCTATAGAATTATGGAATCGTTATTGCTGATTAACGACCCAAAATTAGACGGTACAAGAATTACGATTGAATTACCAAACGAAGGTTCTAAACTGGATTTTGAAAGTCAGAAACACGGACTTTTGGGACATCTTAAAGGGCATTTGCACAATCACGAAATCACTATCGATGTAATTGTAAACGAGAGCATCGAAATCAAAAGAAACCTAAACGACCAAGACCGTTATAATCGATTAAAAGAAATTAATCCCGCCATCGATTTGTTGCGTTCTACTTTTGGTTTGCACGTTGATGCGTAATAATGTAACTATTTTTTGGTTTTCGAAATAATAGTATCAAAATACTAGCTTTTAAATCCTTATTTTTACTTGTTTACTAACTTTAAAAACTAAAAAATATGGATAAAAAATTAGCCAATCCCGCACCTTTGGGACTTTTAGGTTTTGGAATGACCACCATCCTATTAAACATTCACAATCTAGGATTTTTTCCAGTGAGTGGCGTAATCATTTCGATGGGACTTTTTTATGGAGGATTAGCACAAATTGTGGCTGGAATTTTATCCTATAAACAAGGGAAAACTTTTGCCGGAACTGCCTTTACCTCTTATGGTTTTTTCTGGATTACTTTGGTTGGAATTTGGTTATTTCCTAATACAGGCTTTGAAATGGCTGGCGCTACTCCTGCCCCATTTTTTGGCTGCTACTTAATCTTATGGGGAACATTCACTGCATTAATGTGGTGGGGAACTTGGGGCGGTAGCAAAGTACAACAGTTTGTATTTCTTTCACTAACCGTTCTTTTCTTTGTTTTAGCGATTTCAAAATTCACCGGTAGTGAATTCATCAATCAAATAGGTGGTGCAATTGGTGTTATTTGTGGCGGTAGTGCTTTTTATTTGGCTATGGCGGAATTGTTAGAAGAAGTCAAAAACAAGAGAGTGTTGCCTTACTAAGTATAAGTTTTTAATCATAAAAAAGAAACCAACTATATAATTAGTTGGCTTCTTCAGTTTCTAGATTTTTCCGTAATACATTGCTTTTACGATACCATCTGAAAGTCCAATTTTTGGAACATAAATTTGACGAGCTCCACTCCATTTCATAGCATTCAAATAAATGCGAGTTGCTGGCACAATTACGTCGGCACGGTCTGAATTCAATCCCAATTGTGAAATACGTTGTTCATACGTTAAAGAACTCAAATAGGCATATTGCGAATTTATATAGATATAAGACAACGGTTTATCTTGCTGTTTACCAGACATTTTAAACAATTTATTGATGTTACCACCAGAACCAATCAGCGTAACTTCTTCATAATCGGCAGTGTTTGTTCTGATCCATTTCTCAATTTCTTCCCAAACCACATCGTGAACCATTTCGTTCAATAAACGTACAGTACCTGCTTTGAAAGAACGGGAAGTAATCATTTTGCCGTGAGAAAACAAAGTAAACTCGGTACTACCCCCACCAACATCTACAAATAAGTAAGTTTCATCTGTTTTTAGTAAATGATGTAAATCTGTAGAAGCTATGATAGCTGCTTCTTTTTTACCATCAATGATTTCAATTTTAATATCAGCTTTTTTCTTAATCAATGCCACTACTTCTTTGGCATTATAGGCTTCACGCATTGCTGAAGTTGCAAAAGCTTTATAACATTCTACTTTGTGTACTTTCATCAAAAGATTAAATGCCTTCATAGCATCGCACATTCGTTCTATGTTCTCGGGAGAAATTTCTCCAACTGTAAAAGCGTCTTGTCCTAGACGTATAGGAACACGAACCAAGGAACTCTTGCTGAATTGTGTTTCTTTTCCTTCTTGTTCAACAATATTAGCAATCAACAAACGCATCGCATTCGATCCGATATCAATAGCTGCATATTTTTTAATTTTAATCATATTTTATCTCTTTCATTTGTACCAAAAAAAAGCACTACTTTATGCTTCTTCGGTAATTACTTCAAGTTTATTTTGATAATATTTATACGTTTCTATTTGCGCTCTAAATAAGGGCGCTCCATTAGGTTTTCGGTACTGATTATCAAGCGCTTTAGAATGATAACGCGCTTTAACATTTCCTTTCCAACCCAAATCAAAATGATCAATCAATTCATTTTTGATATCTTGGTCATAAATAGGACATGTTACTTCCACCCTTGCATCGAGATTTCTTGTCATAAAATCGGCAGAAGAAATATAGACTTCAGGTATTCCTGCATTTCCAAAAATATAAACTCTGGAGTGTTCTAAATAATTATCGACTATACTTATGGCTTCAATATTATCACTTAATCCTGGAATACCAGGTATTAAAGAGCATATACCTCTTACTTCAAGTTGAATTTTAACACCTGCTTTACTGGCTTGATACAGTTTATCTATCATTTCAAAATCAGACAAACTATTCATTTTCAATTTCATATAAGTCTTTCTACCTGCTAACGCATGTGTGATTTCACGATCTATTAATTTTACAAACTTGCTACGTGTATAATGAGGGGATACAATCAAATGTTTGTAGCGGTGCACTCTATAGTTTACATCGAAAAAATCAAAAATTTTGTTGATGTCTTTTAATATCTGCTGATGGCTTGTAAAAAGGGTTACATCGGTATACACTTTAGCAGTTGATTCATTGAAATTACCAGTAGATACAAAACCGTATCGTTTTACTTTGTCCTTTTCTTGTCTTTCAATCACACATATTTTGCTGTGTACTTTTAAGCCTTTGATTCCAAATATTAACTCTATGCCTTCGGTTTTCATTTGCTCGGCATAAGAAATATTTGAAGCTTCATCAAATCGAGCTTGTAATTCGATTTGAACGGTTACTTTCTTACCATTCTTGGCAGCGTTGATTAAAGAACTAATAATCTGTGAGTTCTTCGCTAAACGGTACAAAGTAATTTTAATAGAAAGCACCTTTGGATCCAGCGCTGCTTCTCTTAAAAACTTAGTCAAATAAGAAAATGATTGATAAGGTGCGTTCAACAAATAATCTTTTTCACTTATTTTATCCAGCATGCTTCCTTCTAAACTCAACCCAGGAATAGGCAGAGGTACATTGGACTGATACAATAAATCATATCTACCTAAATTTGGAAAGTCCATATAATCTCTACGGTTATGGTAACGACCACCTGGAATAATACTATCAGTAGAAACGATATGCATTTTATCCAAAAAGAAGTTGAGCGTATCCTCTTCTATTTCTTGGTCGTAAATAAAACGAACGGGTTCTCCAATGCGACGGTCTTTTACACTCAAAGCAATTTTTTCGATCATACTTTTACTCAAGTCGCTATCAATATCTAACGAGGCGTCTCGAGTAATTTTTATCATGTGTGCTGAAATACTTTGGTAGTCGAAAATATTAAAAATGCTTTTTAAATTTTGACGAATTACGTCATCTAAAAGAATAACATATTGCTTTTCGTTTTTAGAGGGAAGTACAACAAAACGGTTGATTGTTTTAGGGATTTCAATAACAGCATAGCGTACTTCTTCGTCTTTTTTCATAACCAATTTCACAGCCAAATAACCAAAGGTATCTTTAAGCAAAGGGAATTCGGCTAGATCATTCAAAATAATAGTAACAAGCTCTGGACTTACTCTTTGAATGAAAAAATCTTTTAGGTAGTTTTCCTGATCTTTATCTAAATCATTCTCGTTGATGATGTAGATATTTTCTTTTTGTAACTGACTTTCAATTTCATTTAATATGTTCAAACTCTCGGCTTGATGTTCAATAACAATTTCAGTTATTTCTTTAACCAATTGTTGAGCAGATACACCTCCTAAATATTTTTCACCTGAAATTCCGGAAAGACTCAATCTACGGATTGCTGCAAAGCGAACTCTAAAAAATTCATCTAAATTATTGGAAAAAATACCTAAAAAACGAAGTCTATCTAATAAAGGAACCGAATCATCGGCTGCTTCTTGCAAAACTCGGGCGTTGAAAGCCAACCAACTCTTTTCTCTATCAATATATTTGTGTATCAAAACTTTATTTATTTTAAATCTTTAGGAACAATTACTTTTAAAGTTTTACCTTTTTCTATGGCACTCCAATCGTCTACATCAAATTGTAGCGAAACAAACCCAGATGTAGGAACATTTTCAATAAAAACGTCACCAAATTTATTAACAAAATTTGTAATTGCCCCATTATGTCCAAAAAGAATTACACTATCAAATTCATTTTTGCAGGATTTAATCACCTTTGCTAATTGATTTTCATCAAAAGTATACAGTTCCTCTTTGTAAATGATACTCTCGATAGGATAAGATAAATTTTGAGCAAAAATTAAAGCGGTTTGCGAAGCTCGTTCAGCCACACTTGTCCAAAATAAATATGTTTTGGGCAAATACTTTGACACATAACTCGAAACGAGATGAGCTGTTTGTAAACCGTTTTTCGATAAGGGTCTGTCTCTATCTTTCAGTGGTGTCTCCCAACTTGATTTTGCATGCCGAACTAAGATTAAATTTTTCATGGTATTTTGGATTAATTCGTTCAACTACTCTTTCCCTTGAGGCTAATCTCCTTTTTTATAAAAAATCAATCATTAATTTTTTAAGACATTTAAATTACGGTTATTTTTTTAGTCTTCATATAACGAACAATAAATTAACAATTGTTTAGTCTTTATTTTGCTCAAAACAATAATGAAGGCTAAAATACAATTCAAATAATATTTTTATAAGATATTGAATTCTAAACATTTGAAATAAAATAGTAGTTTTTACGTAGGATTTTAAGTATTTAAATAAATATTAATGAGCCAAAAACAAAAAAAATATAACAAAAAAACGCTTTTTAACGAGTTTTTAGGTTGTTGATAGAAAAAAAAAGGTGAATATTTTCTTTGTATCTAATTTTGAATCAGTTAATCAAATCAAAAATTGTTTCTTAAAATTATATGCAATGAAAGCTACATCTACTCAAAAAAAAATAAACTTACCTACTAACCCAACAAAATCTTCAATACAAAACTTCACTAAAAGTTTACTACTTATTGTCTTTATCTCAATAGGTAGTTCAGTTGTATATGGGCAAAATTCATGTAAAGCTACATTAGTTGTCGAAGATAATGGTAATGTTGATAGCGCATCTTCTGAAGGTGTAATTTACAAAATGATAATTACCAATAATGGATTCACATCAGACACCTATTTTTTATCATCCAATACTGCTAATTCAAACCATAAAAATCCAGATGAAAGTGCGACCAATAAAAATGTGGTACTCTCTACTGTTTTTTTAGATTCTAACAAAAATCAAATTACAGAAGTCAATGTTGAGCCCGGTGAATCTATCCATTTTTTAGCGAAGTTAACTATCCCCTCTGGTACTGCACTTGCACGATGGTCTACCAATCAGATTATTGCTGCTTCTAAAAATTGTAATTCTTACAAAGTAAACACCATTTTACATACCTACGTATTAAATCCTAATAACGACTAGTATTTCATTTAAAAGTGATTCTTACATTTTTAAAACAATTCATCATGAAAAAAAATATACTCTCCACAAGAAATTTTAATACTAATATTCATAAATACTATTTGGTAATACTATGTACATTAGTATCAAGTTGGATTTATGGACAAACTATGACGCCTGTAAAAACAGTTACAAATAGTGCAACCAATTGCGGCGTTATTGATGTTCAATTACAAATCACTGGATCTAACCCAGCTGCAAGAAATTCTGATGTAGTTCTAGTAATAGACGTTTCGGGGAGTATGAATAACACTATAGCGGGAGACTCTAAAAAATCAATGCAATATGCAAAAGATGCAGCTAAATCCTTTATCGACGCTGCAGCAGCTAACCCAAATAATAGAATAGCCATAGTTTCGTATACCACTAATGCTAAACTAGAAAGTGGATTTCTTTTTTTGAATAGTACGAATATTGCTACTTTAAAAAGTAAAATTGACAATTTAACAGCAACGAATGCAACTAACATTCAAGATGGTATAGTTAAAGCAAGTACAGAGTTAAACACTAATGGAAGATTTGATTGTACTACTGCTAGAAGTATAATTTTGTTAACTGATGGAGTAGCCAATAGAACAGGAGACACAGGAAACACCACTTCATGCAATACTGTAAGTACAACAAGTGTATGTGTTACATCGGCTATTGCAGCAGCAACAGCAGCAAAAACAACAACCGTATCCTCTGTGGTTTACAATAATCAAATTTTTGCAGTTGGTTTATTTGGAGGAATCTCAGGTGATATAAATACTGTAGGAAGTGATCGATATGTTGCAAAGTTTACATTAGACGGAATTCAAGGAAGTCCAGCAACTATAACTTATAGCGGATCCAATTTAACTACAGTTTATAATAATATCGCGACACAAATTACTTGGGTTGCCCAAAGTTTAGTTGAAAAAGAAACTATTCCAACAGGTTATGGCATTAGCGGAGTGAACGTTACAAAAGGAACAACTTCGGTAGTTGGACAAGAAATAACATGGAATATTGATTTTTTAAATACCGAAACAGTTACTTTAAATTATAAACTAACTCCTCCAAGTTCTAGTTGTGGAAATCAAGTAGTTGGTAGTTCTACTTTAAATTACAAAAACTCTACTTGTACCCCGTCGTCAATGACTATAACTACACCCTCTGTATTCATACCTTGTCCTACTCTAACGCTGTTATCAAAGACAAATGTAAACTGTTTTGGAGGAACAACTGGATCAATTTCATTAAATGATGCAACTGGAGGTACAAGTCCTTACACTTACGATTGGTCAGACTTAACTGGAACCAACAATCCGAAAAACAGAACTAATCTCGCCGCAGGAACATATACAGTTACTGCAACTGATAAGAATGGTTGCAGTACTGCTGCTTTAACAATCACTATTACTCAACCAGCAGCAGCTTTAGCTTTGGCAGCTTCATCTAAAACTGATGCGTCTTGCTTTGGTGCTAGCACAGGTTCGGTAACTGCGGGAACTTTAACAGGTGCTGTAGGAACAGTGACCTATTCTTGGAAAAATGCTTCAAATACTGTAGTAGGTTCTACTGCAACAGTGAACAACTTACCAGCGGGAACTTATACAGTAACCGTATCTGATTCTTGTTCTTCACAATCGAATTCGGTAACCATTGGTCAACCATTAGCAGCTTTAGCATTGGCAGCTTCATCTAAAACTGATGCATCTTGCTTTGGTGCTAGCACAGGTTCGGTAACTGCAGGTGCTGTAACAGGTGCTGTAGGAACAGTAACCTATTCTTGGAAAAATGCTTCAAATACTGTAGTGGGTTCTACTGCAACAGTAAACAACTTACCAGCGGGAACTTACACTGTAACCGTAACTGATTCTTGTTCTTCGCAATCTAATTCGGTAACTATTGGTCAACCAGCAGCAGCTTTAGCATTGGCAGCCTCTTCTAAAACTGATGTGTCTTGCTTTGGTGCTAGCACTGGTTCGGTAACTGCGGGTGCTGTAACAGGTGCTGTAGGAACAGTGACCTATTCTTGGAAAAATGCTTCAAATACTGTAGTAGGTTCTACTGCAACAGTGAACAACTTACCAGCGGGAACTTATACAGTAACCGTATCTGATTCTTGTTCTTCACAATCGAATTCGGTAACCATTGGTCAACCATTAGCAGCTTTAGCATTGGCAGCTTCATCTAAAACTGATGCATCTTGCTTTGGTGCTAGCACAGGTTCGGTAACTGCAGGTGCTGTAACAGGTGCTGTAGGAACAGTAACCTATTCTTGGAAAAATGCTTCAAATACTGTAGTGGGTTCTACTGCAACAGTAAACAACTTACCAGCGGGAACTTATACTGTAACCGTAACTGATTCATGTTCTTCTAAATCGAATTCAGTAACTATTGGTCAACCAGCAGCAGCTTTAGCATTGGCAGCCTCTTCTAAAACTGATGTGTCTTGCTTTGGTGCTAGCACTGGTTCGGTAACTGCGGGTGCTGTAACAGGTGCTGTAGGAACAGTGACCTATTCTTGGAAAAATGCTTCAAATACTGTAGT